>JAYTTN010000075.1:0-9631 GCA_043745295.1 Fimbriiglobus sp. | reverse complement strand
TTCGGGGCGTACCCCAGCACTTGCTTCGCCACCGCCTCCCAGTAGCGGCTGAAGCGGCGCGGCTCGCCGGCGTACTCGGCCAGCACCGGCCGCGGGTGGGCGACGACTGACAGCCCGCTGACACCGGCGAGGACGCGCCGCACCCGTGGGTTCGGGTGGTCGGTCGCGGCCAGTTCCGCCGCGCGAAGGTCCGCCGCGACCGCCGCCAACTCCGCCGCCGGGTCGCCCAGCCGCAGTTGCTTCACCGGGTGCGGCGACGCGGCGAACAGCTCGGCGACGCCGTCCAGGACGAACGCCAGCCGGTGGAACGCCCACGGCTCGGCCCGCAGCGCCGGCTCGTCCAGCACGAACACCAGCGCCGCGTCCGGGTGCGCGGCGACGGCCGGGTCGGTCGGCCGCAGGGCCGCGTCGTGGACCCAGACGAGAGTGGATACGGCAACCGGCGACCCGGAACTGGAAGCGTCGGGCCGCAGGACGCCGTCCGACGCGGGTGGCGGCCGGTGCGGCAAGCCGAGCGGGAGCGGGGCGACATTCCCGCCGAACAGGCGGTGTTGGAGCGTCTCGTAGCTGGCGTCGAACGGGCACCGGGCGGTGCAGGTGTCGCACCACTTGCCGCCACTGAACGTGGCGACGTTCTCCCGGTTCATGTAGTACGGCTTGCCGGCGAAGGTGCTTTCCACCCACTGCCAACTGCTGCCGTTGGACGCCCGGTCGCCGTCCAGCAGGTGTTGGCGGAAGAGCCGCGCGCCCTGCTGCCAGCGGACGCCGCGGAAGTGGCACAGATACGCGGCGAACCAGAGCCGCTCGTGGTTGTGCAGGTAGCCGGCCGCGAACAGCTCGGCCAACATGCCGTCGATGCACGGCAGACCGGTGCGGCCGGCCGCGACATCCGCCGGCAGCGCGTCGGCTCGCGGGACGTTGTGCTTCGGCTCCTCCAGGTCGTCGTCCAGCCCGTCGCCGTGCCAGTCCAGCACCTTCTCGAAGAAGTCCCGCCAGGCCAACTGCCGCAGGTACTCTTCGGTCCGCTCCGGCTGTCCGGCGTACCGCTCCCGCAGGTGGTCCCGCACTTCGGTGATGGCCAACATGCCGTGCCGCAGGTACGGCGACAGGCGGGAGACGGGGCCGTCCAAGTGGTTGCGCCGCTGGCCGTAACCGGTCGCGTCGTGGCACCGTAGGCGGTCGAGCGCGGCCGCGCGGCCGCCGGGGGTGTCGGCCACCCGGCGGGGTTCGCCGATCCACAGACCGGCGAGGTGATCGCGGACGAACCGGTCGCGGTCGGCGGCGGTGGCGAGTGACCGCCAGTCGAGCAGCATGGTTGGGCAACGACCAGTGTGGTGGATGGGCACATGAGTACCGCAAGTTGCAACCGTCGTGCAAAAGGGCCGATAACGCCGTCGGGGCGACGACCGTGTGATTTTATCGTGAAGCTTGCGTGAAAGTCGGCGGTGTGGCCGACATCGGCCGACGACATGCGGGGAACAGCGCGCGTCGCGCGTCTCCGGCGTCTCGCCCTTTTCCTTCGACCCAGGTTCTCCCAATGCGTCGGCTTCGTCCCGCGTTCACGCTCATCGAGTTGCTGGTCGTCATCGCCATCATCGCCATTCTGATCGGGCTGCTGCTGCCCGCCGTCCAGAAAGTCCGCGAGGCGGCCGCGCGGATGAAGTGCCAGAGCAACCTGAAGCAACTCGGCCTCGCCGCGATGAACTACGAGTCGGCGCTGGGCGGGCTGCCGTTCAACGCCGTCACCAAGAACAACAGCCAGCCGCCGTACATTCCGTTCTCGCCCGGTTCGGTCCCGACCCCCGGCAACGCCGGCGGCACGCAGGGGCGGTGCAGCGGGCTGGTGCCGCTGCTGCCGTACATCGAGCAGAATAACGTCTACCCGCTGTACACGTTCGGGGCCGACTGGTCCGATCCGGCGAACGCGAACGCCCTGCAACTGAAGTTCGCGCTGGTGCGGTGCCCGTCGGCCACCACCGCCGACCTGATCGCGCTGACGAAGGTGGCGTATATCGGCAACGGCAACAACGCCTTCGCACCGCCCAGTTACGCGGGTTCGTCGGCGAACATCTACGGCGGCGCGCTCTACCCGACCGGCGGCACGGCGGCCACCCTCGTCGGCGGACCCGGCGACTACGCGCCGGCCACGCAGATCAAGACGACGAAGGACAATCTGGGGGCGGAGATCGCGTTCGCCAACAGCCTGGTGGCGGCGGGCGTGCCGTGGGCCGGGGCCGGCAGCAAGGGGGCGCTGCGGCAGAACGGGCCGACCCGCATCCTGGAGATCACCGACGGCACCAGCAACACCATCCTGTACTCCGAGATCGGCGGCCGCGACAAGCAGTGCTTCGGCCGCATCTGCTCGACGGCCGCGACCACCCCGACGGCCATCTGGGCCGACGCCGACAACCGCATCACCCTGACCGGGGCGAACGCGGACGGCAGCGCCAACAAGAACGGCCCGGCGGCCATGAACGTGAACAACCAGACCGGCGACATCTACAGCTTCCACACCGGCGGGGCGAACGTCGCTTTCGCCGACGGCAGCGTGCGGTTCATCCGCGACAGCATCCCGATCACCGTCCTGGCCGCCATGATCACCAAGGCCGGCGGCGAAGTCATCTCGTCGGACTACTGATCACGGCTCCCGCTCCGGGGGATGCCGGCGTCCCCCGCGTCACTTCGCCCGCCGGCACCGCTCCGAGCAATACCGCACCTCCGCCCACGACTTGGCCCACTTCTTCCGCCACGCGAACGGCCGCCCGCAGGCCGCGCACGCCTTCGTCGGGAGGTCGCCCTTCTTCGCCGGTTTGCCGCTCATGATCGGTCTGGTAGTGGGCGACGAGTGCGCTTCGACGACACGCAGGCGAACGACTCCCCCGACCTCTTCGCGCGACGGCGATGGACCGCCGTTGGCAGCCCGGAATCGCGGCCGCGGCCGTTCGCCCGTCACTCGACCAGACGCTCGCCCTTCAGGATGTACCGCTTGGCGTCCACGAAATCCCGCGTCGTCTCCATCACGGACGACTGGTTGAGCGCCACCAGCCCGCCCACCTCCAAGATGCCGATCAGCACCATGCAGTGGCACACCTGCCCGATGGTGAACATGAACTCGCCGCGGGGTGCCCAGTCGAACCCGAACGTGGTGGCCAAGCGGAACATGGCCCCGAGCAGGATGACCCAGAAGAAGTTGCTGACCGAGGCGAACGACTTGTGCCCCAGCTCCGGCTCCTTGCCGGCGTCGGCGTAGATCTGCGTGAGCTGGCAGACCAGTACCAAGCGGGTGAACTCGACCGCGCCGACGGCCATGCCGAAGTAGCTGAACTCGTACCCCATGATGAGCCGGGCCGGCGTCTCGGCCAGCATCGGCACATAGGTGGCCAGGCCGATGGCGTGGAACGCCAGCAGCGCCTCGGCGTAGTTGCCGATCCGCCCCTCCTGGTAGGCGAGGATGCCGGCCAGCAGCTTGACCAGCGCGACGGTGATCATGCCGATCTGGGCGGCGACCGTCACCACCCCGGCGACGCCGATGTACCGCCCCTGGTCCGGCCCCAGCATGGCGAACGCGAACCCGACGCCGAAGAGCAGGGTGCCGATCTGGGCAATGACCAGCGCGGTCAGCAGCGAACTCTGGCCGAGTTCGGGAACGAACAGCAGGGCGGCGACGGCGGCGGCGACGAGCATCATCGCCCCGGCGTACAGCCGCATCCCGTACAGCAGTAGCGTCATCGCCGTCCGCCCGTTCTTGCACACGTCCTGCAGGTACTCGAACTCGGCCTCCCTCTCGGCGTCCTCGTCCGCCATGCCGCGCAGCGCCTCGCGGGCCTCGGCCTTCCGCGCGGCCGCGGCGCGAGCGCGCCCCTCCACCTCCTCCGCCTCTTCGTCCACCACCGAGGCGCGGAGTTTGTCGGGCAGTTGCACTGGCGGGGGAGGCGGGGCCTTCGCCGACTTGGGCGATGGTTTCGGAGCGGCGGGCGGCGGCGGTCGGCCGAACGGCAGTGGCGGGGCGACCGGCGGCGGGGCCTCCACATCCAGCACCGTCTTGCACTGCGGGCAGCGGACGGCCGTCGCGCCGGCCGGCACGCGGAGGGTGGCACCGCAACTCGGGCAGGCGAACAGACCGGCGGACACGGGCGGACTCCCGGAAGGCGGGAACGGGGCGAGGTGATGATAGCGAGCGACGGGGCGGCGAACGAGCGAACCCCCGGCGCGGGCCGGGGGTTCGGTGGGTCAGTCCAGCTTCAGTTCGTACCCGGCTTTGCCCTTCTCGACCGTCACCTTGAGCGGGTTCAACTTCTCGTCGGCGGCCGTGTACTTGAGAGGCACCCGGTTGGGCGGTGGCCGCTTCGCCCCCTTCGTGCCCGGCTCGTCCTCGACGTTCAGGTTGTTATCCACCACCGTGACGATGTATGTGCCGGGCGGGAGGCCGGCCGCGCCGTCGTCGCCCGTCACCGTGAACTTGCCGCCCGTGTCCGATAGGGCCGACCCGCCCCGCAACTTGGCCCCGCCGTCGGTGGTGGGGTGGAACTGCAAGAGCAGGTTGTCGGACGTGCGGTTGCCGGAGGCGAAGGCCACCGTCCCTTCGACCGGCGTGGCCGATGGCCCCCCGCATCCGGTCGTCGCGACCGCCAGTCCGCCGACTAAAACCCAGAGTCCGCGTCGCATGTGAGCCGCCTCAGGAGAGTGGGAATCAGTCCAGGGTCACGACTTCGCCGCCGTTGCGGGTGCAGAGGGCCTGCAGAGTGGCCAGGGGCATGCTGTCGCGGACGAACCGCACGCTGCCGTCGGCCATGGCGATGTTCGCCCCGCCGGTGTGCCCGCTGCCCATCGTGGACAGCCGCTGCTGCACCCACGGGTTGGAGCTGCTGTTGACCCCGGTGGCCGCGTCGGGGATGAGCCAGTTGATCGGCTGGGCCGCGCCGACGAGGAAGTCGCCGATCGAGTTGCCCTGATCGCACCACGCCCACCCGCTCCAGCCGAGGATCGGGAAGTTAGTGTACATGCGGTCGAAGTTCTTGTCTTTGTGCTGACGCTCGCCGAACATGGCGGTGTTGCTGGTGCCGTCGGTGATGCCCGACATCCGCACCCGGCTGTTGATGTAGAACATGCCGTCGTTGCTGATGGTGAAGGCACTGCCGGTGAACGCCCGGAACGAGTACCGGCCGGCGATCCCGCCGTAGCTGTTCAGCCCGTACACGTTGCCCGACACCGTCCCCTTCGGGTTCTGCGCCACGAGGCTGCTCGGGCACAGGAAGATCTTCACCACCTGGCTGGACACCGACCCGTCCGGGCCGCGGTTGGCGACGATGTTCTGGAAGTTCCACGCCCGCTGGAGGTTGTCCTGTTCAATGTACGGCAGCAGCTCGACCATCACGTTGGTGAACCGCGGGGCCTCGGCCAGCGGCGCGTCCTGGACCACCCCGATGAAGGTGGCGGCCGGCGTCGGGTTCTGCCAGGCCGGCGGGAAGTACTGGTAGCCGCTCTCGAAGTTGTGGGCGGCCAGGGCCATCTGGTGCAGGTGGTTGCTGCACTGCATGCGGGCGGCCGCCTCGCGGACCTTCTGCACCGCCGGCAGCAGCAGGCCGATCAGGATGGCGATGATGGCGATGACGACCAGCAACTCGATCAGCGTGAACCCGGCGCGACGCTTGCGATTCATGACGATCTCCCGGAACGGAAAGGGAAAAAAACAATCGCGTCCCGTCGTCGGACGGGCTGCGGGACAGCCGGCGGGTTGGGTTTGGAATGTCGTTGCAGCGGGCGGCGCGACAACGGCCCGCCGAAATCGCCACGGGGAGGACGTGACTATTTCTAACCACGCGGAGAGAAGTGGTTGTGAAGATTGTGTGAAATCGCCTTCCGACTGGCCAGCGCACCGTCGCCGCAATCCCCCTCAGTACGCCTTTCCGCGCCCCGGTAGAGGGTACAGCCCGAACAGCCGATACGGCTCCACCTCCATCCCGACGCCGAGGTACGTCTGGCGGGCGCGGTCGTTGTCGTCCTCCATGTACAACCGCAGTCCGATGACCGTCGGGTCGGCGGTCGCCTTCGCCTTCAGATGCTCGAACAGGGCGCGGAACACCCCGTGTCGTCGGGCCGCCGAGTCCACGTACACGCTCTGAATCCACCAGTACCAGCCGTGCCGCCAGTCGCTGTACTCGAACGTGATGAGGATTTGCCCGACCACCGCGCCGCCGGCTTCGGCCACCGTGTAGAACCCCTTGTGCGGGTCGGCCAGCACCGCCCGCACGCCGGCGCGGAGGGTCGGCTCGTCCAGTTTCTTCGCCTCGGACTCCCAGGCGAGGGCGGCGTTGGATCGGACGATCACGTCCTCGTCGGCGGCCGTCGCCGGGCGGATGAGCAGGTCCACGATTGCGTACCGGGGGTGGGGCGGGTAGAACGGGACGAGTGAGGGCACCCACAAGGGGTGCCCCTACCAGACAATGTAGGGGCACCCCTTGTGGGTGCCCTCTCGTGAACAACCGAGTTTTCCATGGACTTCGCCCGGTTCATCCGCGACATCCCCGACTTCCCCAAGCCGGGCATCCTGTTCAAGGACATCACCCCGCTGCTGGCCGACCCCACGGCGTTCCGCGCGTCCGTCGAGCGGCTGGCCGAGCGGTACGGCGACGCCAAGATCGATGCCATCGCGGCGGCCGAGGCGCGGGGGTTCCTGTTCGCCGCGCCGCTGGCACTGGCCCTGCGGGTGCCGCTGGTGCCGCTGCGGAAGCCGGGCAAGCTGCCGTACCGCACCTACAGCCTGAAGTACGACCTCGAATACGGCCAGGCCGAACTGCACATGCACGTGGACGGCATCGCGGCCGGCCAGCGGGTGTTGATGATCGACGACGTGCTGGCCACGGGCGGGACGATGGCGGCCGGGTGCAAACTGGTGGAACAGGCCGGCGGGACGGTGGTGGCGTGTGCGTTCCTCATGGAACTCGGCTTTCTCGAAGGGCGATCGAAATTGGAAGGCTACGAGGTGTTCAGCCTGCTGACGTACTGAAATGGTTCTTGTTAGCCCGCCGCGCAAGCAAGGGGCACTGGCCGATGCGGTGTCACGTTCCCCATTCTGCGCCTGTCCGCAACAGCGGTTAAGCCCTTGCTTGCGCGGCGGGCTAACAAACCAGTCTGTCCGGAAGTGGGTGCGCAAAAAAGTCCCGTCGCAGACTCAACCAGTGTCGCCCATTCACCGGTTTCGCCACACGACGGGACATCGGACATTATAGCCGGTGGCCCCGGCGGAACAAGCGGTATTGTGTCGGACTTTCCGCCGAAAGTGTCGTGGTGTCCGTTTTTCCGACAGTCCCTTCATAAGTCTCTCATCCGCTCACCGAGCAGGAACTTGAGGGGGAAAAGGATCGCCGGGCGCGGTAAACTGCCACTCCCACTCACTCACGCACGGAGGCGTCACCATGAGCCGTGGCATCGTAACCGTTCTACTGGCAACCGCTTTCGCCAACTCGGCGGCGGCGCACTTCGTCTTCCTGCTGCCGCCGACCGACGGCAAAATCGCAACGGCGGTCTTCTCGGACACCCCCGCCAAGGACGAGAAAGTCGAGACGGGCAAGATCGAGTTCAAGACCGTCCAAGTCATTTCCTCGTCGGGGAAGGCGACAAGCGTGGCGGCGGACCAAGTGTCCGGCGGCTGGCAGGTGCCCGTGACCGACGACACCGCCGAAGTGCGGGCGACCGTCGAGTACGGCGTCGTGAACCGTGGCGAAGGGCACGTCTACCGCATCCGCCACCACGCCCGGCTGATCCTCGGCGATCCGGCCGACGGCAAGCCGGCCGCCGCGTTCGACATCGCCCCGGTGAAGGTGTCGAGCGGGACGGCCTTCCGGGTGACGTTCGACGGCAAGCCGGTGGCCGGGGCCGACGTGACCGTCCACGAACCGGGCGCGGACGGGATGAAGGTGCTGAAGACGGACCCGGACGGGATGACGCCGGCGTTCGCCAAGCCCGGCCGGTACTCGGCGCGGGCGATGAACGTGGACAAGACGCCCGGCGAGTTCGAGGGCCGCAAGTACGGCACCACCCACAACTACGCGACCGTGACCGTCGTGGCGAAGTGACCGACGTGAGTCCGATCCGAGCCGGAAGCGTGAGCGACGGGGGAACGGACACCGTCGCTCACGCTTCCGGCTCGGACGGGATTCACTTCGCCATCAGCCGGGCCACGTCCCACACCGTCATGGCGTCGCGGCCGACCGTCAGCAGCTTCTTGCCGTCCGGCGAGTACGCCACGCTAAACACGTCCTCCTTGTGTTCCTTCGCCGACGCGACCAGCGTGCCGGCCTTCACGTCGAACACCCGTAGCACGCCGTCCGAACACGCCGCCACGAGGTGCTTGCCGTCGGCGGAGAAGGCGAGGCCGTTGATCCGCTCCTTCAGCGGCACGGCATCCTTGACGGTGCGGAACTCCTTGCCGAGCGCCTTCTCGGTGCAGCCGTCGATGACCGCCAGCGACTGTCCGCCCTTCCCCGGCCCACCGCCGGCGGCGATGACCTTGCCGTTCGGCGAGACGGCGATGGTGCGGAAGGCCACGTCCAATCCGCCGAGGACGCCGAGGGGCTTGCCGGTGGCGGATTCGAGGGAGTGCAGCGTGCCTTCCGTACTCGCAACTACGAAGTACTTCCCGACCGAGTGGAAGGCGACAGCGGTCAAGGACTCACCGTCTTGGGATTTAATCCGCACTTCGTCGATCAGCCTTCGGCCCCGAACAGTGTCGAAGATGTCAATCGCATCTCCGAAAACAATGCGGACTACTTGGTTCCCGTCCGGTGAAAGTGCAAGACGATTGTGGACCGTTCCGCATCCCCCTATCATCCCATGCGATTTCTTATGATCGTTACGCCATGTATATATGGCCTGAAATACTTTCTGGCCGTTGTTCCCGTCGAGGTATTTCACTCCCGTGGCGACGGCACTATCGCCGTTGGGATCGGCCGCGATGGAAACCGGTTGGTAACGGTCGGGCGGTTTTGCGCCTTCATGCGTCTCCGTCACCTTGCCCGTGGCCGCGTCGCGGAAGTCCACGCCGCCGCCGGCGACGGGTTCGCCCTTCTCGTTGGCGGTCGGAGTCGGCACGATCACGCTCTTGCCGTCCGGTGCCCACACGCCGTTGATCCGCTCCGCGCCGCTGCCCTTCCAGTCCACCCGCACCGGCTCGGACCACAGCACCGCCGTCGGCCGCTCCTTCGGCACGGGGGCGTTGCGTTTGGGTTCCGGCCGCTTCGGGGCGCAGTACACTACCAACTCGCCGGTCGCAATCGCCTCGATCCCGCCTGGGTTGTCCTTCCATTTCCGCGTCAGATCGCCACGGACCTGGGGCATCACCAACGTGTGCGTGCCGGTGGTCAGGTCGAAGCGGGCCTCGCCCGGCTCGCGGGGCGTCTCGTCGCCGGGCGGGGCGTGCCGGACTTTCGCCCGCCAGCGGACGAGTTCTCCGCCGGGTCGGAGGACGACATTCACCGGGCGAGGCGCGATGCCGTTGACGATCAGGGCGTGGCCGAGGTGGAATTTCCCGTCGCGGGCGTCGCCGAGGAGGAACACGCCGAGTTGCTGCGGGGTGTACCACACCTCTTCCGCCTCCTTGCCGACGTTCCGCACGACCACCTGGATTTCCTTG
>JAYTTN010000074.1:0-9637 GCA_043745295.1 Fimbriiglobus sp. | reverse complement strand
CTCTCCAAACACGGGCACCCACGAGGGGTGCCCCTACCCGAGAAACCACCCACGGCCCTTGCGGGCCGGGTTCGCCAAAAGCCATTTCGACACCGGAGGCTGACCGTGCCGAGCGAGCCGACGGCCGACGCCCGCGTCACGCGGTTCCCGTCCGGGATGACGGAAGCGGATCGGATCGCCGTCGAGGAGCCGGTCGAAATCCGAGTCGATGGCGAGCCGCTCGCCGTCACCATGCGGACGCCCGGCGACGACGCCGAGTTGGCGGCCGGCTTCTGCCTGACCGAAGGCGTCATCGACCACCCCGACGAGTTGGAACGCGCCGACCCCTGCACCCTCGCCGACTACGGCAACGTCGTCCTGGTGACGCTCGCGGAGTCCGCGCGACCCCGCTGGCGGGAACGGCAGTCCCGCACACGCCGCGAGATGTCCCTGTCCAGTTCGTGCGGCCTGTGCGGGACGCAAACCCTCGACCGCCTCGCCCGGCGGATCGAGCCGATTCGCACCTCGTTCGCCGTCCCGTTCGACGTACTGGCGAAGCTGCCCGCCGCGCTCGTGGAAGCGCAGGCGGGGTTCGCTCGCACCGGCGGATTGCACGCCGCCGGATGGTTCATGCCCGACGGCGAGCGGCGGCTCGTCCGCGAGGATGTCGGCCGGCACAACGCGGTGGACAAGCTCATCGGCGCGCTGCTGTTGAGCGGCCAACTGCCGTGCGGGGCGGGCGTGCTGCTGGTGTCCGGGCGGGCCAGTTTCGAGCTGGTGCAGAAGGCGGCGCGAGCGGGGATCGGCTTCCTGGCGGCAGTCGGCGCGCCGTCCAGCCTGGCGGTGGAGGCGGCCGAGCGGTTCGGCGTGACGCTCGTCGGGTTCCTGCGGCCGGATCGGATGAACGCCTACGCCCACCCCCGACGGATCGACGGGAACGGCGCGGGAGACGGATGACCCGCCCGGCGGCCGCGACGGGCGGCCGACGGGCGTCGAATCGCTTTCACTTCGCCTTCCGCACCCGCTCGGCGACGGCCTCGGCGGCTTGGCTGGCTTCCTGGCGGACGGCCCGCGACTTCGTCGCCTCGGCCAGCTCCGTCAGCGCGGCCGCCGCCGTCGGCCCGCCGACCCGCTCCAGCACTTCGCACGCGGCCAGCAGCACCGGTTCGCGGTCGGATTTCAGCAGCGGCAGCACGGAAGATTCGGCGACCGCGCCCAGCCGAATCAGCGCGGCCTTCGCCTCGGTCCGGTCGTTGCGGTCGGCCAAACACGCCGCCAGCAGCGCCGCCGAATCCTCACCCAGCACCCGGTCGGCCACCTTGCACGCGGCCAGCCGCTCGTCCGCGTCGGTGGCCGTCAACCCCGCCCGCACCGCCGGCTTGGCGTCCGTCGCGGACCAGTCGGCGAGGGCCGTCAGCGCCGCCGCCCGGAGGTCGGCGCGGTCGGCCGTCGTCAGCG
This sequence comes from Fimbriiglobus sp., assembly GCA_043745295.1. Taxonomy (GTDB): domain Bacteria; phylum Planctomycetota; class Planctomycetia; order Gemmatales; family Gemmataceae; genus JALHQU01. The sequence goes on along the minus strand of JAYTTN010000074.1, from coordinate 8,200 downwards.
CGATCAGGTCGCGGAGGGTGCCGGGGCGCTCGGCGTCCGCCACGCCGTTCGGCCGGGGCAGGGTCCGCAGTTCGGCCAGCGCGTCGTCGAACTTCTTCCCCGCCACGGCCTTTTGGAACCGCGCCGCCGGGGTCGTCGAGACCGACAGCGGGAAGTCGTCCACGCGCGCCCCGAACTCCCCCTCGAAGACCGACCGCACCGCCGGCCCGAGGACGAACAGGCCGAGGAACACGGCCCCCGCCAGCACGAACCGGAGCGGCCGCAGGCCGTGCGTCGGGGTGGGCACGAACAGCCGGACGGCGGCCACCGGCGGCAGCAGCGTGACCAGCCCGCTCGCCGGGTGTCCGCTCCGGCCGGCGAGGTACGCCCGCCACAGCCAGCCGAAAACGACCATCGACGCGCCGAGCAGGGCCACGAACGGGAACAGGTCCGGCGCGGTCACGACCGCGATCAGCCACAGCAGACCGGCGGTGCCGGTGCCCGCCAGCCACGCCGCCAGCGTCAGTTGCCGATCCGACATCGGCTCCGGCGGCGGGGCCATCCGCATGGAGATGGCGGCCGACAGTTCGGCGGCGATGTCCACGGCGAACAGGCCGGTCGGGTTCAGGATGACGCGGCCGCACTCGGCGTCCGCGAGCGACTTGCGGGAGGTCGGGCCGGAGTTGGGGCGGGCGGTGCGCAGGTCCGGCAGCGGAGCCACTTCCAGCGCGACGGTCGGCCCGAAGTCGATGCCTCCCCCCGCCGCACCGACGGCGACCGCCTCCGTCACGGCGACGGAATCCCACGCGGCCACCGGCAGTGGGGTGGCAACCGTCGCGCTCAAGGTGTCGATGCCCACGGCGTCCGGGGCCGGCACCGTCAGCGGGCGGAGACACTTCGGGCAGACGGTCTGCTGGCCGACCCGGTCGGGCGGGGCGATCAGCCGCTGGGCGCAGGACGGGCACGGGTAGGCGAACATCGGGGGCGGCCTCGACCCGACCGCCGGGGGAAGCGGGGGGAGCGAACGGGGCTGGACGGGCGGAACCGGGACGGTCGGCCGAACCCTAGGCCGCGAACCGGGCGGGTGCAACCGGGCGAACCACTTGAACCGTTCGGAATTCCGAGCCGGCGACGGATTTCCGCCCGCGCCACAATCGCCGGCCGTCCCACCCGGAAGCCGGCACTGACGAGAATCGTGACCTACGATTGCCGGCCTCCCCGTGCGGCCGCACCGACCCCGAAGTAGACTCGGATGTCCGTCCTCGCCCTAGACCGCCCGTACCTCCGCTCCGTCGGCGACGAACCGCTGCCGGGGTACCGGCTGGTCGCGCCGCTCGGCCGGGGCGGGTTCGGCGAGGTGTGGAAGTGCGTCGCGCCGGGCGGCCTCCACAAGGCGGTCAAGTTCGTCCTGGAAGAGGCGGACGACACGGACGACAGCAGTTCGTTGCGGCAGGAGTACGAGGCGTTCCTCCGGGTGAAGGGCATCCGCCACCCGTTCCTGCTCACGCTGGAACGGGTGGAACTGATCGGCGACGAACTCATCATGGTGATGGAGCTGGCCGACGAGAGCCTGGCCCAGCGGTACGACGGCTGTCGGGCGAGCGGGCGGGCGGGGATCGACCGGCGGCTCCTGCTGGCCTACATGGTGGACATCGCCGAGGCGCTGGACGTGCTGTCCGGCGAGCACGGCCTCCAGCACCTGGACATCAAGCCGGCCAACCTGTTCCTGATGGGCGGGCATGTGAAGGTCGGCGACTACGGGCTGGTGGCGCGGTATCGCCGGGGGAGCGACGGGGCCGAGCCGCGACTCGGCCGCGGGCTGACGCCGAAGTACGTCGCCCCGGAAATCCTGTCCGACCGGGTGGACAGCCGCACCGACCAGTACAGTCTGGCCCTCGTCTACTTCGAGCTGCTAACCGGTGCGTTCCCCTACTCCGGCAAGTCCGCCCAGCAACTGATCGTCCAGCACTCGTCGGCCGAACCGGACCTCCGCGCCCTGCCGGATCGGGACGTGGAGGCCGTCCGCCGAGCGCTGAGCAAGTCGCCGGCGGACCGCTACCCGTCGTGCCTCGCCTTCGTCAAAAGCCTGCTGCAGTACGACCCGGCCTCCGAGCCGATCTCGATGGAATCGACGCGGCGAGTGCCGCCGGCGACACCGGGCGCGTCATCCGCCATCACAGCGACACTGCGGGGGCTGCCATCCGGCAGCCTGTCGGTGACGAACACCCAACGGCTCAGCCCGACCGCCACCCTCCGCCCCGGTGCCGTCACCGCGACGGTGGCGACCGAGGAACTGGCCCTGGCCTGCCCCGACCTCCGCTACCTCGGCGAAGGCAAAGCCGGTTCGCGGGGCCGGCTGATTCGGGCGGCGGACCCGACCGGCGCGGTGAAGGCGGTCCGCCTGCTCCGGCTGGACGGCGGCACGGCGACGGATTTGGACGAGCTGTTCCAGGCGCTCGCCGCGCCGCTGCCGGGGTCGGCCCAGGAGGTCATCCTGCCGCAACTCCGGCTCATCGCGTTCGTGTGGGACGCCGACGCCGCCACCCTCCGCGACTGGCTCACCGCCGCCCCGCCCGACCCGCCGTCGCAGGCCACCGCCGCCCGTCTGCTCGAACCGCTCGGCCCCATTCTGGATCGCCTCCACGCCGCCGCCGGATTCGCCCACCTGCTGCTCACGGCGTCGGCGGTGACGACGACCCGTGGAGTCGTGTCGGGCGTGACCGGGTTCGGCGTCGGCGAGGCCCTGCGGCGGTCCCGCCCGGACACCGACTGGCTGGCCGACCACCCGTTCGCCGCCCCGGAGGCCCTGGCCGGTGCCCCGGAGCGGGCGTCCGACCAGTTCGCCCTGGCCCTGATCTACTTGGAACTCCGCCGCGCGTGGTCGCCGGACACCCCCCGCGACCGCACCGGGGCACCGCGGGTGAACTGGGACGCGCTGCCGACCGACGAGCGGACGGCCGTCCGCCGCGCCCTCGCCAAGCGGCCGGACGACCGGTTCGCGTCGTGCGCGGCGTTCCTGGCCGCCGTCCGCCCGGCCGCCGCTGCCGGCGTGGTGCTGGAGAAAGTGCTGCTGCTGGAATCCACGGCCCGTTTGGGCGGTGACCCCCCGCCCGCCGAGCCGCAGCCCGCCCCGGCCGCGTTCGCCGACGCCGTCGTCCGCCTCGCCCAGGTCGGTCTGACGGCGATCCCCCTGGCGGCCGGCTCGGTCGCCACCGTCGTCCGTCAGCCCGACGGCCGGTACACCCTCCGCTTCCCGGTGCGGCTGTCCGCACAACTGGCCACCCTGAAGCTGTCCGCGTACACGGCTCAGAACGGGTACAACTCGGTGCCGATGGGCGACGGCAGCGTCCTGCTGAAGCCGCGCGGCGGCCGTGGAGCGGTCGAGCTGTTCGTCCAACTGCCGTCGGACGGCCCGGTCGCCGTGTCCGAGTTGACGGTCAGCGGACGGCCGATGAGCCTCGACCACGGGCCGAAGGTGATCGAACAGGTGGCCGCCGCGCTGGACCACTTCCGCCGCGCCTTCCAGAACGCGGACGAGCGGCGGTCGCACCCCCGCTGGCGGCACGAGGGGGGTGTCACGCTGTACCCGGTGGACGACGAACTGCACGTCGGCCGGCCCGTCCGCTGCCGCGCGCGGGACGTGTCCCGGTCGGGCTTCTCGGCGGCGTTCGTCGGCGACCCGCCGACCGGCCACGTCTTCGTCGCGTTCGACGGCCGCGGGCCGTCCGCCGGGTGGGCCGCCCTCGCCCGCATCGTCCGCGCCGCGCCGCTGGCCGCCGGCCAGCACCTCGTCGCCGGCCGCTTCCTCTTCGCCGGCGGCTAGAGCGAACTTCCCGGTGGTGTATCGCCTTGCTAGCCCGCCGCGACACCAGTCCTCGGTCGCTCCCACGTCGATTGTTTCCCCTCGTTTACACCCGCCCCCGCGATTCCGCCCCGGACGCACCTCTTTGGCCCCGCGCGTTCGCGCCTCGCCGTACTCCGACCCGCCGCACCGACCGCCGGCGATTCGTGACCTACCGTTCGGGCAGCGGTCGGTGTTTTCCTTGGGGGTCGCGCCCGTGACAGTCGTTTGCCCCCGTTGCGTCCGGAGCGTGTCGGCGTCGCTGCTCGGCGAGTCCGCGTGCTGCCCGCAGTGCCGCTCGGCGCTGCCGTCCGCGGCCCGGCGGACGGGCAAGACGCTGGTCGCCGGCCGCGACGGCCCCTACGGGCTGACGCTGCCGGCCGACCTGGCCGACCTCCGCGACCGCGCCGCCTCGGAGACCGACACCTATTCGGTACCCACCCCGCCGCCGGGGAACGGCGCGCGGTCCGGCCACGGGCTGTTTGAGCCGACGCCGGTGATGGGCGTGCCGGCGGTGCTGGCCGACGTGCCGGGGTATCGCGTCGAGGGCGTCCTCGGGCAGGGCGGCATGGGGGCGGTCTACCTGGCCCGGCAGTTGAACCTGGACCGGCCGGTGGCGCTGAAGGTGATGAGCCGGGCGTGGTCCCGCGACCCGGTGTTCGTCGCCCGGTTCGTCCGCGAGGCCTACGCCGCCGCCCTGCTCAACCACCCGAACGTGGTGCGGATCTACGACATCGGCGAGGTGGCCGGCACCCGCTTCTTCAGCATGGAGTACGTCGAGGGGAAGACCCTGGCGGACCTGCTGAAGGCGGGCGGCAAGATGGACGCGGAGACGGCCGTCGGCTATGTGCTGCAAGCCGCGCGGGGGCTGACGCACGCGCACGACCGCGGCATCATCCACCGCGACATCAAGCCGGACAACCTGCTGCTGGACGAGCAGGGGACGGTGAAGGTGGCCGACCTGGGGCTGGTCAAGACGCCCGACATGAGCCGGCAGGCGGACGCGCTGGACGACAGCCACAGCAGCGACAGCGGCCTGCACACCCTGCCGCCGCACATGACCGGCGCGCGGATCGCCCTCGGCACGCCGGCGTACATGGCCCCGGAGCAATGCCGCGACGCGGCCACCGTGGACCACCGCGCCGACGTGTACTCGCTCGGCGGCACCTTGTACGCCCTCGTCACCGGCCGCCAGCCGTTCGACGGCGATTCCGCCGTCGCGCTGATGAAGCAGCACGCCTACACGCCGCTCGTGCCGCCGGAGGAGTTCGCCCCCCGCCTGCCCGTCGCGGTGTCGGTCGTCATCCAGAAGATGATGGCCAAGCACGCGGGCGAGCGCTACCAGACGATGGGCGAAGTGGTCCGAGTGCTGGAGCAGTGGCTGGGCGTGCCGTCCGTCACGGCCTTCCAGCCGCGCGAGGACCAGATCACGGAAGTGGAGCGACTGGCCTTCCGCTACCGCACCGTGCCGGCCGCCGTCTCCCGCCAGCGGGCGGTGAGCGGGTTCGCGTCGGGCAGCGTGCTGGCCGCCGTGCTGCTGGCGTTCTTCGGCAAGCTGGCGTTCGCCGTCGGCCTGGCGTCGATGGTGGTGCAGGCGGCGGCCGTCTACTTCGCGCTGAACGGCGTCCGCCGCAAGACGTACCTGTTCACCCGCGTCCGCCGGTTCGCGGCCGGCATGTCGGGCGGCGACTGGGTGGTGGCGGCCGGCGCGACGGGCCTGTTCGTCGCCTTCCTGTGGCTGTCGAACTTGCTCTGGCTGTGGTCCGGCTTCGGGCTACTCGGGGCGGCGGCGGCGGTCGCCCTGTGGCTGCTGTGGGACCGCCCGCTGGACGCCGAACGGGGCGACGTGACCCGCGCGGCGACGAAGCTGGCCCACCGCCTGCGGAAACAGGGCATCGCCGGCGACGACGTGCGGCAGTTCTTCGCCAAGTACTCCGGCCGCCAGTGGGAGGAGTTCTTCGAGGCGGTGTTCGGATTCGAGGCCAAACTGACCACCCGCACGGGGCTGCTGCGGGGTGGTACGGCCGGCGCGCGGGACAAGCACGCGGCGTGGCGGGAGCCGGTCGTGGCGGTGCTGAACCAGATCGAAGCGGCGCGGAAGCGGGAGCGGGACCGGGCGCTGCTGGAACGCTCCGAGTACGACCGGCTGATCGCCGACGGGGTGCCGAAGCGGGCGGCGCGGGAGCGGGCGGCGACCGCCGCCGACGGGCTGGTCGAACACGCCGACGCCGTGCGCGGCTTCGAGGCCGGCGGCACCGCGTCCGGCGTGCGGCCGTTCCTGCCGGGCCGATCCGCGGTCACGAACGGCCTCGCCGAACCGGTGGTTCCGGATCGCCTCGGCGCGGTCGTCGAACTGGTGGCGGGGAAGCCGGTGCGGGCGGTGCTGGCGGCGGTGCTGATCGCGGCCTGTGCGATGTGGGTGTTCCAGAACGAGCTGCTTCTCGGCGGACCGACGGGCGGCACGCGACCGCTCGCCGTCGCCGGCGTACCGGCCGAGTGGACCGCATGGTGCGACACGGCCAACGTCGGCTGGGGGGCGCTGCTGCTGCTCACGTCGCTGTTCTACCGCGGCGAGCGGATGGCGGTGCTGACGCTACTCGGCACGGCCATCGCCGTCGCCGGCCACAAGTTCGGCATCCGCACCGTCGAACCGGTGCGGGATTACCACGTCGCCGTGCTGCTCGGCACCGTGCTGGCCTTCGTCGGCTATCGGCTGGGACGGCGGTGAGAAAGTCGTCGCTCGCAGAGGCCACACGGGGCACACCCGGCCGAGAAGTGGTTTTGGCGGCACGTATTGACATCTGTCCACATCGCGCGTAAACTTCTCCGAATGCCACTCTCGGGGGAGTCAACATGGTCGCGCCCGTCAATCGCATCGCCAACACCCCCGCGAAATCCCGCCGCCGCGCCGTCCTCGACGAGGCGGTGCTGGCCACCGTCGTCGCCCTCCGCGAGTTGTTGCGAGACCGCGACCCGAAGGTCGTCCTCGGAGCGGCGAAACTGATCCTCGACTTGGAGAAGGCGCGGCTCCGCCACGGCGACAAGGACGAGGAGGCGGAGGTGGAACCGACGAGCCGCGACCGTGAGGGGACGACTGACCCCGGCTCGGAAGCGGACGCTCCCTCGCGGCCGCGACTCGTGAGAAGCGAAGAAGGCGGTGAACGAAACTCGCCGGGTGAGGTTCTGCCCGCGCCGAATCCCCTCCGCCGGCCGGAAGACCCGGCGACGGCGGCGATCAACACGATGTCGGACGAGGACTACGCCGACCACCAGGAGATGGCCCGTCGGCGGCGCGCCGGGCTGCCCGATCTTCCGCCGTGAGGCGCGCGCCGTCAGCCGCCGGAGGTCGTCATCCACTCGACGGTTCGCCGCAACCCGTCCACGAACCCGACGGCCGGTTCGTACCCCAATGCGGAGCGGATGCGGTCGATCTTGGCCTGGCTGAACCGCACGTCGCCGGTGCGGGCCGGGCCGTGGGTCGGCGTCACGCCCGTGCCCAGGACTTCGTTCAACGCGGCCACCAGTTGCAGCAGGTTCACGGCCGTTCCGGTGCCGACGTTGAACACCCGGCCGCCGACGCCCGGCGCGGTGCCGGCCGTCATCAGCGCGTCCACGGCGTTCGCCACATAGGTGAAGTCGCGGGCCTGCAACCCGTCGCCGTGGACGGTCGGCGTTTTGCCGGCCATCATCGCGGCGGCGAAAATGGCGATGACGCCGGAGTACGGCGAGTCGGCCCGCTGGCGGGGGCCGAAGATGTTGAAGAACCGGCACCGCACGGTTTCGATCCCGAAACTGATCGCGGCCGCTTCCAGGTAGTGTTCGCCGGCCAGCTTCGCGGCGGCGTAGGGCGACAGGGTTTGGAGCGGCGTGTCTTCGTCCAGTCCGGCCGGGTCGGTGGCGTTGCCGTAGCAACTGGAGCTGGCCGCGTACACGATCCGCTTCACCCCGGCGCGGCGGGCGGCGTCGATCACGTTCAGCGTGCCCGTGGCGCAGATATTGTGGCAGAGGATCGGCTGTTCCAGGCTCTTCGCCACCGACGCCATCGCCGCGAGGTGGTAGACGACGGCGCATCCCGACACGGCCCGCTCGACGGTCGCCAGGTCGGCGACGCTGCCGGAGACGATGTCCGGCCGGAACGCGCCGTGCGGCAGGTTGGCCGTGAGTCCGGTGCTGAAGTCGTCGAGGACGCGGACCCGCTTGCCGGCGGCCGCCAGCGCGTCCACGAGGTGCGAGCCGATGAACCCGGCCCCGCCGGTGACGAGACACCACTCCGCCATGACCGCACCTCGCGAGTAGAGGGGGGCGAACGCGACAGCGACCTGGTTTTGTCAGCCCGCCGCGCGAGCAAGGGGCGAACCGCCCGAGGGGTTGGTCCCTTGC
>JAYTTN010000073.1:0-9645 GCA_043745295.1 Fimbriiglobus sp. | reverse complement strand
GCGACGGTGTTGGCCCGTCGCACACGCTTCCGGCTCCGATTTCTTTGGCTGGCACGTCGGGCAGAAGTGGCTGCTGCGGCCGGCGACGCGGACCATTTTGATCGGCGTCGCACACCGCAGGCACGGTTCACCGGTGCGGCCGTACACCGCGAACTCGTGCTGGTATCCGCCCTTCAACCCGGACCCGCCGACGTAATCGCGGATGGTGCTGCCGCGGCCTTCAATCGCTTTAGCAATCACTGCTTGGATAGCGGTTCGCAACCGATCGCACGCGGCAGCGGGCACCTTCTCGCCGCGCGTTTCGGGGTGCAACTTCGCGCGGAACAGGCTCTCGTCGGCGTAAATGTTCCCCACCCCGGCGACGACGGTTTGATCCAGCAGGATCGCCTTGAGCTTCCGCTTCGACGCGCGCACAGTCGCGCGGAACGGCTCCGCGTCGATGTCGTCCGGCTCCGGGCCGAGTGTGGCGTTCAGGGCGGCGGCAGCGACCGCGCCGTCGGCCGACAACTCGACCGACCCGAAGCGGCGGGCGTCGCGGTAGCGGAGCTGGTTGCCGTCATCGAGTTGGAAGACGAAGTGCGTGTGCGTCTCGGTCGGCGCGGATGCCGCGACCACCGTGAATTGGCCGGTCATGCCGAGGTGGACGAGCAGGCACCCGCCGCCGGTCAGTTCGATTCGGATGTGCTTCCCGCGGCGGTGGATCGCCACGACGCTTCGGCCGATCAAGTGCGTCTTCTCGCCGGCCTTCCACCACGGCTTGCGGAGCTTGAGCTTGCCGACCGCCACGGCCGCGACCGTCCGCCCGACGAGCAGCGGTCGAAGGTCGCGGACGACGGTTTCCACTTCGGGCAACTCGGGCATAACGAGATTTCACCGCGGCGGGCACGTGAGGGCACGGGAGAAGGACAAGAGAGAACTATGATGACTGTGCCCCGGTGTCTTCCTCTCGTGCCTTCCGCGGTGAATCATGCCTGCAACCCTCGACGCTCCCACTTCGCAAGTCCCGAACGCCCTCGGCCGGTTCGGCCGGTACGGCGGGCGGTTCGTGCCCGAAACGCTCGTGTTCGCCCTCGACCAGCTCGACCGCGCGTACCGCGAGGCGAAGGCGGACGCGGCGTTCATGGGCCGCTTCCACCGCATCCTGAACGAGTACGTCGGCCGGCCGAGTCGCCTGTACTTCGCCGAGCGGCTGACCCGCGAAGCCGGCGGCGCGCGCATCTACCTGAAGCGGGAAGACCTGAACCACACCGGCGCGCACAAGATCAACAACGCCATCGGCCAGGCGCTGCTCGCGGTGCGGATGGGCAAGAAGCGGATCATCGCCGAGACCGGGGCCGGGCAGCACGGCGTCGCGTCCGCCACCGCCGCCGCGCTGTTCGGCCTGACGTGCCGGGTCTACATGGGCAGCGAGGACATCCGCCGGCAAGAGCTGAACGTCTTCCGCATGAAGGCGATGGGCAGCGAGGTGTTCCCCGTCGAGAGCGGCAGCAAGACGCTGAAGGACGCCACCAACGAGGCCATGCGGGAGTGGATGAGTACCGTCGAGCACACGCACTACATCATCGGCAGCGTCGTCGGCCCGCACCCGTTCCCGATGATGACGCGGGATTTTCAGAGCGTCATCGGCGTGGAGACCCGCGCGCAATGCCTGGAGCAGGTCGGCCGGCTGCCGGACGCGCTGGTGGCGTGCGTCGGCGGCGGGTCGAACGCGGCCGGCATGTTCTACCCGTTCGTCGATGACGAGTCGGTGGCGATGATCGGCGTCGAGGCCGGCGGGTACGGGCCGACGCCTGGCAGGCACGCCAGCACGCTGACGTTCGGCGCGCCGGGCGTGCTGCACGGCAGCTTCAGCTACGTGTTGCAAGACGACGACGGCCAGACCGCGGACGTGCATTCGGTCAGCGCGGGCCTCGATTACCCCGGCGTCGGCCCGGAACACAGTTACTGGAAGGACACCGGCCGGGTGCGGTACACGTCGGTTACGGACCGGGAAGCGCTAGACGCCTTCCACCTGTGCGGCCGGCTGGAGGGCGTGTTGCCGGCGCTCGAAACCGCGCACGCGGTGGTCGAGACGATGCGCGAAGCCGCCCGGCGGGGGCCGGACGAAGTGGTGGTGCTGTGCTTCAGCGGCCGCGGCGACAAGGACTGCGCGGAGGTGGCCCGCGTGACGGCGGGATGAGGTATGATACTCCAACTGGGGGTGTGCTATGGGGAAGCGGCTCGACGTGCATTACGGCGTGCTGAACACGCTCACCCGACGCTACGGTCCGAACCAGACTTCGGACCTGCTGGGGGTGAACTACGTCGTCGCGGTTCCACCCGACACGGAGTTTCCGCGCCTGATCTCGTCGATGGATCTGTTCGTGCGGTTCTTCCTTGCAGGCGTCGGCCCGACGGAAATCGCCGTGTTCATCATTCGACTCGACGAGGACGGGAACGACTTCGAGCGTGTGGCTCGCTACCGTAGGGTTCTCCCGTTCGACCCGGCGGACGAGGTGCGGGATTTCGCCTTCCGTCTCGTCCGTATCAACTTGACCGGAACGGGGGTGTACGCCGTTCGGGTCTGCCGCAAAGCCAAACACCGCTGGCGCGGGCAGCGGTGGAAGAGGCTGTGGACCGACTACTTCCGCGTCGTGAGGTGAACGACATGAAGCGCCGTCAGATTCAACTGCCGCCGTCGGGTACCGGACGCTATGTTCCGGCCGAGGTCATTGAAATGGTGTGCGACGAAGAGCTTGAGGGGCGGCCACTCGCCCCGCTGGTGGAGTTGCTGTCGCCCCGGCTCTCGGAGGAGGACCGTGACGCGGTACTCGCCGAACAACCGAAAGCGCCCCCCACGGAGTGACCGATGCCGCTGCACGACTGGGCTGCCACGCGAGGATGGTCGGGCGTTCACATCCTGTGGATGACCGAGATCCTCCGCTGGATCAAGCCGCGATTGCCCGCCGGCTTCCGCGCCTACGTCGGCACCAGCCCGGTCGTGGCCGTCGACGACCCGGAAGGCGAACCGGACGTGTCCGTCCGCCGGCTCGACGGCGGCACGCACCGACTGTTGCGGGACGACGAGGCGGACCCGTTCCAGCCGGATTGGGAAGTGTCCGTCGCCACGCTGGAGGAGGATCGCAGTCTGTACCTCGAACGGAACGGCCGGCTGGTGTCCGTCGTCGAGTTGGTGTCGCCGGGAAACAAGGACGGCACCGAGAAGAAGGCGAAATACCTCAGCCGTTACCTCGGCTACCTGACCAACCGCGTCCACCTGCTGCTCGTCGATGTCCACCCGCAGCCATACGCCTTCTCGTTCGCCGACCGGCTCGCCGCACGGCTGGGCGTCCCGGACCAAACGCCCCTGCCGTCGCCCTACGCCATCAGCTACCGCGTCAGCAGTGGGGATTCGACGGGCGGCTGGCTGGCCGTCCGCAAGTTCCCGCTGGCCGTGGCCGCCGCGCTGCCGACCGTGCCGCTGGCCATCGGCTTCCCGGACGTGGTGCCGGTGGACTTGGAAACGACGTACATGGCGGCGGCGGAAACGGCCTATCTGACGTGACCGCTTGCTCGTCCTCCGCTCACCTTCCTCTCTCGTTCGGAGTCGCCCATGTCCCGGTTCGTTCTCGCCCTCCTCACCGGCGCGGCGCTGGGTGGTCCCGTCGTTGCGCAAGGTGTCGATGCCGTCGCCGGCAAGCGGGTCGTCTTCCTCGGCGACAGCAATACCCAGGCCGGCGGGTACGTCTCGTTCGCCACCTACTTCCTGGAGAAGCTGCACCCGGACAAGACGTTCGACGTGATCGGCCTCGGGCTGGCCAGCGAGACGCTGTCCGGGCTGAGCGAGGACGGCCACGCCGGCGGCAAGTTCCCCCGCCCGTGCTTGTTCGAGCGGCTCGGCCGGGTACTGGAGAAGGCCAAGCCGGAGGTGGTGTTCGCCTGCTACGGCATCAACGACGGCATCTACCTGCCGCCGGACGAGGACCGCACGGCCGCGTTCCAGAAGGGTGTCGCGAAGCTGGTCGAGCAGTGCCAGAAGGCCGGGGTGAAGCGGGTGTTCCTGGTCACGCCGCCGATCTACGACTTCACCCCGAAGGCCGGCGAGTTCAACTACGACGCGGTGATGGCCGAGTACGCCAAGTGGCTGACCGAGTTGAAGACGCCGGGCGTGACGGTGATCGACTTGCATACCGCGATGCGGAAGGCGCGGGACGCCCGCAAGCAGCCGTTCGCCGGCGACAAGGTGCATTACGGCGACGACGGGCACCTGCTGGTGGCCAAGACGGTCCTGGCCGCGCTCGGGGTGAAGGTGCCGGACGACGGCGCGGCCGCGGTGAAGGCCGACCCGCTGTTCAAGCTGGTCGAGCAGAAGCGGACGCTGCGGTCGACGGCGTGGATGAAGCACGTCGGCTACACCCGCGAGAAGACGGTCGCGCCGGAGCCGCTCGGCACCGCCGAGGCGGACGCGGCGAAGATTCAGGAGAAGATCGACGCCCTCCGCCGCAAGAAGTGAGTCACACATACATCCGCCCTTCCCGGCGGTAGCGGGGGTGGGCGGCGATGGCGGCATGGTCGGCCGACGCCACTGCCAGCCGCGCGCCGACGGCGGCGATGACTGCGTCCAGCGCGTCCCCGCCGGGGTTCCGCATCACGACCCGGCGGAAGGCGTCCGACACCTCGACGTGTTCCGCCAGTCCGTCCAGGATCGCGTGCCGGGTCCGCCGCCGCTTCGCCGTCAGCGGCCCGCCGGTCGGCTGCTTGTAGTTCTGGTGCGGCAGCGCCATCCGCTTCAACACCGACGACGGGCAGCACTCGACCACCACCCGCTCGGCCGTCGGCAGCTTGCGGTACTGGAACGGCAGGACGGCCGTGCCCTTCGACCGCCGGAGCGGGTCGATCACGTCCCGGAGGCCGAAGAACGTCTGGTAGATGAGGCGGTAGTGGAAGGTGTCGAACGGGGCCTTCGCTTCCACGTCGGTCAGCCGGCGGACGTGGTGGGCGGTCTTCCGCACCGGGTGGGACTTCATCCGCCGCGCCCGCCGCACGCACGTCATCCCGCACTCGTAGGCGTCGTCGGCGAAGCCGTTGACGAAGTCGAACACCTTCGGCCAGCGGTGCCCCTTCGGGAACAGTTCGATGGGCAGGCCGAACGGGAAGTCCATCCCCCACAGCGCCGCCGACGACTGACACACCAGTGTCACCAGGTGCGCGAGCGCCGGCCCCCGGTCGGCGGTGCCGGCCAGGTCTTCCAGGCAGTCCAGCGATGTCAGAATGAGCCGCGCCGGGGACTCCGCCTCGCACCGCGCCACCCAGATGTTCCGGCCGGCCAGCCGCGCGCCGCTGAAATCGACGCCCAAGAACGCGGTGACGGGGGGCAGGGTCATCGGGTGGCGTTTTCCGCGGTGAAGAAGCCACTCCCCGACGGGTGCGGCTCGCACGAACTCCCTACCATCACCGTATTGGACTTCCCCGCCGACAGGCCGTTCCCATGACCGCCCGCGAAGCGCACCTGCTCTCTCCGTACCGCCCGCCCACGTCGTACCCGGTCAGCCTGAACCCGGACGAGGCCACCGGCTGGCTGAACGGGTACCTGCAACTGTGGCACCCGGCGGCGGTGGCCGGCCTGAGCAAGCCGCCACTGGCGTCGTCGTCCTACGACCACGACAAGCCGGGCGAGGGGTTCCTGTACGCCGTGCCGACCGGCCCGTACCTGTACCAGCCGGACGACTGGAAGGACCGCATCGCTGCGGCGAACGCGACCAGCTTCGCCGTCACGTCGGACGAACGCGAGACCGCCGCCAACTTCCGCGCCGCGGGGCTGAACGCCGACCTGCTCGACACGCCCGCCGAGATCGTCCGCCTGTTCGCCGGATTGGGGTATTCGTTTCTCGTGGTCGAATCCTTGTTCGACGCGATGGACCACGAACACCTGCTCGACGTGCCGGCGTTCTGGGAGGACGTGCAGCAGGCGGTGGAGGCGGTTCGACAAAACGCCGGGCCGGAAGCGATCACCGAGAAGCTGAAAGTCGCCGCCGAGAAGGTGACGAGCGCCCGCCAAGTGCTGAACTCGAACGCGCTCCGGCTGATCGACATCGTCATCCTCCAGAAGGGCAAACTCGATCAGCCGTGGCCGGCGTCGCGCGCGGCCGGGTTGCCGCTGTCGGTCATCGCGTCCGGCGAGATGCTGGAAGAACTGGCCGAGCGGCACCCGGAGCGGCTGGAGGAATTGAAGGCCGCGAACGTGGATGTCTGCTGCGGGGCGTACACCGAGCGGGACGACGCGCTGCTGCCGACCGAGTCGCAGTTCTGGAACCTGACGGCCGGCCGGACGGCCGTTCGCCAACTGCTGGGCCGCGAGGCCGACGTGTACGCGCGGTCGCGGTCGGCGCAGCACCTGCAACTGCCGAGCTGGCTGAAGCACGTCGGCTTCAAGAACGCCGTCGCCGTCAGCTTCGACGGCGCGCGGACGCCGGTGCGGAACACGGCGGTGGTGAACTGGCCCGCGCCGGACGGCAAATCGGTGGAGGCGTTCGGCCGCGAACCGCTGAGCGCGTCCGACCCGCTCACTTTCTTCAACCTCGTCTACCACCTGCACCAGGCGCTGACGGCGGACTCGAACCCGGTGGTGGCGTTCAAGCATACCGGCGACCCGGCGGCCGTCGGGTACGACGCGCTGCTGGCGTCCGCCGCGCTCGGCGAGCCGCTCGGCGAGTGGATCGGCCTGACGACGTTTCTGGCGGGGATCGGCTACGGCGACTATCTCGGCAGCACCTCGGCCGACGACTACCACTTCGACGCGCTCGACGACCGCGTGACGGTGCGGAAGCTGCCCGACCCGGTGAGCGAGTTCCCGGAGCAACTGCGGGCGCGGCGGCGGATCGACTCGGCTTATGCGCTGGCGGCGCTGTACCGGACTCTGACAGCAGAGGGTGAAGCGGACGCGGCGCTGCTGACGGAGTTGGAGGCGGTGGAAGAGGAGTTGGAGTCTGGTTCGACCCGAGCCGGAAGCGTCAGCGACGGTCTGGGTGCTTCCGTCGCTGACGCTTCCGGCTCGGATCGGATCGAATCCGCCTTCGCCCAGCTCCTCGCCGACCGCGTGCAAATCCACTCCCCGCCGAACCGGCCGGGGCTGATGGTCTTCAACCCGTGCAACTTCACCCGCCGGGTGGTGCTGGAGATCGACGACTTCGGCGGGCCGATCCCGGTCGCCGACCCGGTGAAAGCCGCCGAGTTCAGCGGCACCGCTGCGAAGCTTGTGGTCGAAGTGCCGTCGCTCGGCTTCGCCTGGATTCCCCGCAACGGCACCGCCGCGCCGCCGAAGCCGCGCATCAAGACGGCCGACGGGTCGGCGGTACGGAACGAGTTCCTCGAAGCCGACTTCGACCCGCTCACCGGCGCGCTGCGGGGGTTCCGCGACGCGCGGACCCGCGTCAACCGCCTGGGCATGCAGTTGGTGTTCAACCCCGGCAGCAAGACGCGGTGCCGGGGGTTGACGGTGACGAACAGCGGCGCGGCCCTCGGCGAAGTGACGTGCGAGGGCGACATCGTCGACGCGCAGGACGTGGTGCTGGCCACCTTCCGGCAGCGGATTCGCGCGTGGGTCGGCCGGCCGGTGCTGGAAATCCGCATCGAACTGGAACCCGTCCACCAGCCGACCGGCTACCCGTGGCACGCCTACTTCGGCGCGCGGTTCGTCTGGCGGGACGACCGCGCGGCGCTGTTCCGCGGCGTGAACGGGGCGAACTGCCAGACCGGTTCGACGTACCCGGTGTCGCCGGACTACCTGGAGATGCGCCTCGGCGCGGCGCGGACGTTCGTGTTCACCGGCGGGCTGCCGTTCGTCCACAAGATCGATGCGCGGACGGCCGACGTGGTGCTGATCCCCGAAGGCGAGACCTGCCGGCGGTTCGACCTGCTGCTGGCGATGGACCGCGAACACCCGATGCAGACGGCCGCCGGGTGGGTGGCCCCGTCGCCGGTGGTCCGCACCGAGAAAGGGCCGCCGCACATCGGGCCGACCGGCTGGCTCGGCCACGTCGATCTGCCCAGCCTGCTGATGACGCAACTGCGGCCGGTGCGGGCACGCGAGGGGATGAACCGGGCGGTGGCGATGCGGTTCGTCGAGTGCGCCGGGTTCGGCGGCGCGGCCGACCTCCGCTTCGCCCGCGACCCGGTGCAGGCGGCGATGATCGACGGCGAGGGCAACGTCGAGCGCGAGATCGCGCCGAACGCCGGCGCGATCCCGGTGGACTTCTCCGCCGGCGAGACCTTCCGCGTCCAGGCCGAGTGGTAAGGGAAGGCCGGGCGGGTCACTTGCCGCCCTTCGCGTCCTTCTCGGCTTCGGCCACCAGCTTCTCGATGAACCCGTCCAGCTTGTCGTTCCCGGGGTTGCCCACGAACTTGTGCCGGATGACCCCCTTGTGGTCGATCAGGTACATCGTCGGCCAGCCGCGGACGTTCCACGCCTTGGAGATCGGCCCGCCGGTGCCCAGCGGCCCGTTGGTGAACGACCGCCAGCTGATGTTCTCGTCCTTCAGCACCGTTTTCAACTCGTCCAGGTCTTTATCCGAGTTCACCCCGACCAGGGCGAACGGCTTGTCGGTGAGGCGTTTGACGAGCGACCGCTCGTGTGGGTACATGGCCACGCAGGGCCCTCACCAGTTCCCCCAGAAGTCGAGCAGCACCACCTTGCCCCGGTAGTCGGTCAGCTTGAAGTCCTTGCCGTCCAGGTCGGCCCCCTTGATGTCCGGGGCCTCCTTCCCGACCCGCAGGGTGCGGAACGAGGTCAGTTCCTTCTCGGCCGTCTCCTTCTGCGCGGCCAGCTTCTCGTTGTCGAAAAGCCTGATGGCGTGGGCGAACACCGTCTCGGCCTCGGCCGCCACCTTCTCGATTTGCTCCGGCTTGTCGCCCAGCGCGTCCAGTTGCGATGCCAGGTTCTGCCCCAGTCCGTAGGTCGCGCTCGCCACCAGCTTCGGGTCGGTGGCCGTGGCGGCGATTTTCTTGAGGGTCGCGGCGTCGTCGGCCCCGCCTCGCGCCAGCACCGAGACGATCCGCTCCACGGCCGGATGGTCTGGGAACTTCTCCAGTAGTCGGTCGGTCGCGGTGGCGACGCTCGCCGGAACCTTCCCCTTGCCGAAGAACATCCGGCTGCCGGCGACCCAGCCGACCAGGTCGCCCGCCAGCGGGTCGTACGGCACCGTCTCGGCCCGCGCCATCACGGCGTCCAGGAGGGCCGTCGAGCGGCTGCCGTTGAACGGCACGAGCCGCTTCACGTCGGCCATCGACAGGGCGGCGACCAGGGCGGTCGCCTTCGCCTCGGCCTTCGGGTCGCCGCCTTGCACGTTCCGCAGGCCCCAGAACACGGCGTCGGCCGCGACGGCGTCCGTCGGGTTGTCCTCGGCCAGCTTCAGAAACTTGTCGGCGTACTCCTTGCCCAGCGCGTCGTACTTGTCGTACAGCTTGTCCCGCTCGGCCCCTTTCGCCTTCCGCGCGTCGGCGAGGACCGTCTTCGTCTGCTCGGCGTACTCCTTCGCCAGCGTGTCGTACTGCCCCTTCGCCGTCGGCGGCGGCTTGTCGTCCTTCTTCGGCTCGTCCCGCCCGTGCGCGGCCGGCAGAGCCAGCAGCAGTACGAGCCAGGGGAGCGCCTTCCGC
This sequence comes from Fimbriiglobus sp., assembly GCA_043745295.1. Taxonomy (GTDB): domain Bacteria; phylum Planctomycetota; class Planctomycetia; order Gemmatales; family Gemmataceae; genus JALHQU01. The sequence continues at coordinate 15 of JAYTTN010000073.1, read as the reverse complement.
ATGACCACGGGAACC
>JAYTTN010000072.1:0-2615 GCA_043745295.1 Fimbriiglobus sp. | reverse complement strand
TCGGCGGCGAGCGCGACGGACGGGACGAGGGCGAACAGGGCGGCGAGCAGCCGGCGAACCATGAGGGAGGCTCCGCTGGAAAGAGGGGTGTCACCAGCGTATCAAATGGCGGCGGGCGGGGCTACGGCGCGGGCGCGTGAACGACGCCGGCGGCGTCGGTGTGCGTTGCGGAGCTGCCCTTGCGGACGCGCGCGGGGAACAGGACCAGGTTCTTCTTGGTCGTCAACCGTGAGGAGTACGTCAGGAACCCCTCGAACCCGTGTCGGTGAAGCGCGTACCCCAACCGCTGAGTGGGCACGTTCGTGAAGTACGGGGCGCGGAGCACGGGGTAGACGGGGCGGTACGAAAACCCACGCCAGTCGCCGGTCAGGGTCTGGAACGACACGCCCAGTTTCGCAACTTCGACCGGGTCGGTCAGATCGGCGACCGCGGTCAGCGACACTTGAACCGGGACGATGGACCACGGGACAGTCGTCGGCACCGGAATCACCGGATGGGACGGCGAACTCGTTCGCACCAGCACTTCGACCTCGAACTGAGCGGTCAGGAGATCCTCGGTGAGGTAGATCGCTTCCGGACCGGGATTCTCCTCACTGCCGCCGTTGAACCGGCCGGGTGAAGTGCCGGTGTGGCCGTACGCCAGCGGGGTCGCCAGGTAGCGGGATTGGATGGCCCGGTACCAGGTTCCCGCGACGACGGCCGTCCGCAGTTTGGCGACGGCGGCGAGATTCATCCGAAAATCCCGTACTTGTACGCGAGCAGGATGTCCCGCGCGGTTTGCTCCCACGGCCCTCCGGCGACGACCGCTTCGAGTGGCGTTTTCGCCTCGAGGTGGACGTTCGGGGTGTTCAGCCAGACCTCGGCGTAGTCGCCGAGTTGGTCCCGCGCGAGGACGGGGATCGGCGCGTCGTCCTCCGGCGGCCGGGGCAGGTGGACCGGGGCGGATTTCGCCTTCGGTCGCGGCTTCTTCTCGGCCTTCCCATTCGCCTTCGGTGCGTGTGCGGGCACGTTTCGTCCTCCGTGTGGTCGCCGGTATTGTACACCGCCGCCGCTACAGCTGCCCGTCCAGGCCGAGCTGGTGGAAGTCGTGGGTGACGCTGTCCTGGTCGTCCCGCAGCCAGTCGATGCTCGGCTCGTTGGCCATCGCCTTCCGCCGCACCTTGTTGATCCGCGGGGATGGCGGGCGCAAAAAAGCGTCCCGGCAGGGTAGCACCCCGGCCGGGACTTGGTCCGATGCGGTGTGAGTCGCACCGGGGTGCCGTTCTCAGGGACTGGCAGGTGTTCGCGGTCTCCGGTCGTCGGCTGTGAGGCTGAAAACCAACTGCCTAACCGTTAGGCGACCCCCAGATGGGTCGGGTGCGGGCAAAGCCTGGGGGACGGGATTCGAACCCGCAATCGTTGGTCGGAAGCCGAACGTCGATCGAACACCTCGGCACGGGGAATGAATTTTGGCGTGGCAGTCTGAGATTGGGGTGCGCCGCCGTGCCTCTGCCGTTGGGCTACCCCGCCGGGGGTCGGTGCGGAAAGTGGCGGGGGTGGGAGTCGAACCCACACTGTCGGGACGGTCGCGGGTCAGCCTGATCCTCATCCTGAGTTCTGCACGCCTGTGCGAGGGATATGATACGCGAAACGCAGGGGAGGTTCGGGGAAATGCAGTCACCGTTCAAACAAGAGGAACGCGGACGAGGCGGATCAAAGCCGGGATGAAGAGGATCGGAAAGAATGATTTCTTGTTCCGATCCCCTTCATCCGCGTTCCTCTTGTTTGAACGGTTCGGCTCACCCCCCGAACACGAACGCGAACACCGCCTCGGCGGCCTTCTGCTTCTCGACCTCCAGCAGGTTGGCCTGTTCCTTCGCCTGCTTGATGGCGTCCTGCAACTTCTTGACCCGCTCCAGGACGGCGTTCTTGCGGTCGGTCGGCAGGCAGCCGCTGTACAGGATTTGCGTCCACGTCCCGACCGGCACGTCCTTCGTGAACAGTTCCGTCTGCGCGGGGTGTTCCTTCGTCGCCTCGTACTTGACGATGACCGTCGGCTCCTTGCTGGTCCGCACGCTCTCCGTCGCCTTGCCCCGCAAGAGGCCGGAGTTCGGGTCGTGCGCCCACTCCTCGGCCGGGTCCGGTGTCGGCAGTTTCGACACGAACGTCTCCAGGTCGTTCACCTGCTTGTCCAGGAACAGCAGGAACGTGACCGGCACGGCAGTCAGGATGGCTTTGCCGTCCACCACGACATCCGCCCTCGCCGACTGGTTGCCCGCGTCCTGCGTGTAAATGAGGTTCCACAGGTCGGTCCACTTGGCGACCGCCTGGCGGATCAGGTCGTCGGCCCGCTGCTGCACGCGCTGGCTTTCCGGCGGCAGCTTCTGGCCCTGGACCTCGTCGAGTGGCCGGTAGGTGCGCTCGCGGCCGGCGAAGAGCTGGTCCTTCTGGATCAGCTTGTACAGTTCGGTGACGGCCTTCTCGGCTTCGCCTTTTCGCCCCGAGACGATGGCGTTGATCTGGTTCAGCTTCGGCACGGCGGGTCTCCGGTTGGGTGCGTTTCAGTGTACGCAAACCGGGACACCGGTCGGGGGCAAGAGGTTCGTGGCGCGGCTCCTGAAGTCGCGCGAAGACGA
>JAYTTN010000071.1:0-9674 GCA_043745295.1 Fimbriiglobus sp. | reverse complement strand
GCTCTTGGAAGACCGTCGCTCACGCTTCCGGCTCGGATCGACCGGAAGGTGCCGCTCCCTGGCGGTCGCGGCTCGCCAGAGAGCGACGCCCTCGACCTGCTGCGCCTGACGCCGCTGCTGAATCGCTACCCGCACCAGCTTTCCGGCGGGGAGAAACAGCGGGTGGCGCTGGCCAAATTGCTCCTCCGGAGGTGCCCGGTGTGGCTCCTGGACGAGCCGCTCGCCGGGCTGGACCCGCCCTTCCGGGCCGAATTTCGCCACGATCTCCACTTGCTCTCCGCCCGCGCCCACGCCACAATAATCTTCGTCTCCCATGACCCGATCGACGCCTCGGCCCTCGGCCGCCGCCTCGGGGTGCTTGGTGCAGGCGTCTTGCGGCAACTCGGAACCCCCGAGGAACTGCGGACCCGGCCGGGCAACCGGTTCGTGGCGTTTGCCCTGGGCCAGTTCTGTTTCCTGGACGGCACGGCGACGGCGGATGGGCAGTTCGGCTCCGGCTGTGGAACGGTTCGCGTCTCGCTGCCGCTCGGTCTGGTCGAGTCGCCCGCCGGTCGCCGCCTGTCCTTCGGGCTACGGCCGGACGACGTGACGCCCGACCCGAACGGCTACCGCGGCTGGGAAATCGTGTCGGCTGAGCCGACCGGGGCCGGCTGGCTGCTGACCGTAGCCGCCGGCCGTTCCCGATTGCGAGTGGAGTGGCGAGGCGACTCGCCCCCACCGGCCGGAACGCCCTGGCCGTGGGCGGTGGTCCCCGGTCGCGGCGTGTGGTTCGACGGGGACACCGGGGAACGGCTTTGAGGCCCCGATAGGACACGGGAGGATTCCGACGCCCGGACGGGTGTGAACGCCTCTCCCCAACGGAGAGAGGTGGAAGAGGGAAGACCGCCGGACTTTCGCCTTCGGACCTTGGGAGTTCAACGATGGCCGTCAGCCGCAAGAAGAAAGAACCGCCGCCGCCGCCGCCGAAGGATCCGCTCGCCATCGGCCGCGAGGTCATGAAACTGATCGACACCGTGGCCGAGGAGAAGCGCATCCCCCGCGAGACGCTGTTCGTCGGTCTGGAGTCCGGCATCCAACTGGCGGCCCTGCGGCACTTCGCCATCGAGGAAGGGGTGACGGTGCGGGTGGATCGGGCGACCGGCGAGATCTCCGCCAAGCACGGGGACGCCGACCTCGAACCGGAAATGCTCGGCCGGATCGCGGCGCAGTCGGCCAAGCAGGTGATCATCCAGAAGTTCCGCGAGGCCGAGTCGGACACGGTGTACAACGAGTACAACGCCAAGAAGGGCGACCTCGTGGTCGGCAGCGTGACCCGCGTGGACGCCGGCACCGCCATCGTGTCGCTCGGCAAGACCGAGGCCCTGCTGCCCCGCAGCGAGCAGATTCCCGGCGAATCGCACCACGTCGGCGAGCGGGTGAAGGCCGTCGTGTTCGAGGTCCGCAAGAGCGGCCACCGGGTGAAGGTGGTGCTGTCGCGGGCGCACCCGGACTTCGTGAAGGCGCTGTTCGACGAGGAAATCCCGGAGGTCGCCGACCGCACCATCGAAATCCGCGCCATCGCCCGCGAGGCCGGCTACCGCAGCAAGCTGGCCGTGTCCAGCATCGACACGAAGGTGGACGCGGTCGGCGCGTGCGTCGGGGTGAAGGGCAGCCGGATCAAGACGATCATCAACGAGATCAACGACGAGCGGATCGACATCGTGCGGTGGAACGACTCGCTCCAGGTGCTGATCCCGAACGCCCTCCAGCCGGCCGCCATCGCCGACGTGTTCACCTACCCGCGGCTCGGCCGGGCCATCGTGCTGGTGGACGAGGACCAGCTGTCCCTGGCCATCGGCCGCCGCGGGCAGAACGTGCGGCTGGCGTCGAAGCTGGTCGGCCTCGACCTGGAGATCATGACGCACGACGAGCTGGGCGAATCCCTGGAGCGGGCCGAGCGGTGGTTCCGCACCCTCCCGCACGTGAACGAGGAGCAGATTCAGGCGATGATCGAGGAAGGGTTCCTCTCCTTCAACGAATTGTCGTACATTGACGGCCAGGAGCTGTCGAAGTTCACGGCGCTGCCGGCGGACCAGGCCGACGAGGTGGTGCTGTACGCCGAGGACAACGCCGACTTCATGGACCAGAGCGTCAAGGAGGAGCAGCGGCAACTGGAAGAGGCGGCGGAAGCCGAACAGCGTCAGCAGCGCGAGGCCGAGCGACTGGCGGCGACGGAAGCGGCGGCCCAACTGGCGGCCGCGAACGCGGACGCCGCGGCGGTGTCTGCCGAAAGCGACGGCGAGGGCGCGACCCTCCCCCACCACGACCCGGACGCCGACGGCTCGACCACCGTCGCCCCGCCCGATCACCCGGTGGCCTACCACGAAGGCCCCATCACCGACGCGGAGGCAGCGGTCACGGCCATGGAACACGAAGAGCAGCGCACCGGCGACGACGGCGAAACGACAGTCGCCCCCGCCCCCACCGATACCCCCCAAGCGGGAGTGCAGGCATGACCGCCTCCACACTCGCCCTGTTCAAGCCTACGGCCTGGGTTACAATCACAACTATTAGATCCGGAACGACCGGCCGGGTCGCCGGAAACCGGGGGTGCCGCGGCCACCCCCCAAGGAGTACCGCTTGTCGAAGACCACCGAGACGGCCCAAGAAAAGGTTCGCGTTTACATCCTGGCCAAAGAGCTGAAGCTCGAGACCAAGGATCTTCTCGTCATGTGCCAGGAACTCGGGTTCGCCGGCATCAAGAACCAACTGAGCGGGCTGGAAGCCGACCAAGTCGGCGCGCTCAAAAAGCGAGTCAAGGACGGACCCAAGCAGGCCGCGCCCACCCGCCCGACCACACCCGTCCCCGCCGTCGGCGGGCCGCCCAAGTCGCTCGACAGCCGCGTCCGCACCCTGCCGCCGGCCAAGCCGAAAGCGCCCGCCCCCGTCGCGCCGCCCCCGCCGCCGGTTGAGCCGGAACCCGTCGCGCCCGCCGCCGCCGTCGTCGAACCGCCCGCCCCGGTTCAACCGGTCGCCGTTGCGCCCCCGCCGGCCGAACCGGACGCGGTTGCCGTGACGGCCTCGGAACCGGTCGCCGAAGTGATCGCGCCGGTCGCCGCGCCGGAACCGGAACCCGAGGTGGTCCCGGCCGCCGTCGCGCCGCCGGTGCCGAGCGCACCGGAACCGCCGCCGCTCCCGACCTCGCCGCCGCCCGCGTCCGTGATGCCGGCCACCGGCGTGCCGGGCATGCGCGGGATGCCGAACCTGAACCCGAACCGCCCGCGGCCGATCACCGGGGCCGGCGGCCGCGCGCCGACGCACGGCCCGTCCCAGCCGAGGCCGAGCCAGACGACGCCGCCGACGCCGACGGCCGCTTCCACGAACCCGATGCCGGCCCCAGCGCCCGCCGCGCCGACGCCTCCGGCTGCCCCGTCGGCCAACCCGAACCCGCCCCGCGTGGCCCCGCCGCCGTCTTCGGGCACCGGCCCGGTTCGCCCGTTGCCGTCCACCGGCAGCCCGCCGCCGGCCGGAGCGCGGCCCCCGCTCGCCAGCGGCAACCCGCAAGCCCCCGTCCGCTCCCGCACCCCGACGTTCGGGCCGGACGGCCGCATCCCGCAGGGTCAAGGGCACGGTCCGAACCGCGTGGCCCCGCCGCCCGCCGGCGGCAAGGCCCCGCCGCCGGTCGCCAGCAAGACGAACTCGATCAAGTTGACGCCCGAACAGATCAAGAAGATGCGGGAGATGGAGCAGCGCCGCGGCGGCAAGATCTCCATCCAGGACATCGCCAAGCAGGTGACGCAGACGGCCCCGCCGGCCGACGGCGCGCCGCCCGCCGCCGACAAGGCGACGGACCGCCGCCTCCCGCTGCCCCGCCCCGGTGCGAACACCGGCGGCAAGCCGACGGCCGCCGAGGAAGAGGAAGCCAAGAAGAAATCGGCCGGCGGGGTCATCGGCCGGGACGGCCGGCACGCCGCCCGTGCCAGCCGCGACCGCCGCGGGTCCGGCCCGACCGACAAGGGGTCGGTCATCATGGGGCCGGGCGGGTCGGTGGACCTCATCGAGCAGCAGTCCGGCTCCCGCAAAGGCCCCCGCGCCGCCCTCATGGCGAAGATGAAGCGGCGGGGCGCGCAGCTGATCATCAAGAAGGAAGGGCCGGTCGAGATCACCCTGCCGATCACCGTGCGGACGCTGTCCGAGGCGATCGGGGTGAAGCTCGGCGACCTGTCCAAGCAGTTGCTCAAGGAGACGCAGCAGCTGTACGGGGCGGCGTCGGTCATCGAATTCGACGTGGCCGAGCTGATCGCCATCAACAAGGGCATCACCCTCGTCCAGAAGACGGTGAAGTCGGCCAAGGACTTGCTGCTCGAGCGGTACAAGGCGCAGGCCGAGACGGTGGACCCGGACAAGCTCCGCCCCCGCCCGCCGATCGTCGTCATCATGGGTCACGTGGACCACGGCAAGACGTCGCTGCTGGACAAGATCCGCATCGAGTACGGCCTGGCGTCCGACGTGGTGTCCACCGAGGCCGGCGGCATCACCCAGGTGCTGCGGGCGTGGCGGGTCGAGAAGGACGGCAAGCCCGTCACCTTCCTCGACACGCCGGGCCACGAGGCGTTCACCAAGATGCGGGCGCGGGGGGCGAACGTCACCGACATCGCCGTCATCGTCGTGGCCGCCACCGACGGCGTCATGCCGCAGACGGAAGAGGCCATCGCCCACGCCCGCGCGGCGGACGTGGACATCATCGTGGCGATCAACAAGATCGACATGCCGAACGCCAACCTGGACAAGACGCGGCGGCAGCTGTACCAGCTCAACCTGCTGCCCGACAACATGGGCGGCGAGATCCAGTTCGTCGAGACCTCGGCCGTCACCGGCCAGGGCGTCGGCGAACTGCTGGACGCCATCGGCATCGTCGCCGAACTGTCCGACCCGCCGCTCATGGCGGACCCGGAACACAAGCCGTCCGGCACCTGCCTGGAAGCCTACATGGACGGCGACCGGGGGGTCATGGCCACCCTGCTCGTCCAGCAGGGGACGCTGCACAGGGGCGACGTGATCCTGTGCGGGGCCACGTCCGGCCGCGTGCGGGCCATGTACGACGACCTCGGCCGGGCCGTCGAGGAAGCCGGCCCCAGCACCCCCGTCAAGGTGTTCGGCCTGAACGAGGTGCCCGACGCCGACGACCCGTTCTACTTCGTGGAAGACCTGACCGAGGCGGCCGGCATCGCCGAGAAAGAGCGGGTGCTGAACCGCGAGCGGTCCCTCGCCAGCGTCGGGCCGAAGTCGCTGGACCAACTGAAGGAGGCGCACGCCCGCGCCAAAATCACCGAGCTGAAGGTGATCCTGAAGGCCGAGGCCCGCGGGTCGGTCGAGGCCATCCGGAAGGAGCTGGAGAAGCTGATCCACGACGAGGTGCGGTGCCGCGTGCTGCACGCCGGCATCGGGGCCATCGCCGAGGCCGACATCACCCTCGCCCTCACCAGCCCGGCCGACACGCTGGTGATCGGGTTCAACGTGACCGCCGACGACGAGGCGCTGCGGCTGGCCGAGGCCCGCGGTATCAGCCTCCGCGAGTACCAGATCATCTACAACCTCGTCGATGACGTGAAGGCGGCCCTCGAAGGGCGGCTCAAACCGATCGAGGAAGTGGTCCACCTGGGCCGGGCCATCGTCCGCGACACGTTCAAGGTGTCGAAGGTGGGCACCATCGCCGGCTGCTACGTCACCAGCGGCGTCATCGAGCGGTCGGCCAAGGTGCGGATCATCCGCGGCGGGGTCATCGTCTTCCCGCCGGCCGAGCGGGTGGCCAGCCTGGACAGCCTGAAGCGGTTCAAGGACGACGCCAAGGACGTCCGCGAAGGGTTCGAGTGCGGCATGAAGATCGCCGGCTTCGACGACGTGAAAGTCGACGACGTGATCGAGGCCTACCGCATCGAGATCAAGCAGCGGACCCTGTGAGCCTAGGGGACAGGAGTCAGGAGACAGGAAGCAGGAGACAGGAAACAGGAGACAGGAAGCAGGAAGGTGTTTTCTGCTTTCCGACTCCTGCTTCCCGCCTCTAGTCGCCTGACTCCTGGGAACAATGGTCATCGGCCTCCTCCACGTCCGACTGCTGGTTCGCCAGTCGCGGTCCCTCAAGGATAAGCGGCAGGTGGCGCGGTCGATCCTGGACCGGGTGCGGGGCCAGTTCGACGTGGCGATCTCGGAGGTCGCCAGTCAGGACGACCACCAGCAACTCACCCTCGGCGTCGCCGCCGTCGGCCCGGAGATGGAGCCGGTGCGCGGGGTGTTGACGGCCGTCCAGAACGCGCTGCGGAGTCACCCCGTCGCCGAGTACCTCGGCGGCGAGTTGACCCTCGGCAGCGAGGTGGTGTGATCGCTTGGAAGATGTCCGCACTCTCCGAGTGCGGTCTCCTGCCGAACCGAACCGCACTCGGAGAGTGCGGACTACCCTTGAATCCAATGAGTGCCGACCTGTTCTGGATTCCGACCGACACCCCCGGCCGGCTGGCGATTGCCGCCCGGCCGCGCGGGGGAGATTGGCTACTCGATGAGGTTGCGGGTTGGCGGCGAGCAGGTGTCACTGCCGTCGTGTCGATGCTGACGCCGGACGAAGAAGCCGAGTTGGGACTGACCGCGGAAGCGAATGCGTGCAAGGCAGTCAGCATCGCGTTCATCGCGCAGCCCCTCCCAGATCGCAGCGTTCCGACCGTTCGTGACCGCTTCGAGGGCACCGTTCATGGGGTGTCTTTGGTCCTTGGTGCCGGCGTGACGGTCGCCGTTCATTGCCGTCAGGGAATCGGTCGGTCGGCGGTGTTCGCCGTCGCCGTGTTGAAGACACTCGGGTTGTCCACCGACGCCGCCGTTCGTGCCGTCTCCGCGGCGCGCGGCCGGTCAGTGCCGGAAACCCGCGAACAGTTGGCGTGGCTCCAGCGGTTCACCCCGAGGCAGCCGGCCGCGACAGGAGTACCATGAAAACGCACCGCCTGGCCCGCGTGGCCGAGGTCATCCGCGAGGTGGCCGCCACCACCATCCTGTTCGACCTCCGCGACCCCCGCGTGAAGAACGTCACCGTCACCCGCGCCGAGGTGGCGGCCGACCTCCAGCACGCCAAGGTGTACGTGTCCGTCATGGGCACCGAGGCCGAACAGCGGACGACGCTGAAGGGCCTCCAGAACTCGGCCGGGTTCGTCCAGTCCAAGCTGGCCGACCGGCTGCTCACCCGCTTCCTGCCGGTGCTGACGTTCGTGCTGGACGACGGCCCGAAGAAGAGCATCGAGGTGTCCCGCATCCTGGCCGAGGAGCGGAAGCGGCGGGAGGAGACGACGGGCGCGGAGGTTGACGAAACGCCCGCCGACGACGAAGAAGAGGACGACGAGACCGACGAAGGCGGCGACGCCGAGGCGGCCGCCGACCGACGGGACGCAGCCGGCACCGCGCCACCCCCCGCATCCGACCCCCGTTGAGCACCCCTCGCATGGCGGCGAACACGAACAAGCAGGCCCTGCTCGCGCAGGTTCAGGCGCTGCTCAAGAAGAAGCTGCCCGCCGCCCCGCCCGCCCCCGCCGCCGAGCGGAGCGTGCTGGAGGAGGTGCTGTACGCCATCGTCCGCGACGGGGCGACGCCGGAGGCGGCCGACGCCGCGTGGGCGGCCGTGAAGGGCGGTTTCCACGACTTGAACGAGGTGCGGGTCAGCTCCGTCACCGAGGTGGCCGACGCCATCCGCGTCGTGCCGCAGGCCGGGGCCAAGGGCGAGCGGATCGTCGAGTTCCTCCAAAAGGTGTTCGAGGAACTGTACTCGTTCGACCTGGGCGACATCGCCAAGAAGGGCGTCAAGCAGGCGGCCAAGCAGCTCGCCCGGTACAAGGGCGGGGTGAACGATTTCGTGGTCGCCTGGGTGACGCAGCGGGCGCTCGGCGGGCACGCCATCCCGCTCGACGAGCCGACCATCCGCGTGCTGCGGCGGCTCGGCGTCCTGGACGACGACCTGGACGACTTGGAGGCGGCACGGGCCACCCTCGAGCACTTCATCCCGAAGGCGAAGGGGCCGGAGTTCACCGACCTCCTGGTGCAACTGGCGACCAGCACCTGCACCGCCGACCTGCCGAACTGCCCGGCCTGCCCGCTGAAGGCCGACTGCCCGACCGGGCAGGAGATCCTGGCCAAGGCGAAGGCGAAACCGGCGAAGGCGAAGTGAGACCAGAGCCGAGGCCGTGACTCGTCACCCCGCGGCGGGCGGCGTCGGGTAGCGGGTGTGCAGCGCCAGCCGCAGGCGGAACGACAGGCCGATGGCCGGGTACAGGAAGTGCCGCAGGCTCCGCAGGCTCCGCGACTCGATGACCGCCCGCACCCCGTCGTCGCCGACCGGGTTGTTGCCCACCTCCAGCACCCGCACCCGCGCCAGGTGATGCGACACCGCCAAGGCGCGGAGGCCGCCGTCGCCGATCTGCCCGCCGTTCAGCCGCAGCACGCGCAGCCCGCCGAGCGCCGCCGCGCCCGCGAGGAGGATCGCGCCGTCGTCGGTGAGCGGGTTGTGGCTCAGGTCGAGTTCGCGGACGCTGGCCAGTTCGTCGCGGCCCAGCACGGCCCGCAACTCCGCCGGACCGAGGTGATTTTCGGAAGCGTCGAGGTACTCGAACCGCAGCAGCTTGTCGGGTCGGGACGACTCCGGCAGCCGCCGCGCGCCGATCCGGTTGCCGGCCAGCCCCAGCCACCGGACGCCCGCCAGCCGCTCGGACGCGGCCAGCGCGTCGGCCCCGACCGACCCGACCGCGTTGCCCGTCAGTTCGAGCCGAGACAGCGAATGCAGGCGTGCCGCCGCGAGGATGCGGCCGCCGACTTCGCCGATCTCGTTCCCGCCGAGGTCCAGTTCCCGCAACCCCGACAGCCCCGGCGCGGCGGTCAGGTGTTCGACGCCGCCGTCGCCGATCTCGTTGCGGCCGAGGTTGAGCGTGCGGAGGCCGGTCAGGTGTTCGCACTCGGCCACGGCCCGCGCCAGCGGTTCGCCGAGGTGCTGGCCGTAAATGGTCAGGCCGGTCAGCTTGGCGAGGTACGGCGAATCGAGGACGGCGCGCAGGGAGCTGCCGACATCGAGGATGTGGACGTGGCGGATGGGGTCGCCGTCGAACAGCTCGCCGGCGCGGCGGACGAACTGCCGGGCCGTCACCTTCACCTCGTCCACGAACCCGCGGCGGAACACCGGCCCGGTGGCCAGGCCCCGCAGCGGTTCGGCCCACTCCTCGGCGTACCGCGCCCGCAGCCGGTCCTCGGTGCGGACCAGTTCCGGCCGGCGGTCGTCGTCGGGCGTCAGTTTGGCGAGGGCGAGTTGGACGCGGATGAACTCGGCGCGGGGGTGGTCGCCGAGGTCGTCGAGGAAGTCGGCGTGGATGAGCCGCGGCCCGTCGTCGTCCGGGGCGAGGCGGATGCGCGCCAGCAGTCCGTCGGCCTCCCCGCGCATGGTCGCCCCCGAGTTCCGCGTGCCCGCAACCGTAGCACGGGAACCGGCGACGGCAGGCGGATCGGCCGAGGATCGTGTCCGCCCGCCCGCCACCGCGGACATGCCGGCGGGGGTACGCACCGTCACCGGCTGCACGCGGGAAGAAGCGCGGGCGAAGTGGTGCCGGAGCGAGATCCGTTCTGGCGAGCCGCGACCGCCAGGGAGTGGCATCGGAAATTGAAGATGCCACTCCCTG
>JAYTTN010000070.1:0-9694 GCA_043745295.1 Fimbriiglobus sp. | reverse complement strand
GGTGTACCGCGAAGGCCGGTGGCAGGCCGAAGAAGAGCCGGCGAAAGAGTAGCTGACTTTCCCCGGTTTTTGGTCTCGACAATGGGGTCCACTACAGGGACGCGGACAACGCCGAGGCGGTGATGGCCCTGGAGGCGGTGCGGGAGAGCGACCCGTGGACCACCTACTGGCGAACCCTCCTCCCCGCCGCGAGTGAGGTCCGCCCGAAAGTTTTGCCAGCCCCCCCTGACCCCTGACCCGCGCCCCATTTCTTTCTTGACATCCGGCGGAGCGACGGTATTCCCCAGCCGGCTCCGTGCCCGCGCCCTGGGAAGGGTGAGCGGCCGGCGTCCGCGAACACTCGGACACAAGGGGACACCGGATGCGTACTCTGTTCGGCCTGATGGCGGTCGCGGCGACCGTCGGGGCGGGCGCGGGGACGGCCCAGGCGCAGATCGTCTCGAAGCCGATCGACACCAACGCCCTGGTGGTGAAACCGGTGGACGCCGCCACCGGCCTGATCGGGAATACCGTCCGGTTCGTCAGCCGGGTGACGGCCAGCACCCTCGACAACAACGCGCTCATCCGCACGGTGAACAACGTGTTCGGCACCAAACAGGCCGCACCGCCGACGATGCAAGGTGGCCTCAGCCCGCTGCCGCACCCCAGCCAGTACCAGTCCACCTACTACAAGAGCGCCATCCAGCCGGTGATGCCGACCTACCAGATCCTGAACGTGAACGTCGGCAAGTGAGCGGCGCGAGCGGGCACCGCCGGCGGTGCCCGAATTCGCGTTCTATCCTGCGGCATGATTCCGCGCATTCTCCTGCTGCCCGTTCTCGGCGTGCTGCTCGTGGCCACCCTTCCCGCTCCGCCCGACAAGGCCGGCGACGACCCGCGTCCGTTTTTCGAGCCGCGCGACTTCGTCGAATACTGGTCCGCCGCGCGGGTGCTGTCCGCCGGCGGCGACCCCTACGACGCGGCGCAGCTCCTGCCCGTCCAGCGGATCGCCACGGGCGACCCGGACCTGACCGAAGTCGTCAGCCTGTGGACGCCGCCGTGGACGCTGCCGCTGTACCGGCCGTTCGGGTTCGAGCCGTTCGCCGTCGCCCGGTACGTCTGGCTCGTCCTGCAATTGCTACTGATCGCCGTGTCGGTGGAACTGCTCTGGCGGACGTACTTCCGAGCCGGAAGCGTGAGCGACGGAATTGCGCCCGTCGCTCACGCTTCCGGCTCAGTTTTGCCGCACCTGCTTGCGGTCGGTTTCGCGCCGGTGTTCTGGACGGTCTTCTTCGGGCAGAACACGGGAATCCTGCTGCTCGGCGCGAGCGGTTTTTTGTACTTCCGAACCCGCGAGCAGCCGTACCTCGCCGGGGCCTTCGCCGCGCTGACCGCGCTGAAGCCGCACATGCTCGCGGTGTTCGGCGTCGTGCTGGTGCTGGACGCGGTGACGAAGTCCGGCCGCAAGACGCTGGCGGCGGGAGTCGCGGTGATCGCGGCCGGGGCGGTGGCTGCGGTCGCCCTCAACCCGGACATCTTCGAGCAGTTCCTGGCCGCGCTGCGGAAGCCGCGCACGCCGGAGGCGGTTCCGCTTTCCGAGTGGCAGGTGCCGCTGCTGTCGTATCACATCCGACTGGCGGTGGACGGCGAGGCGTTCCGGGTGCAGTTCGTGCCGTGCCTGCTGGGGTGCGCCGTCGCGATCCCGTACTACTGGCTCCGCCGGCGGACCTGGGACTGGCGGGCGGAGTTGCCCCGGCTGGTGCTGGCATCGGCGGTGTTGGCCCCCTACGGCGGGTGGATGTTCGACCTGACGGTGTTGCTGGTGCCGGTGGTGGCGGGCGGGTTGGCGGTGGCGAAATCGGAGGTCGGACTCGTGCGGATGGGCTTCGCGGCCGGGTTCGCCGCGCTGTTCCTCGGCGGGATTCGGCTCCAGAAGTTGCACGAGTTCGTCTGGTTCGCGCCGGCGGTCGGCGGGCTATGGGTGGCCCTGGAAGTGGTCGTCGCGCGGGCGCGGAACCCGCAGGTGGTCGAACCGATTGCGGAACCGACGGGCCGAATTCGCGTCCGAATGGGACCACCCCCGGCGGTGCCGTCGTAGAATTTCCGTCAGAGCGATTCCCCCCATCCCGGAGCCTGCCATGAAGGTACGTCTGCTGTCCCTGCTCGCCCTGTTGTCCGCACTCGGCGTAGCGACCCCGGCCGCCGACGCCCCGACGGACGCCGAGAAGGCCAAGGTCGCGCTGCAAGAACTGGGCGAGTTCGTCGGCCAGTGGAAGGCCAGCGGCGAGGGCACCGTGGACGGCAAGAAGGCCATCTGGAAGGAGACGTGGGAGTTCGCCTGGAAGTTCGGCAAGGACGGGGACGCCTTCATCCTGGTGAAGGTGGCCGACGCCAAGTTCTTCACCAAGGCCGAGGTGCGGTACGACGTGGAGAAGAAGGTGTACGCCGTCGCCGTCACCGACAAGGCCGACAAGACGCAGGCCTACGCCGGCAAGTTGACCAAGGGCAAGTTCCAACTGGAGCGGAAGGACGAGAAGTCCGGCGACGTGCACAAGCTGACCATCAACACCGCCGCCGGCGGGGTGCGGCTGGTGGCCCAGTACGACGTGCAGACGGGCGGCAAAGGACTGGCCGGCAACGTGTACAAGACGGCCGGCAACAAGGAAGGGGAGAGCTTCGCCGGCGGCGGCGGGAAGGGGAAGGAGTGCATCGTCACCGGCGGGCTGGGCACCATCGGCGTGTCGTACATGGGCAGCAGCTACTACGTCTGCTGCTCCGGGTGCAAGGAGGAGTTCGACGCCAACCCGAAGAAGTACGTGGACGCGCTGAAGAAGAAGTGAGGGGTTCGCAAGGTACTCCGCACTCTCCGAGTGCGGTCGTCCCACAGGCCGCACTCGGAGAGTGCGGAGTACCTTGCGAAGGACTCACCGAGGGCGATCCCATGTCCGAGGTGTTCGCGGTGCGGTGTCCGGCCCCGGCCTGCCGCAAGTACATGCTGGTCGAGGCCGCCGACCGCGGCACCGTCGTCCCGTGCCTGATCTGCAAGGCGGGGATTCAGATCCCCGCCGGCCCGCCGTCGCCGAGTCCGCCCGCCGCCGGGCCGTACCCGGCGGTGGACTTCGCGCCGAAGTGACCCAACTCACATCCCGATGAACAGGTCCGCGACGGGCACCGTCAACCCCGGTAGCACGGCTTCGCCGTCGAGCGATTCGGCGGCGGCCTTCCGCGCGGCGGTGCCGTCCGGCCGGTAGACGTACACGACGTGCGTGTTCGGGTACACCACCCACACCAGCCGCACGCCCGCCCGTAGGTACTCGTCGATCTTCTGCTCCAGGGCTTCGCACTCGTCGTTCGGCGACACCACCTCGGCGGCGAAGTCCGGGGCGAGTTTGGCGTTCCCGCGCGGGAGCACGTTGTTCGGGAATCGCCCGTTCGCCACGAACGACACGTCCGGCTTGCGGATCAACTTCGGCAGGTGGGTGAACAGTTGGTAGCCGCCTTCCGGTCCGGCGACCGTTCCAAGCCCGGCACGGCGGACGTGGGTGGTGATCGCCTCCAGTAGAAGGTTTGTCACCCAAGAGGCTTCGAGTCCCATCGTCGTTTTCTCCACCCAGGTGCCGTGGATCAGTTCGTACCCCTTGCGGTCCTCGTCCGCCGGCTCGCGCAGCTCCGGCGTCTCTCCGGACTCGTCCGGCGACTCGTCGCCCTCGTCCCAGTCTTCGCGGACACCGGTTTCGTCCAGGGTGGCGGTGGGGTCGAGCAGGTCGGGCATGGCGGCTCTCCTTCGGGTGGTTCCCACAGTATAATCGACCGGCCGGGAATCGATACACTCCCGGAAGCCGATCCGTTCGACCGGAAACCGTCCCCGGCGGGCGTCGCTGTTTTGCAATGACGCCGCCGCGCGCCCCACCCCACTTGGAGACCGCCGATGGCCGACGACCCGACCCCGCTCACCCCCGCCGGCCCGTCCGGCCAGCCGATGCAAGTGTCCGTCCAGGTGGACGTGTCCAAAATGGACACTGTGTACACCAACTTCTTCCGGCTGTCGCTCAGCAGCAGCACCGAGGAAATCCTGATGGACGTGGGCCTGCACACCGGCATCATGGTGCCCGGCGGCATGGAGCCGATCACCATGACGCACCGGCTGGTGATGAACCCGTTCGTGGCCAAGCGGCTGATCGACAGCCTGCGGCAGATCGTCAGCCGCCACGAGGCCGCCTTCGGCGCGCTCGAGGTGGACCCGCAGAAGCGGCTCCGCGGCACCCGCCCGCCGGGGTGAACTCTTGCGAGCCGCGACCGCCAGGGAGCGGCATCTGATCCGAGCCGGAAGCGTGAGCGACGGTTCTTTGCGACGACCGTCGCTCACGCTTCCGGCTCGGACAGACCAGAAGATGCCACTCCCTCGCGGTCGCGGCTCGCAAGAATCGACAACCGACTTTGACTGCCGCCCCTCGCCGCCGAATAATACACCCATGAGGATTCTGCACACCGCCGACTGGCACCTGAACGACCGCCTCGGCCGCATCGACCGCACGGACGACCTCCGCGCCGCTGTCGTGCGGGTCGGCGACCTGTGCCGCGAGCAGGCGGTGGACGTGCTGATCGTCGCCGGCGACCTGTTCAGCGAACTGGCCCGGCCGGACGCCCTCCGCGAGACCATCCGCCACTGGCAGGACGTGTTCGCGCCGTTTCTTGAGAATGGCGGCACGATCCTCACCCTCACCGGCAACCACGACAACGAGAACTTCTGCCAGACGCTGTGCCACGCCATGTCGCTGGCCGCGCCGACCGTCGGTCGGCCCGGCGAGCTGGTGCCGCCCGGCCGGTTGTACCTCGCCGCCGACCCGACGTTCCTTCGGCTGAAAGCGCCGCGCGGCGACTTCGACGTGCAGTTCATGCTGATGCCGTACCCGACACCAACCCATTACTTGAAGGGCGAAAGCGGGCAGAAGTACGTCGCGCCGGAGGAGAAGAACAAGCTGCTGGTGCGGGCGTTCGAGGACACCATCCAGACGCTGCGGGCGCATCCGAAGTACGACGTGGCCGTGCCCGGCGTGCTGTGCGCGCACGCCAACGTGTACGGGGCAGTCGTCGGCAAGTCGCTGTTCCGCATCAGCGAGGCGGAGGACGTGGTGGTGAACGGCGAGGCGTTCGCCGACCAGTTCGCCTACGTCGCCCTCGGCCACATCCACAAGCCGCAGGCACTGGGGCACGACCACATCCGCTACTCCGGCAGCATCGAGAAGATGGACCTGGGCGAGCAGAACGACGCGAAGTCCGTCACCGTGTTCGAGGTGGGGCCGGCCGGCCTCAGCGGGGACATCGCGCAACTGCCGCTGCCGTCCACACCGGTGTACGAGTTGACCATCCGCGACCCGGATGTCGACCTGCCGAGGTTGAAGGAAGAATACGCCGGGGCGGAGCGGGATTTGGTGAATCTGCATATCACCTACACGGCCGGCAAGCACAACCTCGAAGAGGTGTTGCGCGAACTCGGTACGCTGTTTCCCCGCTGGTACGCCCGCGACTGGACGGAGACCTCGCAACTCGGTGCAACCCTCGCCCCCGGCGTCGCGGATCGCGGCAAAAGTTTCGCCGAGACGGTGCGCGACTACCTGAGCCAGGAGCTGCTCGCCCACCCCAAAACCGACCGCGACGAGCTGCTGCGATTGACGGATGAGCTGATCGAGGGGTTGGACAATCAATGATTCGCTACCGAGTCACTGAAGGCACAGATAAGAACGAATGTACAGAATAACAGTATGAAGAATGGATGCAGAGTTTGGAGCGAGTTTTCTTCCATCCTGTGATCCTGTCCACACGCGGTTTCTCTCTTCCGTGCCCTCTGTGCCTCGGTGGTTCATCTGGATTCATTCATATGATTCCGCATCGCGTCAAGTTGTCCGGCTTCCTCTCGTACACCGACGAGCAGGACATCCGCTTCGGCGGCGCGGCGGTCTGGATGCTGGCCGGCACCAACGGCTCCGGCAAGTCGTCGGTGTTCGACGCCGTGACGTATGCGCTCTTCGGCCACCACCGCGGCGGCAGCCAGAACGCGGCCGAACTCATCAACAAGGACAGCAGCGCCCTCGCGGTGGAGTTCGACTTCAAACTCGACGGCCGACTGTTCCGCGCCAAGCGGACTCTCCGCCGCAGCCAGAAGGGGGCGATCTCCGGCACGCAGCAGATGTTCGCCCTGCCGAAGGGCGTGGCCGACGACTCGGACGCCTGGGACGCCGTCGCGGACACCACCAAGAAGGTGGACTTCGACAAGTGGGTTCACGAACACGTCGGACTGGACTACGAGACGTTCACCTCGTCGGTGCTTCTGCTGCAAGGCAAAGCCGAGAAGTTGCTCGACTCCAAGCCGAGCGGCCGCGCCGAGGTGCTGGCCGGCATCGTCGATCTCGGCCGGTATCAGCGGCTGCACGAGAAGGCGAACGCCAAGAAGCTCGGCCTGAAAGGTCAACTGGACACGCTCGCCGCGCAGATCGAGGGCGTGCCCGAAGTGTCGGACATGGAGTACGTCGGGGCGGCGCTGCGGATCGGCGAGTGCGAACACGGGCGGGTCGATGTGCAGAAGCGGATCGACGACCTGTCCGGGCTGGAATTGCAAGCCCGCCGGTGGGAGGACGCCGACGCCCGGCACCGACAGGCCGAGGGCAAGTTGAAGACCGCCGAGAGCCTGCTGACGGACGCCGTGCGGATCGAAGCGCGGTTCAACAAGCTGACGGAGCTCCGGGCCGTCGTTCCGGTCATCGGCACCGTCGCCGGAGCGCTGCAAGACCTGCGAACGTCCAAGGGGCGGGTGAAGGAGTTGGAGCGCCGCCGCGACGAGGCGAAGGTGGCCCAGGCCGACGCCGACCGCGAGCAAGAGAAGTCCAAGCGGCAAGTGGTTCAGCACAAGCAAACCCTGACTGCCGACGAGAAGAAACTGGCCGACGGCAACGCCCGGCTGCGGGTGCTGGCGGTGGTGCTGAACACGCTGAAGATGGTCGCCACCGCCGAAGCCGACGTGAGGCGGCTGACGGACGACGCGGCCGCGCTGCCGGCGAACCCGGACGCCGAAGTCGCCGCGGCGCAAGCCGCCGTGGACCGCCTCACCGACCTGGCCCGCGTACTGCCGATCCTGGAGCGGGTGAACACCGAACGGCACGACCTGGCCCAGGCCTTGCGCAAGGCGCAAGACGGCCAGACGCAGTTGGGCGAGTTGAAGGCGAAAGGCAAGGCCAAGGCGACGGAGCAGACGACGCTGACCCCCGAACAGGCCGCGGCGAAGGAGGCGAAGACCGCCGCCGACGAGCAACTCGGCAAGGCGAAGTCGCTGGTCGAGCAGGCCGCCGCCGCGCTCGCCGAGTTCGACACACACGCCGGCGAAAAGACCTGCCGCTCGTGCGGTTCCCCCTTGACGGCCAAGCACTTCGCCGACGAGAAGGCCAAGCGGGCCGACGCCCTCCGCCGCGCCGAAGGGGCGCAGAAGGACGCGATTTCGGCCGGCAAGATGGCGACCGAGAAGGACCGCGACCTGACCGCGCGATTGGCGAAACTGGCCACCGAGGTGGCCGACCTCCGGGAGTTGTACACCGCCAAGAACGGCGAACTGAAGCAGGCCGACGCCGACGCCAAGCGGCTCCGCGATTCGCTGACGCTGCGGTACGCCGAACTGCCGGACCCGTACAAGTCCCGCATCGCGCCGTCGCAACCGGCGGATTGGTCCGCCACGCACTACCCGGAACGGGACGAGTTGGCCGTCCTCCGCCGCGACGTGGAGCAGCTCGACACTACCCGCCGCGTGCTCCGCACCGCCACCGACACCCAGGCGAAGGCCCGCGACCTTCGCACCCGCCTCGACACCGCCACCACCCAACTGACGGCTCTTCGCGCCACGCTGCCGCCCGGCGATTCGATGACCCTCCGCGCCGAACACGCCACCCTGACCGCCGCCGAAAAGACGCTGATCGAGACCATCCAGGCGTTGAAGAAGGCCATCGAGACGGCGGAGCGCGAGGCCGACAAGCGCGGCCGGGACGCGCACGACGCCGCTCACACGCAGACCGAGATCGCCGGCAAGTTGACCACCGAAGAGGTGACGCGGAAGCACTGCACCGACACCATCGAGCGGGCACTGCGCGGGCTGACCGACAAGTGGCGCACCACCGCCGAGAACGCCGGTATGGGCGAATACGCGGCCTTCAAAGGCGAACTCGACACGCTCATCGCCGACGGCGTGGAGGCCAAGGCGAAGCAGCTCGAACAGGCGCGGCTGAGCCTCGCGGCGCTGCGGGAGGACATCGAGCGGCTGAGCGCGGAAGCGGCCGAGTTTCCGCCGGAGGCGAAGCGGTCGCCGGCCGACATCCGCACCGAGGTGGTGGCGGCCCGCAAGGAGTACGAGGACCGCGACCGCGACCTCCGCGAGGCGCAAAAGCACCGCGATAAACTCGACGGCCACCGCGAACGGCGGGCGACGCTGGGGGCCGACGCCATCCGCCTCGACGGCGAACACAACCGCTACAAGCTGCTCTCCGAACTGCTCGGCCGCGACCGCCTGCAGCGGCACCTCGTGCGCCAGGCCGAGCGGCAGATCGTGGATTTCGCCAACGCCGTGCTGGACCGGCTCAGCGGCGGGCAGTTGTTCCTGAAGCTGGTCGGCGGGAGCGACGGGGCCGGCACGGATCGGGCGCTGGACATGGAGTGCGCCAACCGCGTCACCGGCGGCGCGCCGATCAACGTGACGTTCCTGAGCGGCAGCCAGCGGTTCCGGGTGGCGGTCAGTCTGGCGCTGGCCATCGGTCAGTACGCCAGCCGCCTGCACCGGCCCATCGAGAGCGTCATCATCGACGAGGGGTTCGGCTGCCTCGACCGCCAGGGGCGGCAGGTGATGATCCAGGAGTTGCAGAACCTGCGCGGGCACCTGAACTGCATCCTGCTCGTCAGCCACCAGGAGGAGTTCGCCGACGCCTTCGCCGACGGCTACCGGTTCGAGTTGCAGAACGGCGCGACGCGGGTGAGCCGGTTCCAGCGGTGAGATTCCTGGCGAGCGGGGGGCGTAAGCCCCCTGTTTCTTCCCCCGTAACAGGGGGCTTACGCCCCCCGCTCGCCAGGAATTGACTCGATCCCGAAGTCGCGTACGGTGAAGATCGGGCGGAAGTCGTACCCCGTCAGCGCCTCGGCGGCCCCTTGCAGGCGGTCGCAGATGCACACCACGCGGAGGACTTTCGCGCCGGCCGCTTCCACCGCCTGGATCGCCTGCACCACGCTGCCGCCGGTCGTCAGTACGTCGTCGATGACGACCACCGCATCGCCGGCGTTCACCTGCCCCTCGACGAGTTGCTGGCTGCCGTGGTCCTTCGGCTTCTTGCGGACGAAGAAGCCTTCCAGTGTGCGGCCGTGCCGGTGGAACGCCGTCAGCGCCGCCGCCGCCATCGGGATCGCCCCGACCTCCAGCCCGCCCATCGCCTGGAAGGTCAGGTCGGCCGTCGCCTCGTACAGCAGCTCGCCGAGCAGCGTGATCGCCTCGGCGTGGAACAGCACTTTCTTCGAGTTGACGTAGTAGGTGGACTTCTTCCCCGACGCGAGGGTGAAGTCGCCGAACTGCAAGGCGCGTTCGCGGAACAGTTGCTGGAGGCGGTCGCGGGATGTCATGAGTGTTTCGGCTTTGTAGGGGCACCCCTCGTGGGTGCCCGGTTTCCGGAGGGCACCCACGAGGGGTGCCCCT
>JAYTTN010000069.1:0-9714 GCA_043745295.1 Fimbriiglobus sp. | reverse complement strand
TGGCTCGCGAACCGCTGAAGGTGCGCGAAGCCTACGGCAAGGGTTACTTCGCGGACGCGTGCCTCACGGCCCGCCGCCTCGTCGAGCGCGGCGTGCGCATGGTGCAGGTCTTCTACGGCAGCGGTCAACCGTGGGACGACCACGGCGAGATCGAGAAGGGGCACCGCAACAAGGCGAAGGACAGCGACAAGGCGGTGGCCGCGTTGCTCCGCGACCTGAAGCAACAAGGCTTGCTCGACGAAACGCTGGTGCTGTGGGGCGGCGAGTTCGGGCGCACGCCGACGAGCGAGGGCGCGAGCGGTCGCGACCACAACAACCACGGCTTCAGCGTGTGGATGGCCGGCGGCGGCATCAAGGGCGGCATGGCTTACGGCTCGACCGACGAGTTCGGCTTCGCGGCGGTGGACAAGAAGGTCCACGTCCACGACCTGCACGCCACCATCCTGCACCTGATGGGCCTTGACCACGAGAAACTGACGTACCGCTACAGTGGCCGCGACTTCCGCCTGACGGACGTGCATGGCGTCGTGGTGAAGGACATCCTGGCGTGAGCGCGGGATTGAAGTCTTGGCGAGCTGGGGCGTAAGCCCCCTGTTTTTGTTACAACCAACAGGGGGCTTACGCCCCCCGCTCGCCAAGACCCTCTCCGGATGACCCCATGCGCACGTTCCTCGCGCTGCTCGCGCTCGCGACCTCCGCCCGCGCCGCCGATGACATCGTCGTCGCCGACTTCGAGGGCAAGGACTACGGCGACTGGAAGACCACCGGCGAGGCGTTCGGCCCCGGCCCGGCGCGCGGCACGCTGCACGGCCAGATGCACGTCGAGGGCTTCAAGGGCAAGGGCCTCGTCAACACCTTCTTCAACGGCGACAAGACGACCGGCACCCTCACCTCGCCGGAGTTCAAGGTCGAGCGGAAGTACCTCGGCTTCCTCATCGGCGGCGGACGCGACCCGGAGAAGCTGGCCCTCAACCTGCTGGTGGGCGGCAAGGTGGTCCGCACCAGTACCGGGCCGAACGACAAGGCCGGCGGCACGGAGAGCCTTGCCCCGGACTCGTGGGACGTGGGCGAGTTGGCCGGGAAAATGGCCGTCATCCAGATCGTGGACAACGCGACCGGCGGGTGGGGGCACCTCACCGTCGATCACATCATCCAGACCGACACGAAGCCGCCGGGCCTACTGACGAACGCCAAGCGGGAGTTCACGGTCGAGAAGCGGTACCTGAACCTGCCGATCAAGAACGGGGCGAAGTCGCGCGTCGTCACGCTGGTGGTGGACGGCAAGCCGGTCGTCCGCAACGACATCGAGCTGGCCGACGACAAGCCCGACTGGTGGGCACCAATGGACGTGGGCGAGTGGAAGGGGAAGACCGTCACGCTCGTGGTGGACAAGCTGGCCGAGGACTCCGCGGCGCTGAAGTCCATCGAGGCGAGCGACACGATCAAGGACGCCGACAAGCTGTACGCCGAGCCGCTGCGCGGGCAGTTCCACTTCTCGCCGAAGCGGGGCTGGAACAACGACCCCAACGGCATGGTCTTCTTCAACGGCGAGTACCACCTGTTCTTCCAGCACAACCCCTACGGCTGGGGTTGGGGGAACATGCACTGGGGCCACGCCGTCAGCGCGGACATGGTCCACTGGGAGGAGTTGGGCGACAAGCTCGCGCCGGACCCGATGGGGCCGATGTTCAGCGGCAGCGCGGTGGTGGACGCCGACAACACCAGCGGTTTCGGCAGGGACGGCAAACCGCCGCTGGTCTTGATCTACACCGCCGCCGGCAACCCGACGACGCAGTGCATCGCCTACAGTCTGGATGGCCGCAAGTTCACCAAGTACGAGAAGAACCCGGTCGTGAAGCAGGTGACGGGCGGCAACCGCGACCCGAAGGTGATGTGGCACGCGGCGACGAAAAATTGGGTGATGGCGCTGTACGTCGAACTGAACAAGCGGCACACGGTCCACTTCTACACGTCGCCGGACTTGAAGGACTGGAAGCGGGCCAGCGCGTACGAGGGCGGGACGATGGGCAAGGACGGCTACCTGTTCGAGTGCCCGGACTTCTTCGAGCTGCCCGTAGACGGCGACGCCAGGAAGGCCAAGTGGGTGCTGCTGGGGGCGAACACCGAGTACGCCGTCGGCACCTTCGATGGCACCACCTTCCGAGCGGAACACTCCCGACTGCCGGGGCAGCGCGGCAAGGGGTTTTACGCCCCGCAGACGTTCGCCGACATCCCGGCCAAGGACGGCCGCCGCGTCCAGATCGGCTGGTTCCAGACGGCGACGCCGGGCATGGCGTTCAACCAGTCGATGACGATCCCGCTCGAACTGAAGTTGACCGCCACCGCCGACGGCCCGCGCCTGACGTGGACGCCGGTGAAGGAACTCCAAGCGCTGCGGGCGAAGACACACAAGCTGGAACCGCTGACGCTGAAGCCGGACGCGGCGAACCCGCTCGCGAACTTGAAGGCGGAGTTGGTGGAGCTGCGGGCCGAGTTCGAGCCGGCCGCCGACGCCGAAGTGACGTTCACCGTTCGCGGCGCGACTATCGTATACGACGTGAAGAAGCAGGAACTGGTGGTGAACGGCCATCGCGCGCCGGCCCCGTTGCGGGACGGCAAGCAGCGGCTGACGATCTTCTGCGACCGCATCGGGCTGGAGGTGTTCGCCAGCGACGGGTTGACCTATGTGCCGCTGCCGTTCGCCCCGAAGGCCGACAACCTCGGCGTGGCGGCCAGCACGAACGGCGGAGCCGTGAAACTCACGGCGCTGACGGTTCACGAACTCCGGTCGGCGTGGAAGGCGAAGTGACGAGGCGAACCGCTCACGCGCCGGTCGCCGCGCGGAACAACTCCTCCGCGCGGCGTTCGATCAACTCCCGCATCGCCAGTTTCGCCCGCCACTCGGCCGGGATGCCGTCCTCGCCGTAGAACGCCCCGGCGATCTGCCCGTACACCGCGCCGGTGGTGTCGGCGTCGTCGCCCAGGTTCACCGCCAGCAGTGCCCCGTCGCGGAGTTGTCGCTCCGGTCGAACGCCCACAGCGCCGCTTCCAGCGACTGCACGACGTACCCCGCGCCGACGATGTCCGGCGGTTCTTTCGCCTTGAAAGATCCCTCGGCGATGGCGGCGATCCGTGGCGCGAACGGGGCCTTCTGCCACAGCCCCGGCACCGGCGAGAACCGGAACGACAGCAGTTCCTCCTTCGGCCGGCCTTCCAGCGCGCCGACGATGATGCCGCCCATGTACCGGCAGGCATCCACGCACTCGCGGGAACCGTGGGTGGTCCGAGACGACTCGCCGGCCAACCGGATCGCCTCGGCGGGATTGGCCGCGAACCGCATCGGAGCCGGAGCCAACCGCATGATGCTGCCGTTGCCGGACGAGTTGCCGTCGGGCGCGGGCGTGTACGTCTTCGCTTCCCAGAAGCGAGCCAGCGAGCCGCGCGTCTGGAATCCGATGTCGAAACAGCGGCCTTTCACGCTGAGGTGCCCGTCCAGCCACCACCGGCAGTACGTTTCGAGCTGGTGCGTCGGGTCGAACCCACCCGTCTCGACGAGACTCTCCGCGAGGCAGAGCGCCATCGACGTGTCGTCCGTCCACTCGCCCGGCTTCAACCGGAATACGCCACCACCGACGATGTCGGTCATCGGCGGGAAGCTGCCGGGGTCGCAGAACTCGACGGTGGTGCCGAGCGCGTCCCCGGCGGCGAGGCCAAGCAGACACCCGCGATACCGGGACAGCGTGAGCATGAAAGGACTCCTCCGCTTTTCAGGGAAGACGCAGCACGATGGGCAAGGTCGGTCGTCGGATGGCGAGTAAGTCTGTTGCCTCCGCCCACCGGCACGGTTCGCCGTCTGGCCAGAGTGGACCGCCCGAACCGCCGATCTCTCCGACACAATCGGCCTCGATCAAGTTCGCCTGTTCGGGCATCGCTCGCACGGCGGCGCGGAGGCACTCCACCAGCGAGCGCGTCGGGTCCGCTTCGACGGCGGCCGAGGCGACGTACAGCACCGCATCGGCGGCAGCGGAATCCGCGGTGTCGGCCACGTCGTAGCTCAGGTCGCGGGCCTGTCGGAGGGTGAACTTGCTGACGGAGCTATCCCGAAGGTGCCGCTTCACAACCGCGAGCGCGGCGTCAAGGGTGTTCCACCGCTCGAGCGTGTCCGGGTGGGTGGCGGTGGAAATGGTCGGCAGCGCCCGTTCCGCCGCCCGTACGGCGACCGCGAGCGCCACCTCGCGCGGCAACTCTGCGATCCGTGCCCGAACCGATTCCTGGTCGGTCCAGTCCGTCTTCTGGGTGTTCGGCATGGGGTGTTCCGTGTGTCTCCGCATTCTACCGGACCCGGACCCCGCCGATACAATGCCGGAATCCTCTCGAACCGAGTTCACCGCGCCGGGGTGCGTCATGGCGGAGCTGCCGTACAAGATCGTCGTCGGGCTGGAAGTCCACGTTCAGTTGCTGACCAAAACCAAGATGTTTTGCGGGTGCCTGAACAAGTTCGGCCAAGCGCCGAACACCGCCACCTGCCCGGTCTGCCTGGGGCTGCCGGGTGCCCTGCCGGTCATGAATAAGCAGGCGTTCCACCTGGCACTGAAGGCGGCGCTCGCGCTGAACCTCCGGATCGCCACGCACCCCGGCAACCCGGTCGGGTTCACCAAGTGGGACCGCAAGAACTACTACTACCCGGACCTGCCGAAGAACTTCCAGATCTCGCAGTACGACCTGCCGTACAGCCACGACGGCTATCTGGATATCAGTTGGCCGGTCGATGCGAAGAAGCCGAACGCCGGCCAGCACACCAAGCGCATCGGCATCATCCGCGCGCACCTGGAAGAAGACGCCGGCAAGAACATCCACGACGAAAGTGGCCGCGGCGGGGACACCCGCGTGGACCTGAACCGCACCGGCACGCCGCTGCTGGAGATCGTCAGCCACCCGGACATGAACAGCCCGGAAGAAGCCATCGCGTACCTGGATGAAGTGCGTCTGATGCTGCGCGAACTCGGCATCTCGGACTGCGAGATGCAGGAGGGGAGTTTGCGGTGTGACGCCAACGTCAACCTCCACATCCCGATGCCGGGCGAGCCGAAAGGTTATGCCGCCACGCCGCTGGTGGAGATCAAGAACTTGAACAGCTTCCGCTCCGTCGGCCGCGCCATCCTGTACGAGGCGCAACGGCAATACGAAGCCTTCCAACTCGACCCGTCTGGCTACCGCTTCGGCAAGTTCTTCAAGACCACCGCCGGGTGGGACGACGCCCGCGGCAAGACCGAGGTGCAGCGGCACAAGGAGAACGAGGCCGACTACCGCTACTTCCCGGAGCCGGACCTGGTGCCGGTGATCATCTCCGCCGAGCAGATCGCCACGGTGAAGGCCGAGATGGGCGAACTGCCGGCCGCGCAGCGGAAACGTCTGGAAACGCAGTACGGATTGCCGCCCTACGACGCGCAGGTGCTGACCGCGAAGGGCCGGCCGACGGTGGCGTACTTCGAGGTGGTCGCCGCCGGCCTCGGCGGCGACGGCAAGACCGCCGCCAACCGCATCAGCGACCTCGTCTACCCGGCGCTGACCGAGCGGAATGAGGACATCGGGCAGTTCCCCGTGTCGGCGTCGCAATACGTCGAGTTCATCAAGAAGACCGCGACGCTGAACAAGCAGGACCGCGTGGACCTGTTCAAGGTGATGCTCGAAGACGCCATCGGCATTGACGCCGCGATGGAGAAGACCGGTATTAAACCGGCGACCTTCGATGAAGGCACATTGCGCGCCGCCGTGGTCGCCGCCATCGCCGCCAACCCGAAGACGGTGGCCGACTTCAAGGCCGGCAAGGACGCCGCCAAGATGAGCCTCGTCGGCGGCGTCATGAAGGCGAACAAGGGTGCCCCGAACGATGTCGTCCGCCGCCTGGTGGACGAGGAACTGGCGAAGGTGTGAAATCTTATCCCGGAGGGACTGCCATGACGACGGACGAGTTGACGAGCAAAGTGTTGGAGTTAGAGAAGGCCGTCACCGAGTTGCGGCAGGATCGCGGGGCACCCGCGCGGAACGCCAACATGATGGCGGCGCGCGGGGCGGTGCGGGACTTCCCGGAGTTCGCCGACGTGATCGCGTTCGGCCGGTACTTCCGCGTCACCGGCCAGATGCCGCCCGACGACTGGAACCCCGGCGACCCGATTCCGTCCGCGACCGAGGAACTGAAATGAAGTTCCTGTTCGACACGGACACGCTCTCCGTCTGGCAGTGGGACACCATGCCGGACGCCGGCGTCCTCCGGCTCCGCCTGGACGAGCTGGCCGACGGCAAGGTGCTTCCGGGCTTCGTGCTGGAGCTGGCCGACCTGTTCGCCGCCTCCAAACGCCCACCGAAGAAGTAGAGCGCACGAATTGCTTCATGTCATGTGCTGTCGCTGATCAAGTGGTTTGGCGACCTCGAAACGCTTGAAACCTGCCTCAAGACGCTGGAAGAACGGACGGGCTGAATGGTGCGACCGAACAAGCGAAAACCCCGACTGAAGGCAGTCGGGGTTTGTCGTTCCTGCGAGTCAGACACTGCCTTTGGGCGAATCGAACACTTCTTTCGACATGTGGAGAACAGCACCGATCTTGTGATACAGTTGTTCTTCAAACCATGCTTTCCACTCTTTGCCGTAATCGGGATCGAAGAAACTCGTTAGGCTTTCAATCCCACAAGTGAACACTGCAACGCCTGTCGCCATCGCGCTTGTGAATCCTTCTGGACAGCGAAGAGGACGCAGTGTTGTAGGCGTGTCGTGAAGCCGTGCCGCAGCATCAACAGAGTGAACCGAACCCGACCAGAATCGGTAGAGAGTTTCGTACTCCGCTCTTAGCTGAACTCTATTTGCAAGATCAGCCAAGCTGTTGATAGGCTTGACTCCGGGAAACAGAGAGTACCACTCGATATCCTTGTTGCCCTTCCCGCCCGTCAGCCGATTCCACTCCACGATAACCGGCGCGAATTCGCTGTTTGATGCAAGATACGCTTCGTACTCCGCAATTTGCACAGGAGCGTCTACCGCATATGTCTGAAGCAAGTCCCGTCGGTAGAGATCGCTGGCAATCGCCGCTTGCAGTTCATCGTACCCTTGGTGGTCTGGTATCCATCGCCTAAGCTTGCGGATCACACCTTTCAAGTATGCGAACCGATGCGATAGCGCGCGCTCAACAGAGTTCTCGGCGGCAACGTGCCGTATGCCAAGCGTGCTTTCAAACATCGACCTCAATAGCGGATGGCAGCTTTCGACGGCACCGACCGCCAAGAGGCAGCAGATAGAATCGAACTTCGAGATACTGTGCCGTGCCAAAGCAAGCAGCGTTCTTGTTGCTCTTTTATCTACCTTCCCTTGGTTGCTCGCACAGTGGTCAAATCCAACTATGGCGTGGCGAAGCACTTTTGATAGCACGGTTGATGCTGCCGAATACGCATTCGTGTAGGCGGCGCGAGCGGCATCGCTTTCCAGTTGGTCAACAAAGTGGTGGAGATGCTTCGCCATGTCAG
This sequence comes from Fimbriiglobus sp., assembly GCA_043745295.1. GTDB lineage: Bacteria > Planctomycetota > Planctomycetia > Gemmatales > Gemmataceae > JALHQU01. Next base: position 2,199 of record JAYTTN010000069.1, on the reverse strand, counting down.
CCTCTAACTAGGATTCATCAAAGACCGCTCTAGCAACCGGGAGGTTCGCGCCTTTCGTGGGAACGGGTAAGCGACGGCGGCAAACGTGCCAACCGCTTGGAGTGTTCCCAGCCACGAAGCGATTCAGCCAAACCGGGAATTCTCCCCTACACCAACAGCACCCAAACCCACCACCGAGGTAGACCCGTGCTTCACGGCATCATTCCGCCGCTCGTCACGCCAATGCTCGCCGACGAGGCCCTCGACCTGCCCGGCCTGCGGCGGCACATCGACTTCCTCCTCGGCCACAAGGTCCACGGCCTCTTCGTGCTGGGCACCACCGGCGAGTTCTACGCCCTCGACGACGGCGAGAAGCAGGCCGTCATCGCGGAGGCGGTGAGCCACACCGCCGGCCGCGCGCCGGTGTACGCCGGCACCGGGGCCGAGACCACCCGCGAGGTGATCCGCCTGACGAAGATGGCCGAGCGGGAGGGCGTCGCCGGCGTGTCGGTCATCACCCCGTACTTCCTGAAGCCGACGCAGGCGGAGATGATCGCCCACTTCCGCGCTGTGGCCGAGAGCGTGGCGATTCCGGTCATCCTTTACAACAACCCGGCGACGTGCGGCGGGGTGAACCTCGAACCCGAGACCGTGGCGACGCTGGCCGAGGTGCCGAACGTCGTCGGCATCAAGGACTCGTCCGGCGACATGCAGCAAATGCTCGAACTGTTGAAGGTGACGAACGCGGCGACGTTCGCGGTGCTGAACGGGCGGGACACGCTCATCCGCGCGGCGCTGACGTTCGGCGCGGCCGGGGCGATCCCCGCGTGCAGCAACATCGCCCCGGACCTGTGCGTCGGCCTGTACGACGCGGTGAAGAGCGGCGACGCGGTCGCGGCGGCCGGGTTCCAGGCCCGCATCGCGCTGTTGCGGCTGGCGTTCCCACTGGCCACCGGCAACGGCGCGGCGAAGGAGGCGATGGCGCTGCTCGGCCGCCCCGCCGGCCCGTGTCGCGCGCCCATCGGTGCCATGTCCGCCGCCAACCGCGAGAAACTGAAGGGCGTGCTGACCGCCGCCGGACTGCTCTAAACTATTCGGTATAATTCCGTCCATTTCATTTGACAAAACCGAAAACGGAACGCATACTCACTTCTGTACAGAACATCGTGCGGCTGTGGCCGTGTCGTCGAGTCGGACTGGACGCCCCAATTCCCCGTGCCGGTGCCCTCCCATGCTCAAGCTCGGCATCCTCGACTTCGACACGTCGCACGCGGTCGAGTTCACGAAGCGCCTGTCGCATCAGGACATCGACAAGGAACAGTGGGTGGACGGCGCGGCGGTGGTGATCGGTTGCCCCGGCACGTCGAAGGTGTCGCCGGAGCGGATCGCCGGGTTCACGGCCGCGATGAAGAAGCTGGGCGTGAAGCTGGTGGACGACCCGGCCGAGATGATCGGCAAGGTGGACGGGATGCTCGTCGAGGCGGTGGACGGGTCGGTCCACTGGGACCGGGCGAAGCCGTTCCTGGACGCCGGCATCCCGTGCTTCGTGGACAAGCCGTTCGCCTGTTCCCTCGCCGACGCCAAGAAGATCGCGGACCTGTCCGAGAAGAAGAAACTGCCGCTGTTCAGTTCGTCCGCCCTGCGGTACGCGCCGGAGGTGGTGGCGTACACGACGGCCGACAAGCCGGGGAAGCTGCTCGGCGCGATGACCTACGGCCCGGCGTCGGAACACGACCGCAATCCCGGACTCTTCCACTACGGCATCCACGCCGTCGAGATGCTGTACGCGCTGATGGGGCCGGGGTGCAAGCGGGTGACGAACACCAAGGAGAAGGGCACGGATGTGGTGACCGGCACCTGGGCCGACGGCCGCATCGGCACCGTGCGGGGCATCCGAACCGGCAAGGCCGACTTCGGGTTCGTCGCGTTCGCCGAGAAAGCGGTAACGGCCGTGACCGTCGGCACGAAGGACATCTACCGCGAACTGCTGAAGAAGGTGGTCGAGATGTTCGCCACCGGGAAAGGCCCGCTCGTCATCCGCGAGACGCTGGAAATCGTCGCGTTCATCGAAGCGGCGAACAAGAGCGGCGGGAACCACGGGGCCGGCGAGACGGTGGCGGTGTGAACGAACCCTGCTGGCGAACCGCGACCGCGAGGGAGTGGCATCTGGTCCGAGCCGGAAGCGTGAGCGACGGTCTTTGGGAAGTACCGTCGCTCACG
>JAYTTN010000068.1:0-2633 GCA_043745295.1 Fimbriiglobus sp. | reverse complement strand
CGAAAAGCCGCCTCACCCGCCTCGTGCGGGCACGAGGCGACCTCTCCCCCGCTCTGCGGGGCGAGAGGTGGGGAGGGGCTGGACCATCCACCAAGGCGACGGAGCCAGCCACCCAACACCTCTCCTCCCACGAAGTGGGGGAGAGGTCGGAACGGCGAAGCCGATCCGGGTGAGGGGGCTGTTTGCCGTGGCGGAAGCGCGGCTCACGCGACCAGCGTGTCCGTCTCGGCGTCCAGCTCCCGCTGGACGATGGCCATCGGCTCCCACACCTCGTCGAGCGCCGTCTTGAACACGTCGCCGATGAGGAGATCCGTGATGTGCCGCTTCATGTGCGGATACCGCGAAACGAACCGGCCGAAGCTGAACCCCTCGTAGTAGGCGTACACCAGTTTCCGCACGCGGTCCATGCCGGCGACGTAGTCCGCCGCCCACGCGCCCAGCTTGGCCCCGCTCAGGTCGTTCGACTTCAGCCCGTCGATCACCGCGTCGGCGGCCATCGACCCGGAGCGGAAGGCCAGTTGCAAGCCGCTGGAGTAGATCGGATCGAGGAAGCCGAAGGCGTCGCCGACCAGCACCCACCCGTCCCCGGCGGCGCGACTGGCGCGGTAGCTGAAGTCCTTCGTGGTGCGGTACTCGGCCACCCGCTCGGACCCCTCCAGCCGAGACTTCACCGCCGGGCAGTTCTCGACCTCGCGCCAGAAGATCGTTTCCAGGTCGCTGTCGTCGGCGAAGATGTAGTCCAGGTCGGCGACGACGCCGACGCTGATGACGTCCTCGTGCTGCGGGATGTACCAGAACCACCCCTTCTTCCGGGCCAATTGCAGCACCAGTGTCGCGCCCTCGTCCAGCTTGCCCGGCTCGCGCTTGGCCCCCTTGAAGTAGCTCCACACGGTCGCCTTCCGCAGCTTCGGGTCGCCCTTCCGCAACTTCAAGCGGTTGGCGATGACCGAGCTTTGCCCGGTGGCATCGACGACGACGCGGGGCGCGACCGTCTCCTCGGTGCCGTCCTTCGCCCGCACCGTCACGCCGGTCTGCCGGTCGCCGTCGAACGTCACGTCCATCACCCGCGTCTCCTCGCGGACATCGACGCCGTGTTCGCGGGCGTTCTGGAGCAGCAGGTAGTCGAACTCGCTCCGCAGCACCTGCCACGTCTGGCTGCACTCGTGCGGGTTGTTCTCGAAGAAGTAGAACGGCTGGCTTTCCTTGCCGGTGTCGGTGACGAACTGGACCGAGTACTTGTTGACGAACTGGGACGCCTTCATCTTGTCCAGCATGCCGAGCCGCCGCAGCACCCAGTAGGTGTCGGGCATGAACGACTCGCCGATGTGGAACCGCGGGTGCTTCTCCCGCTCGTACAGGCGGACGGAGTGACCGGCCTGGGCCAAGAGTGTGGCGGCCGTGCTGCCGGCCGGCCCGCCGCCGAGGACCACCACTTCGGGGGACGCGGACATGGGGGAGAACCTCTCCGGGTGGGATTTCGACTACACTTATACCGTATGCTCGACCGGGGGTTAACAGGAAACCGGAGGGAGTCGGAGCGGTTGGACGCCCTCTTTTCGCGCCTCTCGCTGCGAACTTCCTCCTCTTTGGTGTCTCTCTACGGTCATGAACCACACACTCCCGGCCGACCACGCCGACCGCCTCGCCCGCGCCCGCCTGTCGCTGGACGGGCTGTCCGTCGGCGACGCCTTCGGCGAGCAGTTCTTCCTGTCCGCCAACCGGCCCTTCTTCCCCGACGACGAGCCGCCGCTGCCGCCCGGCCCGTGGGGGTACACCGACGACACCGAAATGGCCCTCGGCGTCCTCGACGTGCTGGAGGAGCGCGGCACCATCGACCAGGATCGGCTTGCCCATCGGTTCGGCGCGCGGTTTCTGCTAAACCGCTCGCGCGGGTACGGCCCCGGCGCGATCCGGCTGCTCACGTCGGTGTCCGCCGGCGGCGAGTGGCGACTCGAATCGAAGGCGCTGTTCAGCGGGTCCGGCAGCTACGGCAACGGCACGGCCATGCGGATCGCCCCGCTCGGCGCGTACTTCGCCGACGACATCGACCGCGCGGCGGCGGAAGCGACGAAGGCGAGCGAGGTGACGCACCGGCACCCGGACGGGATCGCCGGCGGCATCGCGCTGGCCGTGGCGGCGGCGTTCACCTGGGCGAACCGCCATCGGGCGACGGAGCTGGCGTTCCGCGCCGACTTCTTCGACGCCGTGCTGGCGCACACGCCTGCCACCGAAACGCGGGAGCGGATCGAACAGGCCCGCGTCATCGAGCCGACGATGAGCAGCGTGTCGGCCGCGCACCTGCTGGGCAACGGCAGCCGCGTGAGCTGCCAGGACACGGTGCCGTTCTGCCTGTGGCAAATCACGAAGTACATCGGCGACTACAAGGCCGCGCTCTGGGAGACGATCCGGCAGGGCGGCGACATCGACACCACGGCGGCCATCGTCGGCGGGGTGGTGGTGTTGGCGGTCGGGCGAGAAGGGATTCCGGCCGACTGGCTGGCGCGGCGGGAAGAGCTGAAGTGACGGAAGTGGAGTTGCGGGGCCGAGGTTTTCCCACCTCTCCCCGCTGGGGAGAGGTCGGTTGCGAAGCAACCGGGTGAGGGGTCTTGTTTTGAAACCAACCCCTCACCCGG
>JAYTTN010000067.1:0-2639 GCA_043745295.1 Fimbriiglobus sp. | reverse complement strand
GCGGCGCCGACCGCCGGCGCTGGGCCGCCGACGCCCCACCGAGCGCCCGCCGCGAAGCCTCTCCGGCGCCCGCCGCCGACCCCGCCGCGCCCGCCGACCCGGACCGCCGGCCCGAAATCGCCGACCTGCCCGCCGCCGACGACGCGGCCACACTCGATTTGCTGTCCGGCGGCGCCTTCCGCTGGTGGAGGAGCTAATGGACTTCTTGGCGACTTCCCGGCCCCGCGCCCCGCGCCGGCGGCGGGTGCGGCTTCAACTGGAACAGCTCGTCTCGCGCTGCCAGCCGAGCGTGATGGGGCCGGAACCGCTGGTTGAAATCGAGCCGAACGACACCGCGGACGTGGCCCAAGACTTGGGCGCCGCCGACGGCCGGCCCGCGCTCGCCGTCGCCGGGCAAGTGGGGGACGGGGTCTTCGGGGCCGCGGACGTGGACTGGTACATCTTCCGGCTGGACGCCGCCGCGCACGTTCATCTCACCGTCTCGGGGGAGGCGGACGCCGCCCACCCCGTGCTGGGGCTGTACAACGTGAACGGCGACCGATTCGACTTCTCCGACCCGTTCACCCCGACCGGCCGCCGGCTCTTGGCGCAGACCGCCGACGGGTCCGGGGACGGCTTCTTGGACCGCGACCTGCCGGCCGGCACCTACAACGTGGCCGTCAGCGGGGCCGGCAACGCCGACTTCCACCCGTTCCTCGCGGGCAGCGGCAACGCCGGGCAACCGCGGTTCTACACCCTCGGCGTCGCCGCCACGCCGCTCGGCCGCGGGCCGGCCGACGGGCCGCGCGTGTTGGCCTTCGACCAAGCCGCCACCGGGCCGCTCGCCCGGTCGCCGTTCGTGCTGCGGATGCAGTTCGACGGCGAACTCGACCCGGCGACCGTCAGCCCCGGCGGGACCGTCTTCCTCACCTACAACCCAAGCGGGGCGTTCGGCGACGGGGCCGACCAAGACGTGCCCCTCGGGACGTTCAACTACCAAGCGGGCCTGTCGGAACTTCAACTGTTGCCGGCCGCCCCGCTGAAACCCGGCTATTACCGCTTGGTCTTGGCCGGCGACACCGCGGACGGGGCCTTCGCCGTGGCGGGCGTGGACGGCGTTCCCCTCGGCACGGCCGAGTATTACCCGCACGGCCGGGACGCCGTCCGCGTGTTTCAAGTCGCGGCGGGCGACGCGGGCGACGACACCGCCCCGACCGCCACCGACCTCGGCGAGGTGGCGCCCGGCCAAATCGTCCGCGTCGCCGGGGCCATCGGGGACGACCCGTATTACGACCCCGCCGCCCGCCCGGACGAGGCCGTCAACCCCGCCGCGGACGCGGACATGTACCACTTCCGCGTCGCCGGGCCGGGCCGGTACGCGCTGGCCGCGGACGTGTTCGCCGGCCGCATCGGCTCGCCGCTGGACGCGGGCATCAGCCTGTTCCAAGCCGACCCGGCGACGGGGGCGTTGGTGTTCGTGGACGGCAACAACAACAGCCGCAACGCCGCCGCCGCGACCAACGGCACCCTCCCGCTTCACGACGACCCGGCCCTCTTCGTCGGGCTGACGGAAGGGGACTACTACCTCGTCGTCACCGCCAATTTCAACACGCCGAGCGCGGCCGATGGGGGCGAGCCGGGCGCCAACGGCCTCTTTGACCCGGCCGATTCCCACAGCGGGCAAAACGGCTTCGGGGCCGGGCCGTACGTGCTGAGTTACGGGATTCGCCGGGACGACGCGGCCCCGACCGTGGTGGCCGTGACGCCGGAGCCGGGGGAGACCTTGGCCGCCCCGCCGACGGAAATCGTCGTCGCCTTCAGCGAGGCGATGAACGTGCGGTCGCTGTTTTTCAACGCCTACGAGCAATCCACGCAGGCGACCGTGGCCGCGGTCTACATCGTGGGGGCCGACGGCACACGCTACTTCCCCCGGCTGGGCCGCTATGACGACGAAGCCGACGAAGCCCACTTCCTGATGTTGGACGGCCTGGCCAACGGCGCGTACCAGCTTCACCTCTCCGGCGGCGCGGGCCTGACCGACTTGGCGGGGAACGCCCTCGTCGGTTCTGAAGCGAGTGCTGACTATGTGGTCTCCTTCACGGTGGCCGGGCCGGCCCGCGGCGCCGTCGGCGACCCACTTGCTTGGAATTCGCTCGACGGCAACGACGACCCGGCCGCCCCGCAAGACTTGGGCGTCCTCTTCCCGCACGAACTGCAAACGGGGGTCACGGTCACGCGGGCGGCGGCGGCCGGGGCGGCCGACACCGCGGACGCCTACCGCTTCCAAGCGCTTCAAGGCCAAACCTACGGGCTGAGCCTGTCCGGGGCCGACCTGCCCGCCGGGGTCACGGTCGCCGTCTTCGACGATGCCGGGAATGAGGTCACATTCAACGAGCCGGACGGGTTGGCCTTCACCGTCGCGTTGACGCCCGGCGAATACGTCGTGACCGTGGCGGGGTGGACGGCCGAGCAAGCCGCCACGCTCGCGTATGAACTGAAACTGACGCTCGTCGGCAACGGCGACAACGCCCCGGCCCTGACCGCCGGGCCGGGGCCGGCGATGCGGCTTCGCCTGGCGGGGGACGCGGCGGCCGCGGACCGGCCGGCCGACAGCCTCGCCGTGGTGTTGCCCCCCGCGCCCGCGGGCGAACCGCCGGCCG
>JAYTTN010000066.1:0-9785 GCA_043745295.1 Fimbriiglobus sp. | reverse complement strand
TGCGCAACCGACCTCTCCCCAGCGGGGAGAGGTGGGGGGTGGTTGGTTGACCCCACTTGCGTAACTCCCAACGGAAACTCCGGTGCCCTCCATGTTCCCGCGTTCGTGGCCGGTTGTCCTGATTGCCGCCGCCCTGGTCGGGTGCGGGAAACCGCCCGTCGTCGGCCCCGTCGCCCCGACCGTGCGGGAAGTGGAAAACCCGTGGGCGAAAGCCGCCTCCGCACTTCGGAAGGAGACCGATGCGGGCACCTGCCGGCGGGTGCTGGCCGATCTGAGTACCGCCGCCACGACGGCCGGCGGGGCAATCCTGACGGCGACGACGGACGCCGACCGCAAGACGGTTCAAACCGCCCTCGCGCTGACGGACGACGAGGCCCAGGAGATCGCCGGGGCCGGGTTCACCGGACTGGACGCGGCGCACCTGGTCGAGTGCTTCTACCTGCGAGACGCGGCCGCCACCCTGGACGCCGGCGGGCTGCCGGCGGCGGCGAAGGCGGAGCGGGCGCTGGCGTGGGTCGGCCGGCAGGTTCAACGGGTGCCGATGGGGACCGCGGTCCCCGCCCCGCCGTCGTACACCCTGCGGCGCGGCAGCGGCAGTGGACTGGACCGGGCCGTGGTCTTCGTGGCCCTCTGCCGGCAACTCGACCTCGACGCCTTCCTCGTCGGCCCGCCCGCCGCCAACGCCTGGACGCCCGCCGACCCGCCGAAGGGACAGTCGCCCAAGGAGCCGTTCTGGGCGGTGGCCGTCCGCGACGGCACTTCCCTGTTCCTGTTCGACCCGGTGCGCGGGGTACCGGTGCCCGGCCCGACGCCCGGCAAGCCGGCCACCCTCGCCGAGGCGAAGGCCAACCCGGACCTGTTGAAGCCGTGGGCGACGGACGGAAAAGGACCGCTGCCGACGGCCGACGAGGTCAAGTCCTCGCAGTTGTTCCCCGCCGTGCCGCTGTCGGCGGTGTCGGCGCGGATGGCGACGTTCCAGCAGTCGGCCGGCGGCGAGTTGGGCGTCCGCGCGGCGGTGGACTGGACGGCGATGGCGAAGGCGGTCGAGGCGTGCGGAGCGGCGGTGGGGCCGTGGGCACCGCCCCAGTTTCCCTTCACCCCGGCCCGGAGCCTGCGGGAGTTCGTCCCCGTCGCCGACGGCGGCACCGCCGACCCGGCGCGGTCGCCGCTGCTCGCCGAGTTTTACCGCCGGCAGTTGCCGGTCGTGACCGACGCGCCGCCGGGGACCGAGCGCGGGCTGGCCGAGCGGTACGGCGCGGTGACCCGCGGGGCCTACGCCCGCGCGGTCATCGAGACGGCCCCCCGCGAGCGGCTCCAGCGGGGTCAGTACGACGACGCCGCGCAGCTGCTCGTGAAGGTGCGGGACGAGTACGGTGCCCTCGCGGCGCGGGCCGGCGGCGACCCCGTCCGCGCCGCCGCGGTCGTCGAGTGGCTGGCGCAGGCGAACGACTTGTACAAAAGGCTCAGCGTCGCCCGATTGGATGTCGGGATGGCGGACGGGCAGACGGCGGTGCGGCAGGTCGAAGCCGAAATCCAGAAGAAGTGGGCCGACACCAAGTTGGTGGAGACGATGATCGCGGACGTGGTGGCCGAGCCGGTCCTGCACGAGGCGACGTACCTGCTCGCCCTGACCAAGCACGAGCAGGCCGAGCGCGCGCAACTGGCTGCCGGGAAGGGCGCGGCCCAGGCGGCCGCCGCCAAGAAAGCGTGGGCCGGAGCGAGCGGCTGGTGGGACCGCTACCTGCCGGCCGCCCCCGCGCAGGAGAAATCCTTCCCCGGCCGCGCCGCCCACGCCCAGGCCCTGGCCGCCCGCGCCGCCGCGCTGAAGTGACGGGCCGTCCGGCGAGCCGCGCGACCGCGAGGGAGTGGCATTTGGATTTCGGGACTTTCTCTTGTGCTACCGTCTTCCAAGCCGGTGCCACGAGACAAGAATGCCACTCCCTCGCGGTCGCGGCTCGCCGGAGCCGAGGAGGTTTCCCCATGCGGGCACGACTCATCCCCCTGGACGGCGGCACCCCGGTCGAACTGACCAAGGACATCGCCCTCGTCGGCCGGGGCGACGATTGCGAGCTGCGGATCGATCACAAGAGCGTGTCTAAACGGCACTGCGTACTGGTGAAGACCGACGGCCTGATCCTCGTCCGCGACCTGGGCAGCACCAACGGCACCCGCGTGAACGGCCAGCGGGTCCGCCGGGCGGCGCTGCTGCCGAACGACACCCTGTCGGTGGCCAACTTCCGCTACGCGGTCAAGTTCGGCGACGGCCCCGCCCCGCCCGCTCCCATCCTCGACGAGCCGACTTCGCTGGAGGCCGTCGCGCCGTCCGGCCCCGCCCCGGTCCTGCTGAACCCGCTGCCGGACACCTACCCGCAATGACGCGAAATTTCTCCCCAAATGTCCACTCGCCTGCTTTCACATTTGAGGCCACAGAAAAGCCGGAAAAAGTCACAATGTGAAATATTCCTTGTCAACGACCGAAGGGATGGGTAGTATGTTCACGGAGTTGGAACGGGAGTCCGGCGCGTTTTCCGTCCGCTGGCTTCACGCCGTGGTCATGGACCTCCGGTTCGTCCTGTTCCCCGAACTGCCGTCCTTGCAATGGGATACGGTTCGGTATCCGCGGTTCGTCGTTCGCCGCCATGCCGGGAAACTGGCCCGCTGGACGGACGGCGAGTCGGGTTGGGTCGATGATTTGGAATGGCGGTGGCTTCCCGGCCTGCGCGATGATCGCCTCGCCGAGGTTGTCATCCGCGACCCCTTGGGAGCGTTTGCGGGTGTGCGGCACACGTTCTTCGTGGGCGACCGCCTGCCCGAAGATCGCCCCCGGATTATTTGGGGACTGGGCGTCTGGCCGTTGTCGGCCGACGAGGGCCCGCTCCCCCAGTTCGTGATCGAAGCGGCCCGGCTGCGGTCCCTGGCCGTACTCGAACGCGGATACTGCGACTTCGATTGTTGACCGCGATTTGGCCGGAGGCGTCCCATGTCCGTCACCTTCACCCCCGAGCAACTCCGCGGCTGCGTGACCGCGCTGTTCGCGCCGTCGGCCGACCCGCCCACGAAACTGCCGGCCGGTCGGTTCGGCGATTTGCTCGCCCGCCTCCGCGCCGCCCTCGCCGACACCCTCGACGCCGCCGTCACCCCGGCCGAACTCCGCGCCGCCACGTCCCGGCTCGCCGTCCGTCACGCCGACTGCGCCGACGCCATTCAGGGTGGCCTGGAGACCGCCGTCGAGCGGCTGACCGCCTGCCTGTCGGCCGACCCGCTGACGGCGGACGCGGTGGCCGAGATCGGGCTGCTCGCCGGCACCCTCGCGGAACTGTCCGAGCGGCGGCGGGCGGACGGCGCGCTGGGCATCGATTTGGCCACCGCCGACGCCGAGTCCGTGCGGCAGGGCGGGGAGCCGGCCCGCACGCTGGTGGAGGTGCTGGACGCCGAGGAGCGGACGTTCGCCGAGCGGCTGCGGGCGTGCCTGGACCGCGCCGGCGTCAGCCAGAGCGAGCTGGCCGACCGCACCGGCATCCACCCGTCGGCCGTGTCCATGATGCTCAAGCGGCAGTCCCGCCCGCAGCACCGGACGGTGGCCCGCATCGCCGCCGCGCTCGGCCTGGCCCCGGCCGACCTGTGGCCGGCCGCCGCGCCGCCGCCACGGGTCCGGCTGGCCGACGTGCTCAAGTGGATCCCGGCGGACTGGGACGAGGCGGCGTTCGCGGCCTCCATGCGGCGAGTGGACGCCGAGATCGCCGCCGATCTCAACCCCGACCCCCACGGCTCGGAGCCAGACTACGATGTCGCCCCGCCCGACCAGCCTGGCCAGCCCGCCGCTGCCCCCCGCCGTGGCGGTGTGCCGCGAGGTGTGGCTCGTTAACTTCGGGCCGTTCATCTTCGACGGCGGCGAGGCGTCCCTCACCGTCGGCGGCGAAATGGACAAGTTCCGCCCGGCGGCCGTCTTGAACGCGGACGGTTACACGCACTACTCGCTCCGAATCGTCGTGCCGTTGACGAGTGTGTGGAAGCTGTTCTATGCCGACGCCGAGATGGTGAAGGCGTACATCCCGGTCCCGCGGACGCCGGCGAACGGGTTGACGGCGGACTCCTGGGCCGTCACACCGCAAATCAAGTCGGTCGCTTCGGAGCGGTTCGTCCGGAAACTGGGCGTCCTGTCCACCGACGAACTCGAACGCATCATGGCCGGCATCCTCAGATGCCTCGGCTTGGTCGGGTCATGACGGCAGCGGGTGGAACTGCCGCCACGCGAAGCCGTCGCCGGGGTCGGCGTCGGCCGCGAACTCGAAGTGCAGGACGCGGCGGTGGCGGGCGGTGCCGGGGGCCGACTTCTTGCTGGAATGGGCCAGCAGCGGCCGCATGAGCAGCACGTCCCCGGCGGCCGCGCGAACGGTCCACACCCCGTCGCCCTCATGCAGCCCCTTGCCGTGGCGGTGCGAGCCGAGCCGCACCCGGAGCGGGCCGTTCTCGTCGTCCACGGGGTCGAGGTGCAGCCGCGCCGACAGCATCCGGTCGAGCAGGTCCGCCGGTGCCTCGACGTGCGGGACACCCGACTTCACCGTCGGTTTGACGAACCGTTCGGACGGCCGGTGTTCGGCCACGGCGACCGTCGTGTCCTGGTGCCACGGCAGCGCCCACGTCCAGTCCGGCGGCTTGTCGAAGAAGAGGACGCGGACCAGCCCCGCCGTCGGGCCGAGGGCGGCGCGGACGGCCGACATCAGCGGCGGCAGCCACGCCCACCGGGCCGCGTCCGGATGCCAGCCGAGGACGTTCCGCGCGGCGAACAACTCGGCGTCGTCCAGTCGCATGGTTTCGTCCGGCGGCGCGCGGCGCTGGGCGGCGTGCCACTCGGCCAGCAGCTCCGCGCACCGCTCCGGCGTGCAAACGCCCGGTACCAGCGCGCAGCCGGCGGTGGGCAAGTCGGCGAGCGCGGGAGGGGTGAAGTCGGACATGTCACGAACCGAGGGCGGGTTTCGTCCAGTCTTCCACGGTCAGGCCCGGCACCTTGCGGAAGTCGCTCAGGTTCGCAGTGACGAGAGTCGCGGAGTGGGCCAGAGTGATGCCGGCGATGCGGAGGTCCATCGTGCCGACCCGAATCTTGGCGGCTTTCAGCTTTTTGAACTGGGCCGCCGCCCGGTCGTCGAAGTCGAGGACGGTTCGTTCCCGGTAGTCTTCAATGGTTTCCCGTAGTTGGCGAAGCTGAAAGACGTAGTCCTCGGGAGTCCGGGTCGCCGCGCACGCCGCCATTCGACCGCGCAACTGCTCCTCGAACGACACCGTCGTCGCGACGACGGGCCGGCCGCACGACCGGACTCGGGCCAACACCCGCGCCGCGACAGCGGTTCCCGGACGCTGCAAGTGCGAGACGGTGTCCGTGTCAAGAACGAACATCGGCCTTCCTCCGCTTGGACTTGCGAGCCTTGATCGGCTTCGGCGGGAGGACCGGCGCGACCGGTGCGTTCTCGCGGTCGTACTCCTCCAGCGACTCGCGGTTCACACGATCCCGGTACTCGCGGCCGAGTCGAACCGCCTCGTCGAACGTGGGGTCATCGGCGAACCGACCGATCCGCCCGAAGCCGGGCAGGCGGTCGCCGGCGTGCGCCGCCGACGGCGCTTTCAACTGCCGAACTTCGGCCTCCAGTGCTTCGACCCGGCGCAGCAGGTCTTCCGCTGTCATCGCTTTTCCTCCCGTGTTATGCGACCCATTCTATGCCCTCGGCTTCCGCCGGGTGTCTCACGCGACCACCGCTTTCGCCTTCGCCTTCCGCCTGGGGCGGAGCGGCTCGCGGTTCACCCGATCCCGGTATTCCTGTCCGAGACGGGCGGCTTCGGCCAGGGCCGGGTCGTCGGCGAAGACGCCGGCACTGTCCCGGTACCAGCGCGGGTTTTTCGGCCGGCGACCGACCTTCGCCTTGAGCGCGGCCAGCTCCGCCTCGACCGTTTCAAGGCGTTTCTCGAGTTCTCGGAGTGTCATCGCGGAATCTCCCTGCGCGGTAGGTCCATTGTACCGCTCGGGCAGTCGATTCGTCAGGCCCCCGGCTTCCGCCGGAGCCGTTCGGCGTCCTCGTGGGCGGCGGCGATCCGCGCCCGCATGTCGGTCAGGATGGCGTCGCGTGCCATGCCCTTGTAGAAGCCGGACGGCAGCGGCGCGCCGAACGTAACGGCCACCGAACAGCCGTTGTCGGCGAGGAACGGCGGGCACAACCGCGGCCGCTTGGCCGTGCGCGGCCACGACTGGTACGCCCCGGCCACCCCGCACGGCAGGATCACGGCGTCGGTCTTCTTCACGATCAGCGAGATGCCGGCCTTCAACTCCTCCACCTCGCCGGTGTGCGTTCGCTCGCCCTCCGGGAACATCAACACGGCCTTGCCACGGTCCAGTTCGTCGAACACGGCTTGCAGCCCCTCGCGGCCGTACCCCCGGTCGATGGGCACCGCCCCCCAGGCGCGGATGACGGCCGCGCCGACGCGGGTCTTGAACAGGCTGCTCCGCGCCAGGTACGTCAGCGGGCGCGACGCCGCCAGCCCGATGAACACCGGGTCGATGAACGACTGGTGGTTCGACACGATGAGCAGCGGGCCGGTCGGCGGACAGTGCCGATACCCGCCCCGGCGGAACCCCCAGCCGAGGGTGAAGGCGGCGAACGCCGCCCAGTAGGAGGCGAGGTACTGGAAGCGCGTCAGCGCGTCGGCGAGCGGCATTCGGCGGGCATCCGCGGCGAGAGGGAGCTTTTCCCGCGCGGCGTGCGCGGGTAGTATTACTACGAACGGAACTGTTTCGGAGGGACCAGATGACGACCACCGTCCGCGACGACACCCGCAAACTGGCGGAACGGCTGCCCGACGACGCCACCTGGGACGACGTGGTGTACGAGATCTACGTCCGCCAATCGATCGAAGCCGGGTTGAAGGACGCCGAGGCTGGGGCCGTGCTGTCGTCCGACGATGTCCGCCGCCGCCTGGGGCTTCCGACATGCGCGGCCTTTCACGCCGGAGGCGTGACGGCCTGTAGCCAGGGGTGACAAGCGAACGAAGTGAGCGGAACCCCTGGAACCCGTGCGAAATTCCCAAGAGTCCCGGAGGGGCGACGGAAGCGGACCAGGGGTTTCACCCCTGGCTACAGGCAACCACGCCTCCGGCGTGAAGAACCGTTCTCGTCACCCCTTCCCCGCCCGCCGCTCCTCGACCGTCCGCAGCATCACTTCGAGGATGCCATTCAGGTCGAGGACGGCGGTGTCGATGGGGTCGGCGTCCGGCGCGGGGTAGAGCGGGCCGTGTTCGCGGGTCTTGTCCCGCTCGTCCCGCTTCGTCAGGTCGGCGACGATGTCGGCCAGCTCCCCGCCCCGCTGCGACTGCCGCCGCTTCGCCCGCACGGTCACGTCGCCGTCGATGTAGAACTTCACGTCGGCACCGGGGAACACGGCGGTCCCCTGGTCGCGGCCCTCGCACACGATGTCCCACCCCTCGGCGATCCGCTGCTGCTCGGCCACCAGTCGCGCCCGCACTTCCGCGAACAGGCCTATGACGCTGGCCAGTTCGCCCGCCTCCTTCGCCTCGATCCGCTCCGTGAAGTCCTCGCCGTTCAGGATGACCTGCCCGCCCACGGGCATATCAAAGGTCATGCCGGCGACGGCGGCGGCCACGGCCGACGTGTCGTGGTGGTACTCGGACACGTCGATGCCGGCGTCCCGCATGACGAGGCCGGCGGCGCGGTACATGCCCCCCGTCTTCAGCAGGTGGAAGCCGAGGGCGGCGGCCAGCTTCTCGGCGGCGGAGGTCTTCCCGGACGCCGCCGTCCCGTCGATGGTGATGATCACGGCCGAAGCCTCCCGGACAGGTTTCCGCGCTCGCCGTTGCCTCGCGGCAAACCCTCTCTCACCCCCGCCGGCAGACGGTTAGCTCCCCGCTGCGGCCGAGGGTGAAGCCGCGGCCGGCGATGGCCCGCTCGAAGATCGGCGTACACGCGCCGAAATTACTGTCGTCGTGCAGCTCGATGACCAGCGTATCGACTTTGTCCAGCCACGCGGCCGCCGGGTCGGCGAACACCACCGCCTCCGCCCCCTCGATGTCCACCTTCAGCAGCGAAATCCGCGCCGCCCCGGACTCGGCCAGCAGCGTCGGGATGTCCACCGCCGGCAGCCCGTCCGGTTCGTCCGGCCGGCACTCGCGGACCTGCCGCGCCCACTCCCGGCCGTCGCGGTAGGGCACTTCGCTCAGCGTCAGTCGGGTCGGGTGCGACCAGACCCCGGCGCGGACCGCCTTCGCCCGGCCGCCGTAGGCCGCGAGATTCTTCTCCAGGACGGCGAAGTTGTCCGGGTCGGGCTCGACGGCGATCACCCGGCACGTCGGGAAGCGGGTCAGGAAGTAGGCCGACGAATAGCCGACGTTCGCCCCGCAATCCAGCACGAGGCCGACGTTCGGCAGGTCGTTCAGGCAGGCGTACTCGCGTTCCAGGAAAATCTGCCCGAACACCGCCCAGTCGGACGTTTGCGGACGGAACCAGAGCGGATACCGGGCGTCCCGGCTCCGGAGGGTCTGCGGAGCCGTGTCGGAGCTGTCCCGCTGCTGTCGCCGCCGGCGGACATAGGTGAACATGCCCCGCCAGCCGAGAATTCCCGCCAGGGCACGGTATTCGGACAGTTTCCGCCGCCCGTAGCCGAGCGTTCGTCGAAGCATGGGGCCGACACCGGGGAACGAGGCGGGGGGGAAACGAAATCGCGGCCGGGGGGCAATCTCCGCCGGGCAGTCCGTCGTCTACATTAGTACGAACCGGCCCGGTGGGCCGGCCGTCCCCGTTTTCCCGGAGTCCCAATCCCATGCGCCGAATCCTCTTCGCGGCCGCCGTCGCCACCCTCGTCGTGACCGCCGCGCCGGCCTCCGCCCTGGTCATGATGGCCAACTTCAACACCGCGCAGAAAGCGGTCCAGGCGGACGCGGTGGTGGTGGGCAAGGTGACGGAAATCGAGAAGGAGGAGGTGGAGGTGACGCCGCACCAGGGGGCGGCCGACAAGGTGAAGATGCGGGTGGCCGTCATCAAGGTCGAGACCGGCCTGGTGGGCGCGAAGAACGTCACCCACGTCAAGGTGCTGATGCCCGGCGCGGCCGCCGACCAGCCGGCCCAACCCGATCCCGGCCTCGGTCGGCCCATCGGTCGGCCCGGTCGCGGCGGGTTCGGCCCGATCTCGCTGAAAGAGGGCGAGGAAGGGCTGTTCTTCTTGACCAAGCACCCGACCGCCACCAACTACTACGCCATCAACATGGGCAATACCCCCGTGCCGCTCAAGGCGGAGACGTACAAGGACGACGTGGCCAAGGTGAAGGCGATGGTGGCCACCCTGGCCGACCCGATGGGGGCGCTGAAGGCGGACAAGGCCGAGGACCGGCTGGCCGCAACCGCCGTCCTGCTCCAGAAGTACACCCGCAGGCTGACCGTGCCGGCCAAAGAGGTGGCCATCCCGGCCGAGGAAACCAAGGCCATCCTGAAGACGCTGCTCGAGGCCGACTGGACGGCCGCCGACAAGCCGACGCCGGGTTACGACTACCAGTCGTCGCCCAGCAACCTGGTCGGCCAGCTCGGCCTGTACCCCGGCAGCCCGAACGGGCCGGCCCAGTTCCAGACGAAGCCGGGCGAGAGCTACAACGCCAAGTACCAGGAGGCGTTCAAGGCGTGGCACGCCAAGGCCGGCGACAAGTTCGACATCAAGAAGTTTGTGCCCACCGACAAGTGAGTTGGCTTGGCCAACCCGCTCCCTGCGGTCGCGGGGGGGCCACAAACCAGGTTG
>JAYTTN010000065.1:0-2647 GCA_043745295.1 Fimbriiglobus sp. | reverse complement strand
CGCGCGACCGCAACAACCGCGTGCCGGTGAAGACCTCCGAGCAGGGAAACATCTGGTGCCGCGACACGAGGAATTCGAGCGGCAACCCGCCGTCGCGGTCTTCCGCGAACAGGTCGTACTTGGTGTGGTGGTAGCTGCCCGCCTTTTCGCCGTCGGCCCAGCCCCAATACTGAATAGAGTTCCGCCGCAATAGTGCGTGAGGGGTTCGGCCCCCGCCCCGAGCGGTGTTCAGGTCGTGGGTCGGGCATCGATCAGGCGGTTGACCAACCCGGCGACCGCCCGGACCCGGTGCTCGTGCTTCTTACGCCCGTGCCGATTCACCTGGGTCAACGCCTGGAACACCCGCAACCGCCGGATCGTATGCTCGACCCCGATCCGACGCCGTGACACGGCTCGGTTGTACCGCCGGTCCTCGGGCGGGCTGGGCTTCTTCCGGGGCTTCCGTCGCGGGGTCGCGCACACCACACCCGGTCGGATACCGGTCGCCCCGATGTACGCCTTGTCCCCGATCAACCCGACCCCCTTCGGCAGGCACCCCAGGAGTCGGGACCGCTTCAACAGGTTCAGGTCCGCGGTCGGCCCGGGGACGCTCGGGGGGACGTGGACCACCCGCCCGGTCTCCTCATCCACCCCGACCTGGGCCTTGAGCGTGTGCCGCTTCTTCTTCCCCGAGTAGTACGCCCGCTGGCGACGCTTCGGGCGGTGCGTCGGTTGCTCGAACGTGTCCACCAGGACCGCCAACGTGGGCGTGTCCGTCAGCAGTGCCGGGAGGTCCCGCCGGGCGTGCTTGCCGGGGTCGGGCATCCGCATCGTGTCCTTCCCGGCCGCGGCCAGGACCGGGAGGACCCGGCCGAGGGTCCGTCGGGCGGCCGACTCGGACACCCCGAACAGGTAGGCGAGGACGGCGTGCGTGGGGTACACCCTCAGCCACACCACCGCGAGCAGGAGTTGGTCGGCCGGGCCGAGGGCGAACGGGTGCCCGGCCCCGACCACGCGTTCCCGGTCGGGCCGGTCTCGGCGGGCGAATTCGGCGTCGCCGAGCGCCGGGAGGACATCCGCGGCGAGGTCGTCGAACAGCCGGATCGACAGCCCGGTCAGGGACCGGAACACGGACGGGTGTTGCCGTAGGCGGTTCAGACGCGCGATCATGACGGTGCTCGCCGAGGGTCGAGTGCGGACTCCGACACAGTACGAACCCCTACCGACCAAGGCTATTGCGGCGGAACTCTAATCGCTTCATTTGCTACGGGCGTCACAGAGTCGATGAGGACGATGTCGCCATCCAGGACCAGTTTGTAGGTTGCACTCTTGCGACCGTCGGCCGACGCCGACTCGTACCTTTCGACAGCACTGGCTAGCTTCCCGGCCGGTACAGGGAACACCACCGCCCCGACTTGCTTGGGGCCGATCTTGCCGTTCGGTGTCGCCGCCACTTCGGGCTTCTTCACGGGCGAGGGCTTCACGGGAGTCGGCAGGGCCGGGTCCGGTTCGTCCGACAGGGCTGCCGGTTCGGGCGTCGTTTCGCCCCGCGCCGAGGTTCGCGCCGAGGTGGGCGGGTCCGCGGGGCCGTCGGTTCGAGCCGTGGTGCGTGCCCCTGGCGCGGACCGCGTGTGGGCCTGTACCTGCGTGCCGTCCTTGCGGGTGTAACCTCCCACTTGGACCGACCTCCCGCTTGACGAACCGCCCCCCGACTTGCCACCCGCGAATGCGAGATTCGCCGTAGCCAAAAGTACGAGTACGGCTCGGACGAATTGGGACATCGCGACTACCCCCCCTTCGTGATAGAAGCCACGACGATCCCCAACGAGAGGATCAGGGCCGCGAGGATGACGGCCATCGCCATGTTGCCTTCGCGGATCAGTTTCCACTCGTCCACGCCGCGGGTGGCGACCGTGAAAATCTTGAGCGCCACGAAGACCCCGAGGCCCATCGAGACCGACCCGACCATCGCCCACCCGAACGTCACGGCGTACGAGGTGAGTATTTGCGTCGCGTCCATGCAGTAATCTCGAAGTGTCATGGGGACGACGAACTGCTCGTCCCGGCAAGTTATCTAAGGCAACTGCCGGAAGGTGATCCACCAGCATGCCGGAGTCGTTTCGGAGATTCCTGACCCGATCCGAACACGCGACTGGTAGGTTACTTCCCCGCCCATGCCTAATGTCCCGAATTGTCCTCGACCCCGCCATCCTCTGCGGCAAGCCGACCGTGCGCGGTACGCGGCTCGCAGTCGAGTTTCTCCTCGACCGCATCGGCGAAGGCTGGAGCTTCGCGGAACTCCTCGACCAGTACCCAGGGCTGACCGAAGACGACATCTTGGCCTGCATCGCCTACGCGGGGCGCGTCCTCCGGGAAGAGCGGGTTTACCCGGTGCCCACGTGAAGTGGCTCGCCGACGAGAACTTCCCCCGCCGGATCGTGGACGCGCTTCGGGACGCGGGACTCGACGTGCTCTGGATCAGGCGGGAATGCCCAGGAATTGTCGATCAGGCGGTACTGGCGATGGCTGCCGCCCAGAACCGCGTCTTGCTGACGTTCGACAAGGATTTCGGGGAACTCGCGTTCCGCAGTCGCCTGCCTGCGGACGCTGGCGTTATCCTCTTTCGCCTCGACCAGTCGGACGCATCGGTTGTGATGTCTAAGGCATC
>JAYTTN010000064.1:0-9816 GCA_043745295.1 Fimbriiglobus sp. | reverse complement strand
GACCGACGTTGATCCCGATACCGACTCCTGACAGCCCCTCGTGGGGGAGAGGTCGAACGCGGTGCGCAGCACCCGTTCGGGTGAGGGGGCTTTCTCTTCGCGCCCGTGTACGCACCCCGCCGGCCTCAAACTTTTTTGGATAAATCCGTCCACTTTACTTGATTTCAGTCCATGTATAGCGTATAGTTGTCCATCGGCGCACTTTCGGAGGGACTCCCATGCCGTTCGCCGCACCCAAACCGGTGGACATCTCCCGCCTGCTCGACATCGCCAAGGGCCGGCGCGAGCGGATGCGCGCCCGCTGTCCCGGCGACCGGTTCCGCGCCGCGATGGCCATTCTGAAGCAGGAAAAGGAGCGGATGCGCGGCAAATGGTCGCTGGACTGCCTGCTGCCCATTTGGGCCGAGAGCGCGGACGCCGACTCAGTCGTCCCGCCAGACGGCGGCCAGCGCCCGCAGGTCGTCGATGCTCCGCATGAGGCCGCTGACGCCGGCCATGCCGAGGCCGATCAGCCCGACCGTCATCAGCCGGAAGCCGAGGGTCATCGTCTCGCCGGCGGTGGCGACCAGCAGGATCGCCCCCGCCAGCGGGATGAGCGTGGCCAGCACCAGAAACGGACCGAGCAGCTTCGTGGCGCGGGCGACCTCGGCGCGGACGGCGGCGTGATCGAAGGTGTCCGGGTGGTGCAAATGCGGGTACAGGCCGCGCAGCACGACGTATTGCACGCCGATGAAGCTGTACACGATGCCGACCAGCGCCGACAGCACGAACGAGATGGCGAAGTGCGCGTACACGGCGAACCCGACCGGCCCGGCGATGCAGTCGATGGCCGTCGGGAACACGACCGCGCCGGGAATCCAGCCGAGCAAACCGAGGATGACGGCCGTGCGGCCGAACCGCAGCGCGCCGCGGCGGGCCGTGTCGGTCGGTGCGGCCGCGTGCCGAGCGGCGAACGCCCGCTCGCGGTTCCGCCCGGCCCCGACGACGACCGCCACCGCCAGCCACAGGCAGACGAAGTACGCCGCCGCGTCGTAAAGGCCGACCACCCACGGGAACACCTTCAGGTGTTCGGCGGTCATCGGCACTTGCAAGGCGTTGTAGGCGATGTTCAGCGCCGACCCGACCAACTCCGGGGCCAGGGCCATGGCGAACGTCATGGCGATGGGGTGGCGTTCGACCAACTGCCCGAACCGCTTGGGCGTGGGCAGCCGCGCCCGCGCGACGAGAATCCGCCGAGTGGCCGCGAGCGCGTCGGCCAGGGCGGCGGCCGTTGGGTAGCGCAGCGCGGGGTCCGATTCCAGGCACCGCCGCAGCACCGCCGTCAGTTCGCGGGGCAAGGCGTCCCACATCGCCCTGCGGTCGGCCGTCGGCAAGACGCCGGTGGCCAACTCGAACAGGACGACGCCGAGCGAGTAGACATCCGTGCGCCCATCGACGGTGGACACGTCGTCCCCGTCGAACCGCACGGCCATCTGCTCCGGCGACATGTACCGCAGGGTGCCGCCTATTCCCTTGGCGTCGGCTGCCGTCCGGCCAGTGTCCACGGCGACGTTGAAATCGACCAGCATTGGCCGGCCGTAGCGGGTGAGCAGGATGTTCCCCGGCTTGATGTCGCAGTGCAGGATGCCGCGGACGTGGGTGAACGCGAGGGCGTGCGCGATCTGTTCACCCAGCCGGCAGACGGCGGGGTAGAAGTCGGCCGCCTCCAGGAGTTGCCGGTCGCGGACGGCGGTCGGGTCGAACGCGCTCTGCCCGACGCTGACCTCATCGACGGCCGCGAGGAACTGCTTGCCCGTTACGGGAAGGCCCTTCGCGTGCAATTTCGGGATGACGGCTTCGAGGCTAGTGCCGGGGACGTATTGCAGGCACAGCCCGCGCGTCTGCGTCGGTTGATCGATGACCTCGGCGAACACCTTGACGATGTGGTCGTGTTCCAGCCCGGCGAGGGCCAGGCCCTCGGTGCCGACGGCCCCGCCGTCGTGCGGCAGCTTCAGCGCGACGAGCCGGTCGAGCGACTGCTGGTGCGCCAGGTAGACGTTGGCCAGCCCGCCCCGGCCGAGCTTGTCCCGCAGGATGAAGTCGCCGCCCACGGTCTGGCCGAGGTACCACGCCTTCGCCTTCGCCGCCGTCGGGCCGAGGGCGGGCAACTCCGTCGCGGTGGTGGCGGCCGTGGGTGCGGACATGCCGACAGTTTACGACCCGGCGGGCGTCCTCGGATGCCCGTTCCGCCGTTACTTGGCCTTCACGTCGTAGTCCGAGAACGTCGCGCCGAACGGCTTCCCGCTGCTGGAGACGTACAGTCCGACCTGCACCGACTTCTTCAGAGGCAGTCGATCCGCCTTCACGACCTCCCACTGACCTTTCGCGGTGAGTACGGCGACCGTCACCAGTTCCCCCTTTCGCTCCATCCTCGTGTGGACGGCCGGCCGGTCGAAGTGCGCGTCGTCGCAACCGCTCACTCCGCTCCCCGGCTTTCGGACGGAGTACACGCCGACAGTCTGGCACTGGATGTGGGAGCGGCGGTGCTGGACGGCCATCCGAAAGCAGACGTCCGCCCCCGACCGGAGATACACGCCGGTCTCGTAGTGTGCCTTCTCGAACCGGTCGTGTTCCGGCAACTCGCCCGGCTCCAACCACACGGTGAGAGTGAAATCGCCGGCCACGTCCTTGGCGACATGCGGCATCAGGAGATTCCCGCCGTCGTCGAAGCCGTAGTGGCGGCCGGACGCGATCGCGATATCCAGTCGGCCGCGCTTCGAGACGACCCGACAGTTCTTGCCGATCGGATTCGCCACGCCGTACCGGTCGGCGAAGTCGCCGCTCGAGTCCTTCGGGACCGGCGCGGCGGCCGACGAGGTGGCTGCGACACAGACGAGTATCAGCGTTCGCATGTCGTAGGCCCAACGGGCAGGATGGGGTGGTTTTGGAGTATACGATAACCGCTATTCGCCCCGCAAGCCCGGAGTCCACCCGTGACCCTCGCCGACCGCTACGCCGCCGCGTTCCCGAAGTCCCGCGCCGTCGCGGAGCAGGCCCGCACGCTATTCCCGTGCGGCGTCACCCACGACACCCGCATGATGGATCCGTTCCCGGTATACGTCGGCCGCGCGAAGGGGAGCAAGAAGTGGGCGATCGACGGGCCGGAACTGATCGACTACTTCGTCGGCCACGGGTCGCACATCCTCGGCCACTCGGCGGACGACGTAGTCGCGGCGGTGCAGACGCAGATGGCCCTCGGCACCCACCCCGGCGCGTGCCACGAGCTGGAGATCGCGTGGGCGAAACTCGTCAAGCAGCTCCTCCCCTCGGCCGAACGATTGCGGTTCACCGGCAGTGGCACCGAAGCCACGATGATGGCCCTGCGGCTCAGCCGGCTGTACACCGGCCGGCCGAAGTTCCTCAAGTTCCAGGGGCACTTCCACGGGTGGCACGACGCCGTGACGATTGGCGCGGACCCGCCCTACGATTCGCACAGCGTGGCCGGCGTCCCCGACGGCATGGCCCACATCGCGGTCGTCATTCCGCCGAACGACTTGAACCGCGTCGAAGCGGCGTTGAAGGCCGACGACGGCATCGGCGCGGTGATCCTGGAGCCGACCGGCGGACACTGGGGCGGGGTGCCCATCCGTGGCGACTTCCTCCGCGGCCTCCGCGAGATCACGAGCCGGCTGAACCGCGTGCTGATCTTCGACGAGGTTATCACCGGCTTCCGCGTGGCCCCCGGCGGCGCGCAGCAGGTCTACGGCGTAACGCCCGACCTCACGGCGCTGGCGAAGATTCTGGCCGGCGGGTTGCCCGGCGGGTGCGTGGTCGGCCGGGCCGACATCCTGGCGTTCCTCGAACCGCGACCGGGCAAGCCGAAGATGAAGCACCCCGGCACCTACAACGCCAACCCGCTGTCGGCGTCGGCCGGCATCGCCACGCTGAAGCGGATCGCGGCCGGCGGCGTGTGCGAAACGGCCAACCTCGCGGCGCGCACGCTGCGGAACGAGTTGAACGCCATGTTCGCCGCGAACCGGCTGTCGTGGCTGGCCTACGGCGACTTCAGCATGGTCCGCGTGGTGTCGCAATTCGCGGAGGAATACCCGCCGGCGGAAGTGAACGACAACAGCGGCTTTGTCCCCTTCGGCAACGACGTGAACGTGCTGGACGGGCCGAAGGACATGCGGCAACTGACGGCCCTCCGGCAGGCGATGCTGCTGAACGGCGTGGACTGGTGGTGGTCGGCGGGGATGACCAGTTGCGAACACTCTCCGACCGACATCATCACCACCGTGCGGGCGATGGAACGCAGCGTTTGGCTCCTCGCGGCGGAAGGGCTGGCGTGACCGCCACCACTTCCGCCGCCGCTGCCGGGGTGGTATAATTCCGGCGTCACGGGCCTTTAGCTCAACGGTCAGAGCAGGGGACTCATAATCCCTTGGTTCTGGGTTCGAATCCCAGAGGGCCCATCCTTGCCGGGCGATGCGGTCCGGTGCCGGGAGGTGCCGGCCCCTTGCTTTTCCAGGGGTTCCGGGGCGAATGAAGGCGAAGTCCGGCCGGCGCGACTACGGCGCGGTCCTTCCCCGAAGCCGCGAGTGATTCGCGGCCCGCGCACAGCAGGTTTTCACGACGGGGAGTACCGACCCCGACCGTCACGCGGCGCGGCGGTCAGTGCTCGAGTAGCCCGCCGAGCTGCTTGCGGCACTCGATCCTTTTCGGGAAGGGCGGCGTGACCGGTCCTTCGGCAACGGCATACGCGGGCGGCACGGCATCCGCTGACGGTGGTCTGCCACCAAGCGGCATGTTGCCGACGCCCTGGTGCGGGCGCTCGGCGTTGTCGTGGGCCATGTAATCGGACACCAGGTGCCGATGATGTCCCTCGCCGAGTACCGAAAAATGGTCCGAGCACTCGACGCGCAGGCTCCGCACCCACCGCCCGGCGAACGCATTCGGGTTCGGGGCTTACGGCCCCACCCGCTTCGCCTCCATTCCCTCCGCCTCCAGCACTTCGTCGAACCCGGCCACGGACTTGGTGTCGTGGTCGATGAGCAGGTGGCTGCACTCCAGACCCCGGTCGGTGAACTGCATCGACGCATTCCTCGCCTGGTGCGCGACCCATTCGCCGTCCGGGTTCGCGGTGACGCCGCTGACGAACGCGCGGCGGCTGTCGATGCGAAAGCGGCGGTTCCAGGCCGAGGTCGCCGTCGCCGTGTGCGGCGGCTCCGCCCGCGCCGCCGAACGCCGCTTCGGCTGGGGACGCGACGCCGTCGATACTGGCCTGCGCGAACTCCGCACCGGCATCCGCTGCGTCGAGGACTTCCCCGCCAAGGGCCGCGAGCCCGTCGAGCAGGCCAACCCGCGCCTGGCCGCCGACATCCGCGACGTGGTCGAGCCGCGCACGCACGCCGACCCGGAGTTGAAGTCCAACCGCCGGTACACCGACTTGGCCGCCCGCGAGGTGCCCGCAACGGCTTCGGACCGACAAGGGGTATACCGCCGCCGACCCGACCGGCGAGCGGTCCATGCGAGACATCCTCCACCGGATGGGGTACCGCCTGACCCGCATCCGCAAGGGCAAGCCACTCGAGAAAGTGGCCGCCGCGGACGCCATCTTCGCCAACGTGCAGGCGGTCCGCGCGGAGGCGACGGACGATCCGGACGTGCTGGAACTCTCGGTGGATACCGAGGCGAAAGTGGCGGAAGGGGAATGCGCTCGCGGGGAAAGGCGCGGACGGCGTCGGACGGGACGGCGGCCCGAGGGTGGGACCAGGACCGGCCGGCGGCACGGAAGTGGACGCCGCCGGGCATCCCGATGCCGGCGAGTCGCGCGCTGGCGCTGCCGTTCGGGTCGAAGGTGACGAGCGACGTCTGAGCGGACGGATTGGTTCGCCGGTGCGAACTCGTGTCAGGATCGCTCGGTCGCGTCCGCCGGATGGCCCTGGACACGGACGACGGGCCGAGCAACTCGGGCTCGCGGACGCAGTGGCGGAAGCGGCCGGTGGACTTCGCGGACGCGACGGGGTTGGAGGTGCGGTTGGTGTGTCACCCGCCGCATCACGGCAAGTACGACCCGGTCGAGAGGTGCTGGTCGAGCCTGGAGCGGAAGTGGGGCGGCGGGCTGTTGACGAGCCTGGCGGTGATCCTCAGCTACGCTTGCCGGATGACGTGGGAGGTGAGTCCGCCGACGGGGTGCGGCGGACGAAGGCCGAGAGGAGGCCGATCGAGGCGCGGCTGGAGCAGTCCAAGGAGCTCCCCGAGACGATATCCCGACCCGACCCAAAACGCTGGGCGGCGGGTAAGATTCCACCTGCCGCACGCCTGACGCCTCCGGCACCGAATGGACACGACCGTCGTAGGCCTCCGACCCAAAACGAGCGGCCACCGGCGATTCGTCGGCGGCGCGCAGGTAGCCTCGCCATGCCAACCGTCGAGGAACTGAGGAAGGCGAAGGGCGAGCGCCTCGACCGCGCGTACCTCCGGTGGGTCGAGGGGCAACCGGCGTTCGCCAAGAACTCGGAGACCGCGAAATCCTACTCGCAAGTCAATAGAGTCGTTGCGGAATAGGGGGTGTCGGCATCGGTGCGGCATGGACCATTACATCCGCCTCCGCCGCAAGCCGTCCACGTTCCGCCAGTTCACCGGCCTTCCGGTGGCCGCGTTCGACGAACGGCCGGCCCGGCGCTCGCCGGAGCTCGCCGCCCGAACCGCCAAGGCCGGCCGCCGGAGCGGAAGGCGGGGGCCGGGCGGAAGCCGATCACTCGACCGGACGTTCTCCCTCATCGCCGGCGGCCAGCCGGCCCCGACATGTGCCCCCGCCGTCACCCCTCGACGGTCGTTTCGCTCACCCGGAGGCCGGCCCGCGTCGGCCGCGTCTTCGTGGACGCCTCGGCGAACGACTCCAGGACGCCGGCTGGAGCAGATTTCACTCGGGTGTATCGCCTTGTTCGCCCGCCGCGCCAGCACGGGGCCAATCCCTCATGCGGTTCGCCCCTAGCTGGCGCGGCGGGCGAACACACCACCGCGACACCACCCCGAAGTCCTCTCCGGGGCGACCACTTCGGCCGCGCCGCGTGTGATCCGGCCTTGGGTCAGGTCGAGGGCGGCGGCGCGGGGGCCGTGCCCGGTGCGGCCGTGGCGGCCGTGGTCGTACGCCCGCGTCCGCCGGGTCGGGCCGAAGAGGGTGACGGCCGAGCGGCCCAGCCGGCGCTGGCGTTTGGCGGCCTCGGGGCAGGTGGGGCACGTTGGAGCTGCCGCCGGCGGGACTTTTTCCGCGGTCGGCGACGGCCGCTTGGACGGCGTTGGCTGCGATGCCCAACAGCGGGCCGCGGACGACGAACGCCGACGACGGTGGTTCCGTCGGCGGTGGCGGCGAGCGTCTCGGCGAGGGTGCGGAGGTCGGCGTCGGCGGCCCGATGCAGCGCCACCAGCAGGTGCTCTGCCTCGGCCGTCCGGTCGGCGGTCAACACGGGACGGGCGGGGTGCGACGGGACACGGTGCGGCTCCTGCCGGGAGGCATTTCGGTCAATCGCCCACGATTGTCTTGCCGACGCCGAAAACCCACCAACTTCCGCGTCCGCCCGCGCCATCATCTGGATGACCCGCAGGGTGTGGCAATTGATTTTGCCCCCCTGCGTTTGGCATCGGAGTTCGGGCGGCGGTCCACGCCTGCGCCGACTCCGGGGTTTCGAGCAGGGCCACCAATTCCACGAGTGGGCCGACGGTTCCGGTCGCCACCGCGCCGTCGGGGCGGCAGCCGGCTGTTCGCCCGACCGTCTGCCGACGCCAGTTTTCCCGGCGGACGCTTGCACATCACCGCCCGTTTCGCGTCCCGCCGGCCGCCGACGGCGTTCGCCGTGCCGGCGTCGATCCGCGCCTCGATCACCCCGCCGGCGCGGGCGAACCGGGCGGCGTCGTTGCGGGTGGCCGTGAGGCGGCGGGCGGTGCGGTGGGTGAGTTGGGCAGGGACTCGCGGCACCGCCGCCGACCGCACAGTTCGTGCCGGGCGGGGCGGGCGGGGCGAACGAGCAGCGGGCGGCCGCGAACGCGGCCATCCGCTCGGCCGCGCGGGTGAGCGCGCCGTCGAGGCCGAGGTCGTCGTCGGCCGGATGCGAGCCGCCGTCGCCGGGGGTGAGGTGGTACTGGCGGCACACGCGGACGGGGCCGAGAGCGGTCGGCAGGTTCCGCGCGCGGGGGCCTTTGCCGCGGATGCCGGCCACTTTTTTTCGCGTCGGCGGCGTCGGCGCGAGCCTGGACGGCAGCGGCTAGGGAGCCGCAGAGGGGCCGGCACATGGGGCGACGGCCTCGCCGGCGTCGAGAACGGTGCCGGACGGAACATTGATACACCCCGACTCGCATTTCCGCTACCGCCGGATGCTGCGGGATGCTACCATAATACTATCTCACCAGAACCGTTCCGGGTTCCCGCCATGCTCGATGTCGCGCTGTCCCGCACCGCCTCCCGCCTCTGCTCCGGCGCGTCGCGCCGGTCGTTCCTCCGCGTCGGCGGGGTCGGGGCGCTGTCGCTGCCGATGCTGCTGAAGGCCGAGGCTGCCGCCAAAGAGTCGCCGGCGGTCAAGGCCCGCAAGGGTGCCCGTGCCAAGTCGGTCATCCTGGTCTACCTCGGCGGTGGCCTCAGCCACCACGACAGCTTCGACCCGAAGCCGGACGCGCCGGAGGAAATCCGCGGCAAGTACAAGACCATCCCGACGGCCGTGACCGGCCTGAGCATCTCCGAACGGCTGCCGCTGCTGGCCAAGGAGATGGACAAGCTGACGCTGGTCCGCAGCGGGGCGCACAACAACGACCACCACGAGACGGCCACCAACTGGGTGCTGAGCGGCCGGCTCGGCACGCCGTTCGGCGACTACCCGGCCATCGGGGCGGTGGCCGCGCACGACTTCGGCTTCGAGGCCAGCCTGCCGCCGTATGTGTCCATCCCCCGCAACCCGTCGTTCACCTGGGAACTGGGCAAGAGCGCGTTCCTCGGCGGGCGGTACGAGTCGTTCAAGGCCGGCGACCCGAACCAGAAGGATTTCAAGGTCCAGGACCTCACGCCGGAACCGATGTCGGCCCGCAAGATCGAGCGCCGCGACTCACTGCTGAAGGCGGTGGACGGGCTGGCTAAGAAGGTGGCCGGGAACGACCAGATCGCCACCTACGACGAGTTCCACCAGCGGGCGGCGGACATGATCCTGTCGAGCGAGGCGCGGCGGGCGTTCGCCATCGACGACGAGAACCCGAAGCTCCGCGACCGGTACGGCCGCACCACGGCCGGGCAGTCGATGCTGCTCGCCCGCCGGCTGGTGGAGTCGGGCGTGCGGTTCGTCACCGTGAACTACGGCGGCTGGGACCACCACGCGAAGATTTTCGAGAGTCTGGACAAGAAGTTGCCGGAGTTCGACGCCGGCGTGTCGGCGCTGATCGGCGACCTGCACGACCGAGGCACGTTGAAGGACACTCTGGTGCTGGTGATGGGCGAGTTCGGCCGGTCGCCGAAGGTGAACAAGGACGCCGGGCGGGACCACTGGGGGCCGGCGGCGTCGATGCTGTTCGCCGGGGCCGGGGTGAAGGCCGGCTTCGTGCTGGGCAAGACCGACAAGCACGGTGGCCACGCCACCGCGCGGCCGGTGTCGCCGGCGGACGTGTGCTACACGGTGCTGGACTCCCTCGGCATCGACCCCCGCAAGCAGATCGTCACCCCCGACGGCCGCCCCATCGAAGTGCTGGACCAAGGGGAGTTGGTGAGGGAGTTGTTCAGCTAACCCGAAGCCCAGCCGAACCAATCGACCACCTCGTCGTCGCCGCGACCGGAGGGAGCGGGCCACCGTGGTTCGC
>JAYTTN010000063.1:0-2653 GCA_043745295.1 Fimbriiglobus sp. | reverse complement strand
TCCGAGCCGGAAGCGTGAGCGACGGTCGTGAGACGAACCGTCGCTCACGCTTCCGGCTCGGATGAGATCACGGCCACCGGTCGAATCTGGAGGCGACATGCGACTGCTCTTCGTTCTGATCGCCTCGCTGCTGGGCCTCGCGCCGGCGGTGGCCGGCGACGCGGTGGGCGAGCTGCTCCGCCTCGCGCCGAAGGACACCACCGTCGCGCTCGTCCTCCGCGACCTGCGCGGGCACGCCAAGCGACTCGACGAGTCGCCGTTCGCCGCCTGGTTTCCCGCGTCCAAACTCGGCAAGTCGCTGCTCGCGTCGGACCAGTGGAAGACGCTGGAGGCGACCGAAAAGCTCCTCGCCGAGCAACTCGGCACGACGGGCGACGAGGTCGTCAACGACCTGCTCGGCGACGCCGTCGTGTTCGCGTACCGTGGCAAGGACGACAGCGGGCTGATTCTCCTGAAGGCCGGAAAACCGGCGCTGCTGGCGAAGCTCATCGACAAGCTGAACGCGGCCCAGAAAGCGGGCGGCGAGGTGAAGGAAGTCCGCGCGAAGAAGCACGGCGCGGCGACGTACTTCGAGCGCGACCGCGGCGCGGGGCGGAGCGAGTTCTACTGGGTGTCGGGCGGAATCGTGGCGTTCTCCCAGACGGAAGCGACCGTCCGCGAGGCCATCGACCGCGCCGCCACGCCCGCCCCGGCCCCACTCGCGGACGCCCTGGACAAGCTGAAACTGACGACCGCCGCCGTCGTCGGTGTGTTCCACCCGCGGTCGCTGGACGCCGACTTGAAGGCCGCCGTCGCCGACGCCAAGGACGCGAGTCACAAAGCCTTCCTGACGCAGTTCCAGCGGCTGTGGGCGGCGTGCGACGCGGTCGCCGTGTCGGTCGAACTCGGCACCAGCCTGGACGTGGCGTTGAACGTCGCCGTGAACCCGACGGCGGTGCCGGACGAACTGAAGCCGCTTCTGACGCCGGGCACCGCGTCGGCCCTCTGGTCGGCGATTCCCGCGGATGCATTGCTGGCCGTGGCGGGGAACCTCGACGCGCCGAAGCTGCTGGACGCGCTGCGGCCGTTCCTCGCGGACGACGGCAAGGCCGGGCTGAAGGTGCTGCTCGACGACCGCATCGGCCCCATCGTCGGCAAGAACAAGGTGCCGGCGATCCTGGCCGGCATCGGGCCGGACGTGGCCTTCTGGGTGACGGCCCCGGCGACGGGCGCGACGGGCTGGGCACCGGTCGCCACCTTCGCCCTGAAGGTCGGCGAACCGGGCGCGAAGGGCGGCATCGGCCCGGTGCTGCTGTCCGCCCTCGACGCCCTGGCGCTTCTGTTCCGCATCGATTACAACCGCCACCACGACGACCAGATCGAACCCCAAACGGACGCCACGCCCGACGGCGACGTGAAATCGCTGGCGAACGACGCCTTCTTCCCGCCCGGCATTCGCCCCGCCTACGGCCTCCGCCGCGGCTACCTCGTGGCGTCCACGTCCGACGCGGCGGTGAAGGCGTTCACGGCCCCGGCCGCGCCGCCGGCCGCCGCCACGGGGCTGGTCGCGCGGGTGTCGCTGGCCCGCCTCCGCCAGTACCTGACCGACCACGAGGCGGATGTCGTTCCCGCCGTGGCCAAGCTGACGGGCGCGAAGCCGGCCGAGTTGAAGTCGCAGTTCGCCAACTTCGGCGACGTGCTGGAGTTGTTCGATTCGGTCGAACTCCGCCGCGCCGGCACGGACGGGCTGATCCGCCTCTCGCTCACGGTCAAACCCGCCAAGCCGCTGGCGAAGTGACGGCGGCCGTAGCCAGGCCGGGCGAAAAAGTCGGCGGGATCGCTTGCCCGCGCGGGGGTTTCGGGGATATATTAATGCTGGCCCCTGCGGGGGTCTCCCGCCGGGTGGGTTACCTTCAACCTCCTCCCGAAGACGGTTTCAGGTCGGCCACTCGATTCGGAGGACGGTCATGTTCGGTCTCGGCTTTCAGGAAATCATCCTGCTGTTGCTCCTCGGCGTGCTTCTGTTCGGCCGCAAGCTGCCGGACATCGGGCGGTCGCTGGGCAAGACGGTGGTCGAGTTCAAGAAGGGCATCGGCGGCATGGAGGAGGAAATCAACTCCGGCGGCCGCACCGCCGCCGCCATCGAGCCGGAGGCGGTGAAGCCGCCGCAGCGGGTCACGCCGTCCACCGCCGCGCCGAAGTTCGACGACGCCCCGGCCGGCAATCTGCCGCCCCGCGTGTGAACCTTGACGGCGCGAGACGGGTCTGCTATCAAGACAGCCCGAGAGGCGCGACACCCTCTCGGGCGCGCGGGCGATTAACTCAGCGGTAGAGTGCGTCCTTCACACGGACGAAGTCGCAGGTTCAAATCCTGCTGCGCCTACCCACGCAGCAACCAGAACGCAACCGCATTGAAAACTGAATAAACTGGGGTGGTAGTTAAGTCGGTTATAACGCCGGCCTGTCACGCCGGAGGCCGCGGGTTCGAGTCCCGTCCACCGCGCCGAAGTTCACCTCGAGAGGCGGACCCAGGCAAAAAAGGCCTGTGACTGATTCATGCACAGCGCCGCAATCCTTCCGGGTTGCGGCGTTTGGCGCTTAAGGGGCCCGCTCGTTTTTGCCCTCCCCCGGGCCATTCCGGCCATGGCTGGGCACCGTCCAGGCAGGTCGTGAT
>JAYTTN010000062.1:0-2658 GCA_043745295.1 Fimbriiglobus sp. | reverse complement strand
GGCGACCGGGGTTTGCGCTCCCTCCGGTCGCTGACGCCCCCCGCTCGCCTCGGACCCGTCCCCGAACAGGATCAGGAAGCCGCCTTCCTTCGCCCCGCCTTGCGCCTTGAGCGGGATCACCTCGACGGCGACCTCGCGGTAGCCGCCGTTCGACCTGACGCGCAAGCCCTCCTCCCGCACCGGGGCGTTCTCCTTGCCGGCCCGCTGCACCGCCGCGCGGACGGCGACGAGCAGCCCCTCGCGGAGCATCTTCAGCAGGCTCAGGCTCGCCTTGCCGGGGGCGGGTGCCAAGTACGCGCCGGTGTCGCCACAGTACTGCAGGATCTCCAGGTCGGCCGAGACGAGTACGCCGGGCGGGGCGAACCTGGTCAGCAGGACGCGGTCCGCCTCGCGGGGCAGGTCCGCCGCGTCGCCCGGCCGCGCCGCGACGAACGGCGCGCGGGGTGCCCCGCCGGGTTGCAGCGGGAAGTGGCCGTGCCCCGGACCCGACCCCGGCTTCTTGGCGTAA
Organism: Fimbriiglobus sp.; assembly: GCA_043745295.1. Taxonomy (GTDB): domain Bacteria; phylum Planctomycetota; class Planctomycetia; order Gemmatales; family Gemmataceae; genus JALHQU01. Next base: position 2,150 of record JAYTTN010000062.1, on the reverse strand, counting down.
ATCTTGTGCCGGGCGTCCTCGGCGTCGAACAGGTTGCGGTAGCTGCCGATCGTCTCCGAGCCGCCCAGCCACAGGCAGCCCGCCGGCTTCAAGGCGTAGTGCAGCGTCGGCATGATCCGCTGCTGTAGGACCGGCTCCATGTAAATGAGCAGGTTGCGGCACGAGATCAGGTCGATGCGCGAGAAAGGCGGGTCGGCGAGCACGTTGTGCCGCGAGAACACGCAGGCGTCGCGGATCGACTTCGCGACCCGGTAGTGGCCGTCCACCGCGGAGAAGAACCGCCGCAGCCGTTCCGGCGACACGTCCTGTTCGATGTCCTTCGGGTAAACGCCCGCGCGGGCCTTCTCGATGCCCGCCGCGTTCAAGTCGCTGGCGAAGAGTTGCAGTGGCACTTGGCTGCCCGCGGCCTCGGCGGCCTCCGTGAACGCCATCACCAAGGAGTACGCTTCCTGTCCGGTCGAGCAGCCGAGCGTCCAGAGTCGCATTGGGTCGTGGCGGGACCGGTCCTGGAGCAGGCGGGGGAACACCTGGCTTTTCAACGCCTCGATCGACTCCTTGTCGCGGAAGAAGCTGGTCACGCTGATCAGGATGTCCTGGTAGAGCGCGTCCAGTTCCGCCGGCGTCTGCCGCAGGAACTGCACGTACTCGGGCAGCGTCTCCAGCTTCTGGAAGACCATGCGGCGGGTGACGCGGCGGTACAGGGTGTTGAACTTGTAGCCGGTGAAATCGACCCCGGTGGCGTGTTTGAGCAGTTTCACGACCTGGACGAGGTTCGGCTTGCCGTCCGTCTCGAGGGCCTCGGCCTCCGGCACCGCGTACGGGTGGCGGCCGATGCGGACGATCTCGCGGGCGATCTCGGCGGGGGGCAGCACGAAGTCCACGCACCCCGACGCGATGGCGCTGTGCGGCATCCCCTCGTGCTGGGCCGTCGCGTCCTGGGCGAACGTGATGCCGCCCTCCCCCTTGATCGCTTCGAGGCCGATGGTGCCGTCCGTGGCCGTGCCGGACAACACCACGCCGATGGCGCGGTGCCGCTGCTCGTCGGCGAGCGACCGGAAGAACTGATCGACCGGGTGGGGGGCCTTGCGGTCCTCGCGCGGCAGCAGTTTCAGCTTCCCCCCGGCGATGACCATGCTCCGGTCCGGCGGGATGACGTAGACGTGATTCGGCTCGACCGTCGGCTCGTCCCGGACCTCCAGGACCGGCATCTTCGTGGCCCGAGCGAGAATCTCCGCGAGCGCGCTCGGGTGCGACGGGGCGAGGTGCTGCACCAGGACGAAGGCCATGCCGGTATCGACCGGCATGCGCCTTGAGCAGTTGCGTGAACGCTTCCAGCCCGCCGGCCGAGGCCCCGACCCCGACGACCGAGAACGACGGACGCCGCCCGGCTCGTCGCGTTCGTCCGCCGTCGGCGGCGCTTCAGGGGATTGCTCGGCACTGGCGTTCGTCATGGGAAGTTTTCCATCGGCATCAACACTAGCAGCGGCGCCGTTGGCACTGCCCACGAGTGGCGGCCCCCCCCCACCAACTACTGAATTTGCGTACACTATTCCGTTTCATGCGTACCTGCCTTTTCCGCCCACGCAATCGATGGCACGATGAACCAGTGTAGTCAGCGTATTGAATCGGGCGGCTGACCAACAGGGCGTCGTCGTTCCGCCCCCCTGACGCCGGCGGCGAAGCAGTGGATCTCCAGCCGCAGGAACGCCCGTAGGGCCAGCCCGATGTGGTTCTGCTGGGCCACCGCCGACCGCGCCTGGCACCGCTCCACCCCGGTGCACTGCTCGATCCCCCGGTGGTAGTGCTCGATGGCCCGGGAGAACTCGGCGAACTGCCGGCGGGTCAGGGCCGTCATCGCCAGGTCGTCGGTCGCCCGGTACGGGGTGTCGCCGTGTGGGGCGACGATCCCGAATACCCGGACCGACCCGACCCCGGCAGCCAGACCACCGTCCCGTCGGCCGAAATCGCCGTCGCGGACAGCGACCCACCGCACGCCTTCGGGGGGCCGACCCGTGGCCGCGATGCCGTTGGTCCAGAGCACCGATTCGCGTTTCTCGAGCCGAGCCTTGGTCTCGTTCTCCGGGGCGGGCTTCCGCATCCGCAGTTGTTGGTGGGCGAGGCCGAGCACGTGTCGCGTGCCGGGCACGATG
>JAYTTN010000061.1:0-9837 GCA_043745295.1 Fimbriiglobus sp. | reverse complement strand
GGGGCAGGGAACAGGGGGCAGGGAACAGGAGTCAGGGGGCAGGGGGCAGGGGGCAGGGAACAGGAAGCAAAAGCCGGGAGGCGGGAGGCAGCAAAAATCACGTCGTTTTCTGTCAGGCTGTTGCTTCCTGCTTCCTGCCGCCTGCCTCCTGACTGCCCTGATTCCTGCTTCCTGCCTCCTGCCTGCCCTGATTCCCGCTTCCTGCCTCCTGACTGCCCTGACCCCTGGTTTTTACGCTTCCTCGCTCGGCTCTTGCCGGCCAAACAGGACCATGCCGACGGCGGTGAGCAGGACGGCCGCAACGGACAACGTCAGCCAGGCTTCCCCGGTGGCGGCCGGCGCGTACACCTCGACGCTCTGCGGCTGGACCGTCTTCAACTCCTTCGCCGTTTCATTGTAGAACAGCGAGTGCAGATAGTAACTCAAGCTCAGTTGCTTCAAACTGCCGGGCAGGTTGGCCACCAGCGTCTCGAAGAAGAAGACGTACACCAGCCCGACGACGGACGGCCGGCGGAACACCGCCCCGATCAGGTGGAACAGCGCGGCGAACGCCACGCTGCCGATCAGCACCGCGTCCCAGTACATCTCGAAGGCCTTGACGCCGAGTGTGCCGCCGGCAAGACAGACGACGGCGAACCCGCCCAGCGACACGGCCACGCACCACGGCAGCGTGCCCAGGAACTTCGCCAAGTAGACGGCCCAGCGGGGCAGCGGACGCGACAGCAGCCAGAGCAGCGTCCGCGACTCCCGCTCGGCCCCGATGGCCCCAGTCGCATAGGCAAGGCACAGCAGCGGCAGGAGGAACGTGAAGAACAGCGTGCGGACCACCCAGCGGACGAAATTCAGCAGCGCGTAGTCGTCGAGGAACTGCTCCGAGTGAATCATCGCGCGGTAGCTGTTGGCGACGGCGGAACGGATGGCGAAATCGGTCGGCGGACCGGGCATCGCCTCCCACAGTGGCAACCGCTCCTCGCTGAATTGCCGGTGCGTCATCCGGTGTGGGTTCTTCTCGTCGGTCAGATTGCCGACCGTTCGCGTGCGCTTCTCCAGCCGCCACACGCCGCCCTGACTGCTGAGGAGCGCGACGATGCCCGTGACGAGGGCGAGCAGCCCGAACGACACCCACCCGAGCTGGCGGACCTGGGCGTGCCGGCGGGCGGTGAACCAGACCAGCGCCCGGAAGGCGCGACCGGCGGTCGGGGCGGAGGTCATGCGCGGCCTTGCATCCGGTGGGAACGAACCGACGCGACAAGTATACGACCGCCGGCCACCGGCGGACGAACGGGCGGCGGCGGGATAAAGTAGAGTGTGCCGGATTTGTTAGCCCGCCGCGCCAGCAAGGGGCGTGGGCGGTTGACGACCTCGCACTCTTCGGGCGAACGAATCCCGCACGGTCCCATCCCCGTCGTAACCGTGGCTTGCCCCTTGCTGGCGCTGCGGGCTAACAACACCTCCCATGATCCGCTTCGACTTCACCGACAAAGTGGCGCTCGTGACCGGCAGTTCGCGGGGCATCGGCGCGGCGATCCTCAGCGGCTTCGTGACCGCCGGGGCCACGGGCGTGCTGCACTACTTCGCCGACCCGGACGGGGCCAACAAGGCGGACGCCGACAAGCTGCTCGCCGAACTGCCGGCGGGGAAAGTGGTGGCGCTGCCGGCCGACGTGCGCGACGCCGGGCAGATGGAAGCCCTCATGGCCGACGTGAAGGCACGCTTCGGCGGCCTCGACATCCTCGTGAACAACGCCGGCATCCTGCGGGACCGCTCGCTCCGCAAGATGACGCCGGACGACTGGCAGGCGGTGCTGAGTACGAATTTGACCGGCGTGTTCCACGGGTGCAAGTACGGGGCGGACATCCTCCGCGACGGCGGCCGGATCGTGAACATCGCCTCCGTCGCCGGGCTGGTCGGCATCTTCGGGCAGGCCAACTACGCGGCGGCGAAGGCGGGCGTCATCGGCCTGACGCGGGTGCTGGCGAAAGAGCTGGCGAAGCGCGGCATCACCGCGAACGCCGTCGCACCGGGCGTGGTGGAAACGGCCATGATGGGCGAGATCAAGGAGGAGATGCGGGCCGAGTACCTGAAATCGATCCCGGTCGGCCGGTTCGCGCAGCCGGCGGACGTGGCCAACGCAGTGCTCTTCCTTTCCAGTGCCGAGAGCGGGTACATTACCGGGCAGGTGCTGCCCGTCACCGGCGGCTGGCTGGTGTGAAACTGACTTGGCGAGCGGGGGGCGTAAGCCCACTGTTTCTTGAAGACCAACAGGGGGCTTACGCCCCCCGCTCGCCAAGAATCACCGCGAACGGATTCGCCCATGACCACCCGCTTGCTCGCCGAGCGCGAGCACCACGACCGGCAGGCCAGCGAGCGGTGGGAAACTCTCACGCGCGACGACCTCGTTTTCACCGACGCCGAATTCCTCGATCACGAGACGTGGGTTCGGCCAGCAGTCGCGGCGATGGGGCCGTTGTGCGGAAAGTCGGTTCTCGACTACGGCTGCGGGCACGGCATGGCAGCGGTGGTGTTCGCGCGGGCCGGGGCCGAAGTCACGGCGTTCGACCTGTCACCGGGCTACGTCGCCGAGGCCGAGGCCCGCGCCGCCGCGAATGGCGTGGCCGTTCGGTTCGCCGTCGCCGACGCGGAGGGGCTGCCGTTCGCGGACAACTCCTTCGACGCCGTGTGGGGCAACGCCATCCTCCACCACCTCGATTTGCGCCGCGCCGGCGAAGAGCTGAACCGCGTGTTGAAGCCCGGCGGGGCGGCGGTGTTCTGCGAGCCGTGGGGCGGCAACCCCCTGCTGTCGTTCGCCCGCCGCCGACTTCCGTACCCCGGCAAGGACCGCACCGCCGACGAACAACCGCTTCGCAAAGCCGACCTCGCGCCGCTCCGGGAGTCCTTCCCCGCGCTCACGTTTGAAGGCCATCAGTTGTTCGGCATGGTCGGCCGGGCGGTGCGAAGCCGGTGGGTATCGCGTTGCCTCGGCGTTGTGGATCGCGGCTTGCTGGCCGTGGCCCCGCCGCTTCGCAACTGGTGCCGGTATGCGGTGATCGAAATGCGGAAAGCCGGGATCGCGCCCAATTAGCGGATCGTGGCGGATATAGTGGTTTCGATGACCACGCCGCCCGCGAGTCCGACCGCTCTTCCGTCGGGGTTTCCCGACCGCCGGAAGTCGCGCGCCGTGGTCGGCACGTTCGTCGTCGTCATGATCGGCCTGTTGGCCTTCCGCGCCTACGCCCCGCACCTTCGCGCCCGACCGACCGATGCCGCCAACCTGCCGCCGCGCCCGGTCGATCTGAACCGGGCCGACCGCACCGAACTCATGCAAGTGCCGGGTGTCGGGCCGGAACGAGCCGACGCGATCCTCGCCCACCGCGCCGCAAGCGGGCCGTTCGCCAAGGTCGAGGACTTGGATGCGGTTCACGGGATCGGCGTGAAGACGCTGGAAAAGGTGCGGCCGTTCGTCACGGCCGGCGAGATGTCGGTGGAGAAACTGGAACGGAAGTCGCCCCCGGCCGCTTCTTCCGTGTCGGGCAAGATCAAGCCGGGCGAACCACCCATCGACGTGAACGCCGCCTCGCTGACGGAACTTCAACGACTGCCGGGCGTCGGCCCCGTGATGGCGCAGAAGATCGTCGAGTACCGGGACGCGAAACAATTCGAGACCGTCGAAGAGCTGCGGAAGGTGCCGCGCCTGGGCGCGAAGACGCTGGACGGGTTGCGGAAGTACGTCGTGGTGAAGGAATAGCGTGGCAGTTCATTGGACGGAGGGCGGGCACTCGCATCCACGCGAGAACTTGCCCATCACCAATACCGCAGCTACTCGCCGAGGACTGCCAATCCCAGCATTCGCTCGGCGGGATGACACCCACCCCTCTTGCGTCGGAACCGCCGCCCCACCAACATGACCGCCGCTCCACCCAGAGACGCCACCCAACAACTCGCGTACATCGACACGATATTCAACCCACCACGCCGATCCTCGAAAAACATGCACGCTAGTGACAAAACGACACCGATCGTCGTGTAAAACGCGAGCGGCACAACGAAAATGACGAGGTTCAACCTCGTAGGCAATTCGGGACTTGCGTGTGCGGCAGACCGGTCGATCAAAGGAGTCGGTATCAAGGTGTCGATGCCGGCGGAGGCGACGGTGGCAAGAAAACACACGACCGCGAAGTAGCCCGCCGCGGAGCCATCGAAGAGGTAGACCGGTCCCCACGCGAGGAAGCCGACGACCAGAACGGTGAGAATTCCGTAGCCGTTGTAGGGGATGTAATTGATGGAGTGAATCATCCACCCTGGCCTTTCCAGTGAGAGAGGATCTCGGCGTACCGCACGGGTCAGACGGACGAGTTGGACGATGAAGAGAAGCAGTCCCCCGGCTTGCAGCCCGAGTCCGAGTAGCACCATTTGGACACAGACCCGCCACGGCGCGACCTCCGTGGACACGATAACGAGTGGGCCGCGAAAGTCCGGAAGGTATTTGTCGCGTACCCGCCGATAGGTACTCATAGTGTCCGGAAGTACATATCCGGTCCCCGTCCCCACGGGCACATCCGCTTCCGATTTCGGTCCCCGCTTCACAAAGATGACGACCGTACCCGAAGGCTCCCCAGTCACGGGAACGAGATGGGCATAAAGCCATACCGGCAAGCCGGTTTTGGGGTTCCGCAAATTCTCCTGGACCCACGACGACGCGACTCGAAAATCCGTCAGGGTCAAGTACCCGGTCGCGGAACTGCCCAACATCGAGAGGTGCTCGACCGTAATCGGAGTCGGCTCGTCTGTGGATCGTCTCGCGATGGAGATGTCTCGGCGGTACGCAAGCGAAATCCAGACGCCCGCGAAGCAAAATGCGGTCGTCAAGAAAAAAAGGCCCAACTCGGTGAACGACTCCGATTCCGATCCGACGTGTTTTGTCGTTGGTCTCATCGTCATTTCCTAATTCTGGCTGAAGGTGTCACGATTCTTACGAATGCCGACCGCGCTTCCGTCACCACTCGTATTTCAGACTCTTCAACTGCGCCTGCACGTCGGCGGTCCACGGGTAAATGCTCGGCAGCTTCGGGTTCGTCTCCTCGTAGCCGGGGCTACGGGGCAAGCCGGCGACGCGGTACAGGCCGAGGTCGCCGCCGGTCAGCGGAAGCAGGTACTGCCCGGCTCGCTGGAAGCCCTTCCCCGGCACCACCGCCGACGGCAGGTTCGCCACGGTGATGTCCTCCCCGACCTTCGGCCCCGTCCCGGCGAGTCGCTGCACGACCGTCACCTTCGCCAGCGGCAGCCCGTCCTCGCCGGCCGTCACCTCGACGACGAGCAGCGAATCGGCGGCGGTCAACTGGGCGCGGGACACCTTGTCCGGCGCGTCCTTCTGCCAGACGGCCAGGGCCAGCCAGCTCAGCCAGCCGGCGAACGCGAGGGCGGCGACGGCCAGCCGGATGCGGGCGAACGTCATCGGGTGCCTTTCTTCTTGGTGGGGCGGACGGTGGTCATCTGGAAGCCGTCGGTCAGGGCCTTGCCGAGGTCGAACAGGTCGCGGAAGTCGTCCGGCTCGTCGCGGTCGGACTTGCTCAGTTGCTCGGCGCGGATCAGGTTGAAGACGATGTTGCCCACGTCGTCGGTGCGGCGGATGTTCCACGTCTTGAACACCACCGGGGCCATCAGGCCGAACTCCTGGACGGCGAACGCGCACGCCCCGCGGACCAGCTCCCCACCGCTGACGTGGTAGTCGGTGTCCGGGTCGTCCGCCTCGCGGGGGCCGCGGCCGAGCATCTCCTGCGTGTAGGCCACGGTGTCGCACACGAACTCGTAGGCCTCCAGCGGGTACCGGGGGTCGTCGCGGAGGACGTCGTAGATCTTCTCGTCCACGGGCAAGGCTCCCGAAGTATCGTCGGAGCCGGAAGCGTGAGCGACGGTCGAAACGGCCAATTCCGTCGCTCACGCTTCCGGCTCTGTCCGAAATCCACGTTACAGCGTCGTCAGCACCTCGGCGGCGGCCACCGGCATCCGCCGGCCGTCTTCGAACTCGACCAGCAGCCGGCGGGCGAGCAGTTCCTGCGCCAGCACCTTGCCCCGCCCCTTGTCCGTCAGCACCTTCGCGCCGACGGCCGGCAACTCCGCCTGGTGCGCCTCGTACACGTCCTGCTCGTACCGCAGGCAGCACTTCAGTCTACCGCACCGGCCGGAAATTTTCGTCGGGTCGAGTGTCGCCTTTTGCAACTTCGCCATCCGCATGCTGACCGGCGGCATGACCGACAGGAACGTGTTGCAGCAGACCGGCCGGCCGCAGTCGCCGTAGTCGGCCAGCAGTTTGGCCTCGTCGCGGACGCCGATCTGCCGCAGTTCGATGCGGGCGTGGAACTCGCGGGCCATGCTCTTCACGAGGTCGCGGAAGTCCACCCGCCCGTCGGCGAGGAAGTAGAACAGCACCCGCTCGCCGCCGAACAGGTGCTCCACGTCCACGATCTGCATGGCCAGCTTGTGCTTGGCGATCAGTTGCGTGCCGACCTCGAACTCCCGCTGCTGGGTGGCCTTCAACTCGGCGATCTTCTTGCGGTCGTCGGCGGTGGCGATGCGCTCCACCTGCCCGCGCGTCGGTTCGGGGATGGCTGCCACCGCCTGCGGGGTGGACGGGCACAGCACCTCGCCGACCTCCTGGCCGCGGTCGGTGCGCAGAATGACGATGTCGCCGCGCGCCGGCGTCACCCCGGCCGGGGCGACGAACTCGCCGACGAACCGCATCACCCCGTGGCGAACGAGGAACTTGGCGAGGTCGGCGTCGGCGGGTGGCGGGGTGGGGGTGGTTGGCATGTGGGGTCAGGCACCAGCGTTGGCGGCGGCGGCGGCGGCGGCGCGCCGGTAGTAGCCGTTCTTCCACCCGGCGGCGATGCCCGCCGCTCGATCCGCGGATCCTCGGTGGTATGTCATGTCGCCCATGCCCACGGCATCGAGTTCGCGTCGCGTGGCGTCAATCGCGTCTTTCGCGTCGGTGGGTGTCAGGCCGTACCGCTCCACCAAGTTGGTGAAGACCTCGATGCAGTAGTTGGCGATACAGGTGCGCGGGTAGCATGGCACGTCTCCGTCGGTTAAGTGACCGGGAACCATGAGTACGGCGGCCCATTCTCCCCCGCCGGCGGGTCGCCCTCGCCGGCAAGCACGATCGAGTCTCGCAGGACCGCCACGGCCGCCCGCGTGTGGAAGCTGAACTGGTCCGAATCCTGCATCGCGACCCGCTGGTCCCAGAATGCTGCCACCGGTCCACTCACGACATCATACCACCCGCGTCCGTTCGGTCCCCGTTTGTGGTTGTGGATCACCGCGACTGGTTCGCGGATTCCTCGGTGCCTTTCGTAGGTCGCGGTCGAGCCGGCTGTAGGCCGGGGAGGCCCGACAGCCATCCACCTCGTTCCCACAACGGTGGCCGGCTGTCGGGCCTCGTTCCCCTGTCGGGGAACATCGACCGCGACCTACGACTCGACGTGCCGCGATTCAGTTGGCGTGCAACTCCACCACGTCCTTCTCGCGCAGGACGTGGTCGCGGCCGACGGTCTGCCCGTCGAACGCCCCGCTGCCCCACACGCGGGCCGACTTCACCGTCTCCTCCAACTCGTTGTGGACGCACCCGGCGAGTTCGGCCACCGTGCTGCCCACCGGGCAAGTGAACGGGCTGCCGGTGTCCGCCGGTTTGCCCGGCTGCTTCGTGTAAATCCGCATCACGTTCAGCAGCTCGAACAGCTTCTCCCGCAGCTCCGGCAGGCCGTCGCCGCGCTCGGCCGAGATCACGTGCCAGGGGAAGCGGTCGCCGAGGCTTTCCTTCGCCATCTCCAGCCGCAGGTCGGCGGCCTCGTCGTCGCACTTGGTCGCCACCAGCAGCGTCGGCACGAAGTACGTGGTCGGGTCGTCGTCGCCGGTCGGCCGCGCGGCCACCAGTTCGCGGCGGGCCTGCTTCAGTCGGTCGATGACGGCCTGAGTTTCCGCCGGGCCGTCGTCGTTGGCCAGGTCCAGGAACAATACCGCTGCGTCCGCCGACCGCGTCAGGTCAGTAATGAACGGCTCGTAGGCGTCGGCGGTGATCGGCGGCAGATCGACGAGTTGAATCCGCACGTCCTCGAACTCGGTCATCCCCGGTTGCGGGTCGCGGGTGGTGAACGGGTACGGGGCGACCGTCGGCGTGGCCTTCGTCAGCTTGGTCAGCAGTTGCGACTTGCCGGCGTTCGGCGGGCCGACGAACGCGATCTGCCCGGCCCCCTGCTTCGGGATGCGCACCGTGCCGGGCGCGGCCTTCCGCGGGCCGCTCTTCGCCTGTTCGATTTCGTCCGTCAGCTCGCTGATCTTCGTCTTCAGGATGACCTGAACTTTCTCGCTCGCCTTGTGCTTGGGCAGCAGCACCCACATTTCGCGGAGCGCGACCAGCTTCTCTTCCGCCGTGCGGGCCTTCTTGTATCGGGCGTCCGCGTCGTGGTAGTGGGGTGGCAGATTCACCGCCATGATGCCGGCTCCGGTTGCGTCGGTCGTGAGTCGTATTGTGGCCCCCGCGACGGCTCCTGTCTATGTGAGCAGCAGCCGGTTTCCGAAACGATTCCGCGCCGCCCGCTCGCCGTCCACGGAAAGCTCATCGGCGGACAGGCGGAGTTCCCGGATCGATTCCGCCCACGGCGCGGCGAAGAGGGCGCGGACGCCGGCATCACCGAGCGAGTTGGCGGTCAAATCCAGGGTGTGGAGGGACGCGAAGTGTTCGCACGCGGCCAGCAATTCCGCTCCGATTGAACCGATGCGGTTGCCGGACAGGTCGATGTTCCGAAGTCGGGCGAGGTTGGCACAGCGGAGGAGTGCGCCCAGCATGTGTCGAACGGCGACGAAGCGAATTTCGGTCAGCCCCGGCGCGACGGTGAAGAGGGCGTCCGAGTGAGCGACAAAGCTCCGCCCCGCCAGCGAAACCCCGACGACGACCCCGTCGCGGGCCACGATGTCGCGGACGCCGAAGTCTCTCAGAGCCGGAAGCGTGAGCGACGGACTCGTCTGCGGCGAAAGAACCTCGGCGGCGGCCGGCGCGAACGCGGAGGGGTGGCGGACCATCCGCGCCAATTCCTCGCTCGTCGGCCACGTCGGAAGCCGGTCGGGGATCCGCTGGCCGAACCATCCGCGTGCCATGCCTGTTCCCGTGTGCGAGTGGGGGGGTTGCGTTCCCGCCGCCGCCGGCGTAGGCTATTCTGTGCCTCGGGAGTGTTTGTACGGCTGGTGCCGGCCACGGTCTTCAAAACCGTCGGGGGGTTTGAATAAGGCTCCCAGTGGGTTCGATTCCCATACACTCCCGCTGTTTTTTTGTCCAGTATCCGACCGGATCGGACAGGACTCGACTTTTCTCAGGATTTCCCAGCACTTCCACCGGATGCGTCCGATCCTGTCCGCTCGCGTCCGCTCCCGACTGCACCGGGTTTTGCACCGCGACTGCACCGCCCGGCGTCCACCCTACTGCCTGCTCGAAGGCCGGGTCCGTCGGATCCACATAGTGCTTCATCGCCACCGACGGCGTGTTTCCCAGCCACTTCGCGGCCGCCGCGAGTGGAAAGTACTGGGCGAGGTCGGATTCGAGACTCGCCCGGAGGGGGTGGAAGACACGCGGCCACGGGTCCACGTTCGCCTTGCGGACGATCCTCGCCATCGCCGTTCGCAGGTTCGCCCCTCGCCCGCTGTCAGGGGTCGGTCTCGGGATCAACGTGGGTCGAAGACCCCACCCCCCGTCCCCCTCCCCGTTCCGGAGAGGGGGTGTTCAACGGGACATCGGGACGCGGTTTTCGCCGACGAATTCGAGTACCCACGCGGTTTCGCCGACACGTTTCC
>JAYTTN010000060.1:0-9889 GCA_043745295.1 Fimbriiglobus sp. | reverse complement strand
CCTGGGAGCGGGTGCAGCGGATCCTGGCCACGGCGGTGCGGGTGGCCGACGGCCGCGACCCCAATCCGTCGCTGCCGAGCATCGACTCGCAGACGGTGAAGTCGGCGGAATCGGCGTCGGACACCGGGTTCGACGCCGGCAAGAAGCTGAAAGGGCGGAAGCGGCACGCGCTCGTCGATTCGCTCGGCCCGGTGTTCGCGGTGGCGGTCGCGGCGGCCGGCGTGAGCGACGCCGACGGGGCCGAGTTGGTGCTGCGGATGGCCGCCGCAACGAACCCTCGGCTGGCCACCGTGCTCGCCGATTCGGCGTACCGCCGGGACACGCCGGATGTCTACACGACGACGGCGGGGGCGCGGTACCGACTGGTCATCGCGTCCGAGTTGCCGGGGCAGACGACGTTCGTCCCGCAACCGAAGCGGTGGCTGGTGGAGCGCTACTTCTCGCGGTTGCGGGCCAGTCGGTTGCTGGCCCGGGAGTACGAAGGGCGGGCCATGATCTCGCGGAGCAACGTCTACTTGCGAAGTGTCATGTTGACGATTAACATGCACCTGCGGCAATTGGCCAAAAGCACCGCAGTCTGCGCCGCGTGACGGTCGAGTCGAATCCAGAGCACCCAACTTCAGGAACTGGCTCTTAACCGTGGCTCCCTATACCGTTTCCTCACCGACCGCTCGTACATCGGCGAGGTGCGTTACCAAGACCAGTTGCACCCTGGCAACCATGCTCCCATCATCGACCGCACGACCTGGGATCGCGTTCAGGCACTCCTTGGCGGACACCGCTACCAGTGCCACGACTTGCTTTACGCCAGCGAACTAATTCGCTGCGGGCACTGCCAACACCCCATCACCGGGGAGCGGAAGATCAAGAAGTTGAAGTCGGGCGACCGCGAATACGTTTACTACCGCTGCACGAAATACACCGCCGCCGGACACACCCGGACACGCCTGCCGGAATCCTCCCTCGAAGAGCCAGTCCTGGCCCTGTTCGCCAGACTTCGCGTAGACGACGAGAATGTCCGCGATTGGTTCGTCAGCGTCCTCCGCGCCAGAACGCATGATGAGCAGCGTGAAGCCCGTGAACGCTTGGCCGATCTGACCCGGCAGCTTTCGGCTCTGCGCGGCCAGCAGGACGAGCTTCTGAACCTGCGGCTGCTGAAGGAGATTGACGCCGACACGTTCAGCCGCAAGGCCACGGAATTGCGCGATAGGGAAGGCCGACTGAAGGTCGAGATCGAGGCGTGCGACCTGGGCCGGCACGAACAGGCTGACCTAACGGTCAAGGCGTTTGAACTGTCGCAAAGCCTTATTCAGAAGTGGGTTGCGGCGGACATTGACGCCAAGCGTCGAATCCTCGAAATCCTCTGGTTGAACTGCACCCTCGTTGACGTAAGTCTTGTCCCAGAATGGAGAAAGCCCTTCGACCCGTTGATCGAAGGGCTTCCCATTGGCAAAAGTCGGGCTGGCGGGATTCGAACCCACGACCTCTTGACCCCCAGTCAAGCGCGCTAGCCAAGCTGCGCCACAGCCCGAGTCTTTCGACACCGATCTTTTTACCGACCCGCACCGAGAAGACAAGGCGAGACGGCCACCAGGTTCGCACCGGGCGGCGGATTTTCCCTCCCCGCCGGCGACCCCGGCCCGAACGCACCTTCCCGCATCCACTGTACCGGCGTACCATGCGACGTGTGTCCGCTCCCCAAGGCCTCCGGTCATGCTGCGCGAACTGAGCGTCCAGAACCTCGCCCTGATCGAAGACGTGCGGGTCGAACTGTCGCCCGGCTTCTGCGCCTGGACCGGCGAGACCGGGGCCGGCAAGTCCTTGCTGCTGGGGGCCATCGGCCTGCTGCTCGGCGAGCGGGGGTCGGCCGACCTCATCCGCGCCGGCCAAGAGGAACTCCGCGTCGTCGGCCGGTTCGACCTGACCCGCCCGGAGCAGAAGGCGGTGGCGGAGGAAATTCTCCAAACGCCCATCCCCGACGACGAACTCATCCTGTCCCGCCGCCTCGCCCGCTCCGGCCGCAGTTCGGCGCTGGTGAACGAAACCCCCGTCGCCGTTGCGACGCTCCGCAAGCTCGGCGAGATGCTCGTCGATGTCCACGGCCAGCGCGAGAGCTACTCGCTCCTCCAGCCCGCGTACCAACTCGAACTGCTCGACGCCTTCGGCAAGCTGACCGACGTGCGGGCCAAGTACGTCGCCGCCGCCGAAGTCGTCCGCGAGTGCCGCCGGCAGCACCAGGAACTCACCACCCACCGTCAGACCCGCCAGCGGGAACTGGCCCTCGTCCGCTTCGAGCGGGAGGAACTGGTCGCGGCGGCGCTCGTGCCGAACGAACTGGATTCCATTCAGAAAGAGCGCGAACGGCTGCTGAACGCCCAGGAACTGGCGGGGTTCAACGCCGGGGTCGCGGCGCAACTGGCGGACGACGAGGGGTGCGTCAGCGAGCGGCTCGGCAAGCTCATCCGCCAGGCGCACCAGTGGGGGCGGTTCGACCCGCGCATCGAAGCCGTGGCCAAGCGGCTGGACGCGCTACGGCCGGAAGTGCAGGACATCGCCGAGACGTGCCGCGATCTGGCCGAGGCGTTCGAGGCCGATCCGGAACGGTTGGACGAGGTCGAGAAGCGCATCCAGCAGTTGAAAAAACTGGAGGCGAAGTACGGCAAGACGACCGCCGACCTGATCGCGTATCGCGACTCGCTCGGCGAGAAGGAGACGCAGTTTCAGCGGCAGGAGGACGACCTGTCCGGCATCGATGGCAGGCTGAAGAAGGCGTTTGCCGAGATGAAGGCGGCGGCGACGGTGCTGAGTAAGGGGCGGGCGAAGGTGGCGAAGAAGCTGGCCGCCGAGGCGCAGAAGCACCTCGTCGATTTGCAGATGCCGCACGCCAAGCTGGACGCCGTGCTGGAAGCCGTCGAACTCGGCACCGACCCGACGACGGGGGAGGTGCCGGTGGCGGGGGCAGACCATTTGGAACTGATGCTGACGGCCAACCCCGGCGAACCGGCCCGCCCGCTGCGGAAGGTGGCCAGCGGCGGCGAGATGTCGCGGACCATGCTGGCGCTGAAGACCGTGCTGGCCGCGCACGACCCGGTGCGGACGCTGGTGGTGTTCGACGAGATCGACGCCAACGTCGGCGGCCGGCTGGGCGACGTGCTGGGCCAGAAGCTGGCGGCGCTGGGGGCGTCGCACCAGGTGCTGTGCGTCACGCACCTGCCGCAGGTGGCCAGCTACGCCGCCCGGCAATGGACCATCCGCAAGGCGACCACCGGCAAGCGGACCAGCACCACCATCACCGAGTTGACGACGACCGCCGCGCGGGTGGAGGAACTGGCGCTCATGCTGCGCGGCGAGGCCCGCACCGAGACGACGACGAAGGAAGCCGCCGAGATGCTGACGGCCAGCCAGCGGTAGTGTTCGGTTCGGGTGGCCGACTCTCGCCGAGAGTCGGTCTTCCTGACGATGAGTCAATCTCGGCGAGAGCGACCCACCCTAAAGGAACATTTACCCCAACTCCGGCACGGCCGACGCCTGGAAGTCGGTCACTTCGATCTCCACCGACTTGAACCCGTTCCACTCGTTGATCTTCGGCGTGAACACCAGACTGCACTCGCCGCCGGCGGCCATCAGGTCGTCCAGCCGGTCGCCCATGCCCCACGCCACGGCGCGGATTTTCGCCCCGCCCTGCGTCACCCGGAACGACAGGTGCCGCTCGCCCTGGCCGATCCGCCGGGGCGTGCCCTCGATCTTCAAGCCGCTGGCCAGGAACCGCGGCTTCGGGTTCTCCATGCCGTAAGGTTCCAGCTTGTCCAAGTCCTTCATGAGGGCGAAGGTGAGGGACGCCAGCGGCACCTCGGCGTCGATCTTCAGCACCGGGGCAGGGGGGCCGTCGGGGAACACCCGGCGGGCGGCGGCGCAGAACAGTTCCCGCAGCTCGTTCAGCTTCGACGGCCGCACCTTGAAGCCGGCGGCGGCCGCGTGCCCGCCGTGCCCTTCCAACACGGAGTCGCACGCCGTCAGCGCCTCGTGCAGCGGGAACCCGGCCACCGACCGGCCCGACCCGCCGCTCAGTTCGTCGTCCTCCTTCAAGGCCGCGACCAGCACCGGCCGGCCGAAGTGTTCCGCTAACCGCCCGGCCACGATGCCGACCACGCCGGGGTGCCAGTCCAGTTGCCCCAGCACAATGGCGGGCGCGTCGGCGTAGCCCAGGTCTTCCACCATCTGCTTGGCGGCGGCAGTCAGGTTCCGCTCGATGGTCTGCCGCTTGGCGTTCTGGTCTTCCAGGAACTCGGCCGCTTCGCGGGCCTTGATCGGGCTGGTCGTGGTCAGCAGCTCGACCACCAGCCGGGCGCACCCCAGCCGGCCGGCGGCGTTGATGCGCGGGCCGATCTTGAACCCGACATCCTCGGCCTTCAACGTGGCAGTCGTCTTCCCGTCCTCGTCCGTCTTCAGCAGACCGGCGGCGATCATCAACGCCCGGATGCCAACAGACGGTTTGTTCACCATCCGCTTGAGGCCGTGCTTGACGAACAGGCGGTTCTCGTCCCGCAGCGGCATCACGTCGGCGATCAGCCCCAGCGCCGCCAGGCCCATCGCGTCTTGCAGGAACTCGCGGTACTCGTCCGGCACCTTGTCGCGGTTGGTGGCCCGCTGCGCCACCGCCCAGGCCAGCTTGAACGCCACGCACGACCCGGACAGGCCGCCGAACGGGTACGCCGAGCCGGGCAGCCGGGGGTGGACCAGGACGGCCGCGTTCGGCAACTCGGCCCGCATCTCGTGGTGGTCGGTGACGATCATCTCGAGGCCGCACTCGCGGGCCACCTCGGCCTCCTTCACGCTGCAAATGCCGCAATCGACGGTGACGAGCAGCTTCACCCCGTCTTCGGCCAACTGGCGGACGGCCGCCTCGTTCACCCCGTACCCCTCCTCGACGCGGTTCGGGACGTAGTACCGCACGTCCGCGCCCAGGCGGGTGAGCAGCAGGTAGAGAATGGCGGTGCCGGTGGTGCCGTCCACGTCGTAATCGCCGTACACGCAGATGGGCACGCGGTCCTTCGCGGCCGTGGCGATCCGCTCGGCGGCGGCCGGGACGCCGGGCAGCAGGTGCGGCGGGTGCAGCCCGGACATGGCCGCGCCGAGGAACCGCGTGGCCTCGTCCGGCTTGGTCACGCCGCGATTCAGCAGCAGTTGAGCGAGGACCTGGGACACGTCGGCCTGGCGCGCCAAGTGGCGGACGGCCTCGTCGTCGTGCGGGCGGAGTTGCCACAGTCGGCGGACGGGGGGCACGGGCGGTTCCTCGCGGGCGGGTGAACAAAATAGCATCCGGGCAGGGCGGGCGGAAGGCAAGGTCAACCGGCGGGGAAGGGGGGGAGTCGGTCCCTGTTGGCGTCCTCCCGATCCGACTCCCGACGGGTAAACTGAGTGTGTCGCCGGTTTTTTGTCGGCAGGGACGGGTCGGTGGCCTTTCTTGGGTGGAGGCGGTGGAATGACCGACGGGCTGACGGACGCCGTGTACCGGGGGCTGCCGGACGACGCCATCTGGGCGTGCATCCGCGAGCGGTTGGACGAGGCCGCGCTCCGGGCGTTCCTGCACCGCCACGGCGGGCGGCTGCTCGCCTCTGCGCGGGCGTTCACCGTCGACGATGCCACCGCACAAGACGCGGTTCAAGAAGCGATGATACGGCTCGTGCGGGATCGCGCCAAATTGTCCAGCCACGGGGCCGCGATGGCGTGGCTGTACGTGGCGGTTGATCGGACGGCGCGAGGGGTCCGCCGAGCGGAGCGACGGCGGAAGGCGCGGGAGGAGCAGGTCAGTTTTGCCCGACCGGAGGGGGTGAGTGCTTCGGATTCGGGCGCGGGCGAACTGCGAGACGTGGTCGGTCGAGCCGTCGCGGAACTGCCGGCGCGGGAGCGGCGGGCGGTCGAGCTGGTGTACTTCGAGGGGTTGACGCACGCCGCCGCCGCCGCCGCTCTCGGTTGGTCGCGGGGCGCGGTCGGCAGCTACCTGACGCGTGCGCTGCGGCGATTGGAGGGGTTGCTTGCCAAGCGGGGGGTGACGGCCGCCGGCGGGGTAGTCGCCATCGAAACATCCCTTTTGGCCGACACGCCGAGTGGTTGGCCGGACGCGGTGTGGACACTTGCTGCGGCCCGTCGAGCGACAGAGGAGTCGGTCATGCAAGGGTGGGTAACGGCGGCGAAGTTGAAAGCATTCGCGGTAGTAGTACTTTGCGGCGGGACGACTGTCGGCGGGTTGGTGTGGGCGTTCACGCCTTCTGCCCAACCCCATGGGGCTCCGATACGAACGGCGCAATCGAAGCCGGAATCCGTGCGCGACCGCAACGAGCGAATATTCAACGCGGTCGTGCTGGAGAAGCAGAGGAAGGCGTTGGGAAAACTGCTCCTCGGGAAGGACGGCGAGGTGAGGTTGCAAAAGCCCACGGAGTTCTTCGACTGTCGAATGAAAGTGGTTTATGAACTCCGTCACGATACTGGGGAGCCGCTACCGCAGTCGTCAGTTGTCGAAATCTACTTCGATGCCGACTCAAGGATGTCAGAAGTCTTTTTCGACCTGTTCGGGGACGGAAACGCGAGAGGCATCGACCCGGTCAAGCCAATTCTCTGGAGGGTACTTGGCCGGGAAATGACCTTCGACGTTCAGCCACTGAGTGACGCGCTCCGGGCATTTGAAAACTTACCACAGGATCAACTGACGGCGAAGGAAGCCACGGCTCAGAATGCTCGGTTGGAAGCCACCTGCCAACCCTACCTTGGCGTCTGGTTCCGACAAGGGGACGCAAACGCCCCCTGTCAGGTCACACTGAATGCGTGGGTTTTTTCCTTCAAAGACGACAAGGGAAATGACATCGTCGCTGGTGGACACCGCCGGTGGCTTCGGATGGACGCCACCAGACAACTTCGCGGTTGCCCAACGCTATCGCCGCTCATGGACAAACTGACCTTCGAGAGCGGCGACTGGTGGACGCGAAAGGCAAGCAAGTGAACGATGTCGCGGCCGGGCCGCGCGACCTCGCGTTCGGACGGCTTGATACACAACGGCCCATGTTCCCAACTGGAGTAACACTCTGATGCGGACGATCCTTCGCGGACTGATGGTGATGTGCGGCCTGCTGGCCGTGGCGTCCGAGGCGAACGCCCAACTGTTCCCCCTCTTCCCGCAAGTTCGCGCGAACATCCAGGCGCGGCGGGACGCCCGGAACCAGACGCCCATCGCCACGCAGTCGGGCGTTGTCCAGACCACGCCGAATGGGTATGCGGTCGGTCAATCGCCGGGCGAGGGCTACTGCCCGCCGGCGTACTGCCCGCCTTTCGATCCCAACAACCCGAACCAACTCGTACCACTGGCTCCACACCTCGACGTAAGCGAACAGCGGCCCCTTCCCAAGATCTCCGACGTGCCTCTGGACGTTACTGATCCAGTTCGACCGAAGGCGTAAACCCCGCGATACAAGACCGACCGTTGAGAACCGTTCTCCCCATCATCCCCAACTCCGAGAGAGGTTTCCCGATGCGGATCCTGATGCTGACCGCCGGAATGATCGCGGCGTTCTGTAGCGCTACCGCCTTCGCCCAGCACAAGCCGAAGTCGAGCGACGAGGTCGCCCGAGACTACAACAAGAGCGCCCAAACCATTCTGGACGAGATCGACACCCTGCACAAGAAGTTGGCCAAGTCAGACCTGAGCATGGGCGACGCTGCCAAACTGATCGAGCAGGAGAGTCGCCTGCGGAAACAGGCCGACGACGCCTGGACGACGAGCCAGAAGGCGATCAACAATTCCTACAGCGACGCCCGCAAGCAGATCACGCAGTACAACGACGACAACAAGAAGTTGGAGTTCCAGTCGGTCGTCTCCAGCGGGTACGGCGACTTCATGAGCAACGTCGCCAAGTCCGGCGACAAAGCCACGTTCGAGAAGGGAAAAGACGCCCTGAGCAAGGATTGGGATAAGACCTACGGCTCGCGGCTGAAGCCGTTCGGCGAGGAGTTCGCCAAGCAGAAGGACGATTGGTTCGCCAAGTTGAAGGACGGCGGCATCGACTTGGCGAAAGACGGATACAGCCGCATCGGGACGTACAATCCGTACACCGGCGAAGTGTACTACAAGTATTATGGCAACGACGGTAAGCTCGATCTCATCACCTGGGATAAAGACGCCGACGGGTGGAAGAAGGCGAACGCCGACTTCCGCAAGAGCCGGCAGCGGCAGCAGGAGTTGAAGTCTACTCTGGACAAAGATGCAGCGCAGCTTACCCGAGACGGCGCGGCGGTCAAGGCGACCGGAAAGACGCTTTCGGGTAGCATGACCGACCTGGAGAAGGTCGCCAAGCGGGTGAACTTCGCCGGCTCTTGGTCGGGTAACGACGATGTCGGCAACACGGTTCAACTCACTCTTAACAGCGACGGTTCGATGAACTACTCGTACAGTGGGCGAGCTCAGCCGTACTCATCCGGAGGTACGTGGAGTCAAAGCGGTCGGCAAATCACGGCTCGTACCCGCGATGGAATCTGGACCCTCCAGAGCCGGATCACCGAGCAATTCCGGTTAGAGTTCGATGAGAACAGCAACGCTGGAGGAAAATTCCGAAACTTTTTGAGCCGCTAATACGAGTGGCTTACTGATACGAAGGAGAAAGGGGAACAAGTGATGAGCAAATTGACTCTACTCTTGGTCGCTCTCGGCCTTGCCAACCCTGCCTCCGTCGCTGCGGACTCGGCGCTCACCATCGTTCCTCCGAAGGCCGGCACCGCCGTACCCAAAGACGGTAAGGTGCCCGCCGTCACCTGGACGGTGGAGTGGTTGCTCCGCGACGACAAGAAAGCTGTCCTCGGTGACCTCTCGACCCACCGTACTTTCGCTTCCGCTCAGGCGGTAGCGACGAAGAAACTGTCCGATAGGGGGGATCCACGCAGTTGGACTTACATCAAGTCGGTCGTCATCAAAGCCGAAGCGGAGTTGGTATCCCCGGACGAGTTGCCGGCCTCGCAGAAGTGGCTATGGAAGGCGATTCTGGCCGGGGTTGAGAAGAAGCGCGAACCGGCGGGGTGCAACTACCTCGTCCGCGACGTGGCGGCCGAGGCGAAAGCGCCTGGCCTCGCGGACAAGACGGCGGATCAGATGTGGGGCTACTTCAACACCGCCGCCGCGAAGGACGGTTGGGTGGAGGTGAAGGGCGAGAAGGCAAAAGGAGCCACGTCAGCGGTGTCCGCCATCGAGGCGGCGAATCGGGCCGCCGAGGAGGGATTTCTCGTTGTCGGAGTCATCAGCAAGGAGTCGTTGAACGAGTGGAAGACGCCGTCGCACGTCGCTCACGGCCAAGGACATGTGTTCGTTGTCACTCCCGCCGGCGGTACGGACTGGTCAAACTCCCTGACCGCGAACGAAGTGTTGAATGGTGGTGCCGGAACCTACACACTCGCGAAAAAGCTGTTTGAAACTGACAAGCAGCGAGATGCGGTCCAGTTCTATGCCATTCCGTTGTCGAAGAAGTGATCCCAGTGCCCCACACCTCGACGCCCACGGCGGAGCCGTGGGCGTCGTCGTTTCCCGCCGCTGCGACGGCCGTTCGTCTTCCCCGGACTTGATGCCGAGGGAGGCGTGGCGGGAGCGGTCGGCAACGCGACGCTCGTCACGTGCGAACGAACTCAAACCGGCGGGGCGTACAGGATTCGCGGCTCGGCGACGCCCGGCAGGTACAGGGACAGTCCGCCGGCCGCCGCGTTCACCCGGACGATTCCCCCCGGACTTCCCGCCGCGTGCGCGGCCAGAATCGCTTCCATCGCCTGGACGACGGCCACGCAGTTGCGGTCGGCCGACAGGTCGTTGTACGTCAGCGCCCGCGCCGCCGTCAGCCGCGCGCCGCGTTCGGCCGCC
>JAYTTN010000059.1:0-34720 GCA_043745295.1 Fimbriiglobus sp. | reverse complement strand
TTGCTCGCGCGGCGGGCTAACAAGATACGGCCACGGATCAATCGGATTCGTTATGAGATGGAGAACTGCTGTCGATTTTCGGAGTTGGTCGCGAGTGGCTGCCAGTCACTCGGGTTGGGGCACCAGCTCCTCTCGCTCCACCCCGATTATTTTGGTTGGTGTCGGCTGCCATGTGTCGAACTCGCAGACGATCTCAGCGATGGCGATGGAGTCGTCTTCTTCCAGTCCACGCAGCGGAATCCGAATCGCCGTGTCGTCGCGTGGTTCGCCGCCGCGGAAGCCGCCCTCGCTTCGTGCCGAAACGGTGGCACTTCGACGCAACGCGGCAAGTTGAAGAATGGCCGTCCGCGCACCCCGGAGGTCGTCGTCTCTCGCGTCCGTCAGTTGCGAGAGGAGGGATGGGCCTGGAAAGACATACGGGCCACGATCAACGTCGAATACCCTCGCCCAGATTCTCCGTGGACCAAGTCCGCTCTCCAAGACCTCCTAAAGTCTCGTCGCAAATGCCTTGGGTAAGGGAAACGTTTCCAAGGTTTCCCCTGTTTTCCCTCGCTTCCATCTTCTCGCCGTGCCGTCATGCTAACTCTCGCAACCATTGCGAAGGCACCAAGATGGCCACGGACAACACCGTCCTTGACGAAATTCTCTCCGGCGACGCGCTGACCTTGAGCGCGGTCGCCCAGTTGATCCCCGCCCACCGTGGCGGCGGCCGCATGAGCCCTTCCACCGTCTGGCGGTGGGTCGTGCAGGGCACTCGCGCCGCCGGTCGGATGGTGAAGTTGGAAGCCGCCCGCGTGGGCAACCGCTGGCTCACGTCCCGAAGCGCGGTGACCCGTTACATGACGGCACTCACCCCCGGCGACGGACGTAGACTCTTGCCTCCAATTGCCGCGTTCCGAGCGCGAACACGACAAGGCGGCCGCAGCTGCGAGTCGCCGCTTGGTCGAGATGGGAGCCTAGCCGCGCGGCCTTCGGCGTCCCCGCGAGACCGAACGATCTCGCGAAAGAAACGCCCGCCGGCCATCGAACCACATTGCGGGTCGCAACCGGTTGAGACCCGCTCCAAGTAGCGGCCCGCAACCGCTCGAAACACAGGCCGAACTCCGGCCGTGCCTATGAACCCCTCACACCACGCAGGAGGAAATCGACGGGGAGCGGAAGCAAATCAATTCATAGCGATCCGGGCTCCAACTGTTCGAGCGGGAGCCGAATGCCTCACCGCATGGGATGGCTCGAGTGTGACTCGTTGCTGTCAGACGCGGTTCGAGGCGAAGTGGCCTCCGTCTGACCACGCGGCGATTGTGCGCCGCCCACGCCAACACCGGTTGCGAGTTCTTGCGGACGTAATCCGGGTGCGGTCGCCACCGACCGCACGAAAAACGGAAGCTCGGTCCTGGCGGGTAACCCGCCTGCTTGCCCCACATCGACAGGCCGTGGGGATTCGTCGGACGCTACGACGGCTTTGGGGGCAAAGCCCCTGGACCGATCCGGCTGACACCCGATACCGTGGCAGGGAGAGGAGCGATACCGCGGCCGCCTGCGGCGGGCATCGCCGCCGCAGGCGGAATCCGGGCAACGGGTTGGTAGTGGATCCGGTACAACCCCTTACGTCCCGGTCCAAATTCACAACAGCCGTCGCCGGCGCGACGGGGAACCCAACGCGGGTCACTTACCTCTGCTCCCCACGACCAACGAAGCGACGGACATCCAAGGGCCAACATCAACCAGCAGCGTCTACCCTCTATCAGTTAGAGTGAGTGACTGGGATAGGGTCTGCGCTGGTGCCATCTCATGGAAACGACTTGGCCTCGTACTCTTTGCACCTCCGACCCGCTCGGCGTGGCAAGGACTTCAGCGACTATGTGACTGAGCCAGCGAAGTGACTTCCGAGGCTGTGTCGCCGATCTTGGGGGCTGTCCCGACGGCCTGTTGGGAGAGCAGTTGCCGACCCACTTAGTACGACCCGTCGTGACCTCCGGTCGAATGCAGTTCGAAACAGTGGCGGTGCCGAGGGCGAACTGCGTGTTCAGGCGTGACCGATTTTTGGGATCCCGATGGCCAGAACGGGATCACAAATCCGAGGGGCGGACCCGCCCTGTCAGTGGAGGTCGGCGATCCCGTAAATCCCGCTCCAGGTGCCCGCAACCAGTTGCGACCGGCGTTCCCACCACTTCGGGATCGACGGCACGCACCTCAGCGCCGACCCGCCCTCGGGGTTCAAGTACCAGGATCTGCTGGCCGAGCTCCTGGGCGTGGACGTCAGCTGGCTGGCCTGGAGTTGGAACCCCGACGGCTGCCCGGCGCGCAACATGGCCGAGTACGACGCGGCCGGGAACTTCGTCAGGCTGACCCCGTACGGCGACGACATCGTGAACAACCCGACCTACGACCTGAAGGCGACGGCAGTGCGGGTGTGAGGGGGGGAGGCGGCTCTGAGCGATCACGTCGTGCTCAATAAATGGTCCTCAATTCTTCGCTACCGACAGCCCGAATACCAGAAAGAGGTACACGTTCGGCCGGAGCCTTTTCAATTAGGCAAGACTTGTTGGGAGGGCGAATCGTGGGGTGGGTCACGGAGCGACTCGCTCAGATCGAGGGGGCAGACCACGGGGCGGCCAAAGAAGGCCGCGTCAAGGACATTCACCACAGCGCGTTGCAACAGCGGCTCCGCACCAAGAATGGGAGGGATTATCACATGTTCGGTAAATCCCACATCGCGCCGAGAGAAGTCCAAAACCACCTGAAGTGGCTGGCCGCGAAGACGAAGCAATGCCGACATCCGATTCGGATGAGTCTCACTCCGAGTGATGGCATCGATCACGAGAACGGGCTCACAGGATTGTTCGATTGCATCCATATGTTCACTTGCTCCTGAATGAGAGAACGGCATCCCCGGTCGGTCCCAACGAGGACACCTCGTCGGCGGTCATCACGAGCGTCATCCCGCGACCTGGATCGCGGACAACCAACATTCCCTCCCCGGTGATCTGATCGACGATAATCCAGTGCTTCCCGCCCCCGACCCGGAGAATCACGCTCGATTGGTTGGAATTAATCAACCCTTTAAGGTTCTGTCGCAATGCGACTGGCGTCGAGAGATCGTAGTTGAGCGTGCCCCCGAGCCATTTTCTTCCGGGGATGGCGGCGGCTTCCTGCAACGCCTGCCCCAACCCCGGCGACTGAAAACCGCCCGGAATGACGGTCTCCCCCTCAACGATCATCGGTTGTTGGAAGTGCTTGCTTGCGGCGAGTTGTTCCTGCGAGACCTTCACGTCAAGCCTTCCCGCTGCCATCTCGCCACAGGCGGCACCACACCAGTCCGGTTTGCTCTGCGCTACATGAGGGAACTCTCCCTTGTGCGGAATTCCGGGGCCGCTGTCTGGCCCGGCCCCCCCTGGCTCCAGCCGAATCGTCTGGCTGTTGCCGACGGATGGCGGAGTGGATTCCGTCACAGGTACATCGCCGGAATGAAGCCCGCCCCCAGATTTCGGCTCGATGTTCGAACCCGTCGGCTTGATCCGCAAGGCTCCGAGTTGCTTCGAGAGCACGGCCAAATCGATCGCCATCAGCAGGACTGAGATCGAAGTCAAGATATAGTCCAGCTTGTCGGGCGGCTTCACGCCCAGCATCTCGCCGTCTGGCCGGGTGGAGGCTCCGGTCACGGTGCGGCGGTCCATAACGTTGTCGACCTGGTTGACGGTTTGCGCTGCACCGAGGCCTGCGGCACCGGCACCGGCCGCGACGGCGAGAGGGCCGGCCGCCAGACCGCCGCTAATCCCGACCAGCACCGCAATACCGAAGACGGTGAGCATATCGACGGTGAAGTTACGCACCTCTCGGTCCTGGACCAGTTGCATGAGCGCCTGCTGCTGCGGCACTGGCAGGCCAGCACGGACTGCCGCGATGGCACCGGGGAGGTCGAACGGGTCCATGCCTTCGCGCGCCACCTTGACGAGTGCGTCGTCTGTCTTCACCAGCAGTTGGTCAAATGCGTCGCGCACCAACTGGACCACGGAGGCATCATTCGGGCCGTTGCTCTGGTTCAGCGATTGCTGCACGACATGGTCGCCGTACGCAGGGCCAGAGCGACCCAAGTTGCGGACCATACTGAAGAATTGCGAGACGCGCTGGCCGAATGTGGGGCCGTCCTTGCTGCCGAGGATGTCGTCCGGCTTCAGGGCCGCGAGGTAGGGAAACTCCGTGTACAGGCCGACCTGGGACTGCTGCACCCCGCCGATCTGCCGTTTGCGGAGATGGAGGAGTTGGTTCCGGAAATCCAGGAGGTCGCCCTTCGTTGGTCGCCGGCCGAGGGAACCCGCCTTCCCCGCTTGCAGTATTGCGAACTGTCCGTTAATGGAATCATTCACATCATCTGCGCTGGCGGTCTGCAGTGTCCGGAGTTCATCGGGAATCGCCCCAGGGCCGTTCGTGACGGTGACTGACGCCCACGTCGTGCTAAGTAATCCTTCCAGCGTGGCCAATTTCTCTTCCAGAATACGGGCGGCTGTCGCTGCATTGCGGACGGCCTGAGCCGCCTGGGCGGCCCCCGATTCTGCGGGGGCTCCGCCGGCCGCCACTGGATTGGCCGCCGCCTCTGCCAACTGGATGAACGTCGCTTTCTGGCTCTCCAATCCGGCCCGGTGCTGTCCCATCATTTGCACGGCCTTCAGCCGGATGAGCGTGCGCACCTTCAGCCGGAAAGCTTCTTTTTCTTCGTCCGTCTGCGGAGCTTGGCCTTCGCCGAGTTCCTTCTGCATTTCCCCCGCCTTCGTGCCCGCGGCGGTCACGTCCTGCTGATATTGGCCTTTCTTTCGCTCCTCCTCGGAACCGTATTTTGACCAACTCCCGGTGTCGGCAGGATCGATGCCAGCGCCGTCGCGTTGCACTTGACGGGCGGAGTTACCCTGCTGCACAACATGCACGAGCTCGTGCGCCAGCAATTCCTTCCCACTTCCGCTCTGGGGGGCGTACTGGCCGTCGGCGAAGGCGATGCTGCTACCGACGGTGTACGCCTTCGCCTGGACGGCCTCGGCCGAGCGGGCAGCCTGGCTGTCGGTATGGACGCGGACGCGCGAGAGGTCCGCCCCCAACCGCGGTTCAAAGAAGTTGCGGGCCGAGTCGGGCAACGGCTGGCCGGGGCGGCTCAGCACCTGGCCAACGATGGGCGGGGCCGTGCCGGGGCCGTCGCCGGTGGCCGAGCGGTGGACCTTCTTCTCGTCATCGCAGGCGGCGCAGGCGCGGTGCAGCACCGGCGCGGCGGGGGCGATCTGGCGGCGGACCCGTTGCGGATCCTCGTCGTCGCGGGTCGAGGGCGGGGGCGGCGGGCCGGCGGGGGTGGGCATCCGCATCACCTCGCCGGCGATGCGTTCGGCCTCCAGTTCGGCCGGGTCGGTCGGCGAGCTGATGGTCAGATTCGAGGTCGGCGGCGGAGCGGCCGACGACCGGGCGAGGCGGAACAGGCTCGCCATTCCCCGGTTGCTGCGGGAGGGCGGGGCGTTTGCCACGGTGGGTACGGCGACCGGACCCGAAGGGGCCTTCGGGGCGGTCGCCGGCGCGGGCGTTTTCGTGGCTCGCTGGGCCATGATGAAATCGTATCCGAAGGCAGTCGTTGTTGAAAGTATCACACCGTGGGGACGCCGGCAGGCGTCCACGTGCTGGTCATCCCGTCGGTCGTGACGGTCTTGATTTTCCCCGCCGCGAACTCCACTTTTTTCAAGACGATGATGTCGGAGTTCGGCTTGATGAGGTTGCCCGTCAGTCGTTCCTGTGCAGTCGGAACCGGTTTGGCCAAATCCTTCGCGGCCACCAGGCGGAACTGAATGCCGTCGCGGAGGCGGGAGAACTCGAACTGGTCCGGGTGGTCGCCGCACCGGTTGCCGGCCGCGCGAACCGGTCGGGCCTCGGACTCGGTCGCTTCGACGATCAGATAAAAGGTGTCGCTGGCCTTCCGTTCAAGGGAGCGGGGGGCCAAGTCGGATCGGCAGCCGGCCGGTTGCGTCACGAGCGCCTGGTTCAACTCCTGAACGGTGTTCGCCAGTATTCCCGTCGACAAGTACACCTCGTCGCCGCTGGGGGTGATGGCGTAGCCCGCCTTCACGCCGACCCAGGTGCCCGCAGCCGTATCGACTCCGTCGAGTTTGCAGTACTCCGACTCGAACTTGGAAATCGCTTCCTTGGCGGCGACGTCGGTCCCCGGGAGAGGCGCGATGCCAACATCGAGGCCGAGGACGATGCCCCAGCCGTGCAGCAGGCGGTTGTGGCGGCGGTGGCGGTGGAGCAGGTACTCGCGGTCCTGCGCCAGGTCCGGCGGTGTCACCACCTGGCGGGAGAAGTAGCGGGTCCGCTCCAGGGTGTCGGAACCGATCGGCGAACGGCGGTGGCTCATGGTCGGCCCTCGGGGTGGTTGGGGGTTAGCAGCCGCACGGCAGGTGGAACTCGAACGTCTTGTGGAACTCGCCGCCCTCGGTCCCGTCGCCGGTGGGCAAGGATCGCTCGCGCGGGCGGAAGCAGTCCCAGCAGCGCCGCAGCACCTTCTCGACATCGTCCGCGGCGCGGGGGTGTGTCGATTCGTGCCGCTTCGGCGGGAGGGCCGTCAACAGCTGTGTCGGGCGGGGGCCGTTTCCGACCCAGGCGGTGAGAAAATTGTCCGGCAGCACCGCCTCGAAGAGCGGGTCGCGGAGCTTGGCCGAGAGGAACGAGCCGTCGAAGTCGGCGTCCAAGGCTTGCAGGTTCGGGTAGTGGTCGCTCTTCGGGCTTGCCAGCGCGGCGTCGGACGGAACATCGCCCACGATCACGATGCGGACCGCGTCGTGCGGACAGAGGTGGTGGTACAGACCCGTCAACTTTCCTTCAGTCTGCCAGATCACCTCAGGCGAATCGGCGGCCAGTCCCGTACAGACGGCGGTGGTGGTAAGCTCGGCAAACGTCAGCTTGGTCGGGGCCACGATGCAGCCGTCGGCGAAGCGGTAGACGGCCCACGCCTGGAACCACGTGGCCAACTGATCGACCGCCTCGACCTTCCGTGAGAAGACGAAGCGAAAGCCTACCTCGCCGCGATCTGTCCACTCGTACTTGCGACACTTGTCATCCAGGCACCACGGGTCGTCGAACTCAACGCCGATGATGGTCGGGGCGGTCGGCATCGCCGTCGCGTGGAAGGCGAGCTGCGAGCCGGGGTGGAACGGCGGGTCTTCCATCTTCAACGGGATGATGCGCGCCGAGACGGTGTGAAGACCCGGCGTGCCCGAGAGCCGCCAGTACACGTCATCCGTATTGCCGTCCGCCCTCACACCGACATCGAGAAGGGTGAGGCCGTCGCCGGGATCGTATGGGTTCGTCGCGACGAACGGGGACGCGGATAGCATGCCCCCGCCCGTCGTCTGAACCTCGAATCGCACCCGGATCGACGAGGGGTCGAGGAGCTTGGCGGCGTTGCTATCCACCACCTTCACCTTCAGCGCCTTCGGCAGCGGCTGGTACACGGGGGCCGTCTGCCCGTTCCCGCTCGTGCCGGCGATGCCATCGAACGTCAGCACTCGCACGCGGGCCGCCTCGTCCACCCGGTCGGCCAGGCCGAACACCAGCTTCGACAGGGCGTCGTTGCTGAACACCTTGCGGTAGTAGCGGCCGATCCGCTTGAACGCCAGGGTGGGCGGCTTGTCCATATCCTTAACCCAAGTCACGGTCAGTTGCAGCAGGCCGAGGGGCACCCACCGCGCGTCGTGAGCGGGAATCACGGGGGCGGCGAGACCGGCGGCTTGGGCCGCCCCGCGGTGCCGCACGTCCTCGCCGGGTTCCTGCGGGAAGACGCGGGCGAGGCCCTCGACGACGGACCATTCTTGTCCGTCCGCGCGGGTCGGTTCCTGGCCGACGGCGGTGGAGTCCGGGTGTCGCGGGTCGGCCTCGACTTTCGTCACCCGCAGGCGGAACCCCTCCCGCCGAGAACTCGGCTCGCAGTCGGTCGCACAGTGCCCGGCTTTCACCGGCTGCGGGTCGGTCAACTCGTCGTCATAAGCCAGTTGGAGGAGCAGTTTGACGACCGTGGTCGGCGAGGGCCGATTCGCCGGATCGGGCGGAGTGGTCGGCGCTTTGATGTCGAGGGCGTCCAGGAACTCGGCCGGTTTCGTGGCCGCGCCACTCGCGTGGTCGTGGTCCTCCGCCGCGGTCAGTTCGATCTCCCCATGGCCCTCCCCGAAAGGCACGACGATCTCCCGACCGAAGCCGTCGAGGGCGACACCGGGCTTCAGGTGCACCTTGCCGCCCGACCCGCCGTCGGGGATGTCGAAGTCCAGGCCGGACAGCACGCCCATGCCGAGTGCCAGGCGATTCAGCAGCCACCGCTTGCCGTCGAAGTATTCCTGGTCCTTGCGCAGTACCTCGTCGGTGAGCAGCATGCCGTAGAAGTAGCGGTTCTTCACCGGGGCCGGCAGGCCGCGGAGCCGGCGGCCGTCGTCGTGTTCGTGCGGGTGAGACATGGCGCGGGTCCTCGGTGGGTCACATCAGTGGGGTGTGGCGGCCCAGGTGGGCGGTGCCGACGGTCGGCGGGAGCGGCGTCGGGTCGATCTGGGCGTCCGGCCCCGGCGGCCGGTCCAGGGCCATCGGCTCCGCCGGGTGACACGGGGCGACGACGGCGTCGATGCTGAGGCGGGCCTGGACGCCCACCCGCGCCCGCGGCTCGATGACCTGGACGGAGTAGGTGCAGTGCGCGGGGGCCAGTGTGGCGACAACCCGTTCGACCAGCCCGCGAACCTCATCGTCGAGCAGATCCACCTCGTAGCCGCGGGCGACGAAGTGGTGCGCGAGGTCGTCGGGGAGTCGCGGCCGGGCGTCATCCGGGTCCGGGAACGTCGAATAGCCGAGGACGTTCTCGCTCCCCTGGCTCCCGCCTTCCGCGGCGGCGGGCAGACCGGTGTGGGGGTGGCCGAAGACGTCCGCCGGTTCGTGTGCTCCCGGCTCCTCGATCACCAGTTCCACTCCCGTCGCCAGCCACACCAGTCGCCGCAGGCCCTCGGCCGTGCCGCGGCGGGCGAGCCAGTACGTCCCGTCGGCGAACGTCTGCACGTTCCGCTCGCGGTCCGCTTTCGCGTCGCCGAGCCGCGGCGCGGTCGGCATGGCGAGCGCCGCGCGCAGCCAGTCGAGTTCCGGACTGCGACGGCCGTAGCGGGCGGTCACGGCGTGCGGCGAGAACAGGGCCGGTAGCACGTCGATCGCCTCGGACACGTCGGCGAACCGCGACTGGAGCAGGGCCAGGAGTGCCCGCATGAAGGCGCGGCTGGTCGGCTGCCGCTGGTACACTTCCGGCAACTGGGCGAGCCACCCGTCCTCGTCGTGTTCGAGGGCCACCTGGAAGAAGCTCGGCGAGGTCCGCCCGTCGCCGGCGATCAACCCCAGCACCCACAGTTGGTCGGCCGGCACCTTCGAGTCGCCGCCGGAGTTCCGGACGAGCGCGTCGAACTGGTTCTCGGGCATCCCCGTCCAGACGCCGGGCGGCGTGCGGGACGGGTCCGACTGCGGGGTGAGCGTGCCGGGCCGGCGGATCGGGTCGAACTCGTTCGGCCCCGGTTCCGCTTCCGCTTCCGCTTCCGCGCGGGCGGAGAACCGAAGCCGCTCGAACACGTCTGGCTGGGTCTCGAATCGGTACCAGCTCGGGAACAGGCGCGGGCTGGGGCGCGGCGGCCCGGCCAACCCGTCCCGCCCGGATCGGCTGAGGGTGAACCACTGCGTCCGGCCGGCGTCGCCCGTCCGCCCGTCGAACCGCAGCCGGTGCCAGCGGGTGACCAGATCGCGGTTCCCCGTGAACGGCCCGGCCAGGAAGGCCCCCTGCGTCCGGTACGCCCCCCGGTGGGTGAGGGCGTACAGGTCGCGGCCGGGGCCGGCGAACAGCAACAGGTCCGCCGTTCGACCGGGGTGGGTCGGACTGCCACGGACACCGAGCGCTACGGCCGGGCCGTCGTACAGCGGCAGCCACGAGGGTTCGACGGCGGTCGGGTCGTCGTGCGCGACGGCGTCGCCGATCTGGAAGCACCACACCCGCGGGGGCGTCGAGGGGAGAGAGACGACGGCCGTGTCGCCGATCACCGCGAAGGCGTGGACCATCGGGCGTGCGGGCTGCCCCGCGGGAGGGACCGGTTTGCTCTCGAACAAGTAGGCGACGGTTGAGATGGGCTGTTCGGACCGAGATTGCTTCTGCGCGGGCAGGTCCGGGCCGAGCAGCGTCAGCGGCTCCTTCGTGACGGGTTGCCCATCGGTGTCGAAGACGAACAGCCGCAGTTCCGGATTTGCGGCTCGGTCCTTCGGCGTCCCGACGGCCAAGACGAAGACGCGATCGAGCCGCGCGTCCCCGTCCGCGCACGTCTCGCGCCGGTTGTCGCCGTCCTTGCCTTTCACGGTGCCCACGGCGACGTGAAGCGTGTCGTCGGCCGAGTACCACGGGGCGGCGGGAAGGAATACCGCCACCGGCACACCGTCGCGGTCGAGTTTGACGAGTCGCCCCTTCCCGCGTGTGACCACTTTCGTATCGGGGTGGATCACGAAGTTGCGATCCACGACGTATGCGTTGCCGGCACGGTCGCAGGCCAACTGCTCCGGGCCGTCCAGACCGCCCTCGCCGCCGCACGGCCGCGGCCCCTGGTATGGCCACGTCTGCCCCCACACCGCGACCACTCGCTCCTGGATCGGGTCCACCACCTGGATGCGGCGGTTGCCGGTGTCGGCGATCAGCAGGCGATTCCGACAGGACTGGTACGCCAGCCCCTGGGGGTTGCGAAGCTGCCCGACTTCCGACCCCGGTCCGGCCGCACAAACGCAGCCGAGCGCGGTCGCCGCGTCGGCAAGCGGGTCGAGCCGCAGGACGAGGCCGGCCGTCGGGTCGGACACGTACACGGTTCCGTCCGTACCGACGGCGAGGCCGGCCGCCGTCGGCGCGGCGGCGGCGTCGCCCGGCACCCCGCCGATCCGCGTCGGCGGGCCGGGCAGCTTGCGGAGCGTCAGCGCGCCGGTGTCCGGATCGACCTCCAGGCCGAACCGCCGCACCTGCGGCCACTCGTCGTTATGGTTCCAGTGCTGGCGCATGTCACTCGCGGGTTAGACCTCGATACCCACCCAGGCGAACCGGACCGGCAACAGCCGAACGAGATTGTCCTTCAGCCACTTCTTCCGCTTCCGCATTTTCACCTTCTCCTCGTCCTCCCCTTCATCTTCCTTCGTGAGTTCGAGGAGCGAGACAGAGTCTCGCGGCTGCAGCAAGCCGACATATACGGCCGCCCGCCTCCACCAACCCTCCTGCGGGCGAGTCGCCGCGGCCAACTGCTTCGCATCCTCGGGCGGCATTCGGAAGCGGACAAAGAGCCGCACGCTCGCCGGTTTTGCCTCGACGACGGTCACGGAACGAACCTCGACCCGCCGCCAGGATTCGTACAACGGCGCCCACTCGATGCCGTCGGGCTTGTCGGAGCCTGGCTCGTCCATTTTCAGTTCGACCCCCGATTTCCACTCGACCTGGATCGTGTAGCTGGGGGTTGTCACGAAGCCGCCGGCGCTGGTATCGATTTCGATTTCGAACTCGAAAGTGCGAATCGACTCCGACCACTTTTCGTGGACGAGGCGTGACGCCGGCCCGCTCCGCCCGGCGGAGATGTGCGGCCGTTTCGGCGGCACCGCCGAGCGGCGGCCGGTACTCACGACCGACTGGACCTCGCCGTTGTCGATCACCACCGTCGCCAGGATCACGTCGTAGCCCGGTTCCAGCCGGTCGTCGTGTTCGTTCGCGTCCGGATCCCGCCAGCGGACGGCGGCCACCGGCAGCCGCCGGAACGGTTCGCCCTGCATCCGTCGCGATGGGTCGGTGTCCCGCGGGGCGGGCGCGTCGCGGTAGGCGGCCGTCACCCACCACTGCTTCGCGCCGGACGGCCCGTCGATCACCTTTTGCGCGGGCACGCCCAGCCGCAGTTCGTCGGGGACGACGAGTTCGCGGCCGGCCACATCGAGGGCGGTGCCGGGCTGGACGCGGACGCCCCGGCGGTCGGTCGTCGCGGCCACCGCGCACCCCTCGATCACGCCCCAGTCGTGCAGCGCGCGGTTGTGGAGCCGCTGGAGCTTCCGCACCGTTTCCTGGAGGTCGTTGAGGTCGGCCGTTTGGAGCCGCTGGCCGTCGCGGAAGACGGGCCACGGGTAACTTGGCCGGTCGGTCGTCTGGGACACGGTCACTCCCTCCGTCTTCACGGTGTCGGGTTTTCGCTTCAGCTTCCGGACTTCCACCCGCTCTTCCACGCCGGTCCAGGTGATCTCAAGCGGGGTGGCCGTCAGGTCTTTCAACCCGCCGGTCTCGGCACCGTAGTCCACAGTCAACAGGAACCCGCGCGGGGAAGCCGTCGACACGGCAATCGTCGGCGGCTCGGTCGCCGGGGTGCTTGCGTCGTTGAGAACCTGTTGCCCATTTCGGAGTCGGGCCGCGTCGTCCGCCGTTTGCCGACCGACTGTCACGAGATAAACCGGCGGGCTGCCGGCCGGGGCGGATTCCGGCGGATCGGCCGGGGCAGCCACGGGCAGGAAACCGGCGGCGGAGGTATCCACCCAGACGGTCCAGCCAGTGGTAGCCGTGGCGGAAGTCAGAGGGACGGCGGTCGTGCCGCTCGGCAGGGTGCCAGTGGCGATGTACGGTCGGCCGAACGTTCGCACCGCCACTGCCCGCTGGCCGAGGTCGAGTGCCACCACAATTGTTAGGGGCTTCCCATCGGCGGCGCGCGTGCGACTTACACTCAACGCGGCGAGAGCGACATCCCAAAGTTGGAGGTCGGTCGGGTCAATCAGTCGCACCTCGCAAGCCTGCGGAGCCGGCACCGGCACGCCGAGTTGCTGGATTTCCGGCTCAGTTCCCCGAAGCACGAGCAGGTGTGTTTCGGCCGCCGTGGCGGGCTTCGGGGGAGGTGTGTCGGTATTCGGGGGCGTCGTGTTGAACGGCGTGTCTGTCTCGGCGTGCAAGCACATCGGACGCCCATAGGCGTCGAACGCGACACCCGGTGAAACGCGGATCGCGTATGTCGATTTGGACTCCTGGCCCGGAACCCCTTCAGCCAGCTTGACGACCAGCCCGTCGGCCACGCCGTACAGCCGGTGCAGGCCGCGGAAGTGGCGGGCGGCGGCGAACAGCGGCACCCGCTGCCACTCGGTCAAGTCGTGGCCGCTCACCCGGTCGTGCGGGCGGAACGTGGGGCCGAAGGTGGGGTCGAGCGATGTCATGCGCCCCCCCGCACGTCGAACACGGGGTCGGCGAGTGCCACCAGAGCCTGAGCTGGCACACCGACCGCCTCCTCCGTCCAGACGCCGTCCGCCCCGGCCAGCCGCAGGCCGGTCACGTACCGCACCCCTTTCACCCCAGCCAGGATGCGCATCAATTCCCCGGTGTGAACGTCCCGGCCGAACGGCCAGCCCGTGCCCGTCGGCCCGCCACGGGTCGGGTGCAGGAAGGCGCGGACGGCGTCGGCGGCCGCGGTGCGGACGGCCGTCACCTGATTGGACGAAGCGTGCAGGGTGGCCTGCACTCGCACCGTCGCGTACTCCGGGCCGACGACGAACACCCGGCACGTGAGCGGTCGTCGCGCGTCCAGGTACGCCCGCACCCGGTGGAGCAAGCCGTCGGTCGGTAACGGTCGCGCGTCCGGCAGGTGGGGGACGATCACCACCGTTACCGCACCGGGGGCGACCCGGCCGGGGTAGCGCGGATCGACCTCCGCCCACGCCCGCGCGCGGGCGACCGCCGTCCCCGGCACCCGCCGCGCCAGGCACTCGAAGTCGAGGCCGTTGACGGGGGCCGGGACGGTCGGCACCTCGGTCAAAACGACCCCGTCGAGCGTCTCCTTACCGTCCGCCAGCCGCAACACCCGCTCCGTCGCGTCGAACTCGATGACAAGTCGCCGGAGCGCGTCGGACAGGGGTTCCTCGATCCGGCCGCCGGTCGCCGGCAGCGGGTTTTTGAACCGCACCGTCGGGTACTCGACCACGCGATTCTTGTCCGTCGGGTCACGCTCCGTGGACCGCGCCCAGATGTAGCCGGCGGCGAAGTTGGCGGCCTCGGCGACGGTCCATGAGTAGCTGGCGATGACGACCGCCCCGGGGGACGGCACGCGGCCGTTCTGCCCGTCGCCGAACACCAGCCGACCGGGGGAGGCGTACCGCGACCGCGCCGACTCGCCGGACGGCGTCGCCTCGAAGCGGTACTGCCGCGCCTTCCGCGGTCCGGGTAGGAGGTCGGGCACCGCCTTCCAGACGAGCGGCTCCCACCTCGCCGTCGCCTCACGGCGGGGGGCGGTCGGATCCCAACCCCACGGCGGTTCCAACGTCCAGACGCGGAGGGTGTCGCTGACCACCCGGAGCGGTGGCCCCTCGTCCTCGGACGCCGTCTCGGCGGCGAACGCCGTATTCCCCGGCGGGCACGGGAGGGGGAATTGCTGTCCCGGTTTCCCGTCGCCGACGCCCACAACCACGGCCCTCACGGTGTACCGGTTCGTCTGCGGGAGCGGCGTCGTGTCGAAGGGCGGATTCGAGTTCGGGTCCGCCGGGTCGAATCCGTTCGCACCCCACAGCGGCCACGAACCCCACCCCGCGGCAACCGGTCCCCACCCGCGGATGGCCAAGTCGTTGGCCGCCTCCGCGACATCGGCCTCCGTCTCTTCACTGAGTTGCAGTTCCCGGAGCGTGGCCGGAGGAACACCCACTCCCATCAGGGTCGGGCGGAGCGGCGTCGCCGTGCGGTCCCACTGCTCGACGAGAACGGCATCGGGGAAAATGCCGCGCACGACCGGGGGCCGATCCGGCAGTCCGGCGGACAGCCGGCAGCGGATGTAAACGTGGCTCGCCGGCGCCGCGCCGACGGTAACCGGCACCGCACCTCCGTCGGCGAACACCTCGCCGGGGATCACGACCCGGCCGGGCCTGGTGAACCCGCGGGTGTCGTCGCGGAAGCTGGGGGCGCAAGACACCGAGCGCCACGTCGAGCCGTTCCAGTACTCCCAGTGGACGACCAGCCCGTGGTGCTGGGCGGAATGCTCGGGCGGGACGTGCGGCCGGTAGCCGTTCTCGCCCGTCTTGACGAACGTGCCGGGATGGGGCGGGGCGACGGGATGTCCGCGCGGGTCGTCCGCGAGATCGTCCGGCGGCGGGTCGGCCGGATCGAGGCCGGACGGCACGCACCACAGGGTCAGCAACCAGCCCGGCGGACGCGCGACGACGAGGGTCAATTCCAGGCCGAGGTACAGGGCGGGGTGCCGGTCGGCCGACCGGCCGGCCGGCGGAACCGGGTCGTCCCCCCACACCGCCGCCGGCCGCGTGCGGAACAGCACGTCGGACAGGTCGCGGAACTGCCGCCCGTCGAACGACTGGACGGCGGCCAACCGGACGCCCGTCAGGTCCGCCTCGTGGGCCGCCCGGAAGCCGAACTCGGGCACCTGCGACTCGGCCACAGCGTCCGCCCGGAGCAACGGCTCGTCCGGTTCCCCCGCACGGCGGAGGGGCGGCGGCTTGACGGGCTCGCCGACGCCGGACTCCTGGCGCGGACGGCGGTCGGCGGTCGCGCGGGACGGCGGCAGGCGGGGCACGAAGTAGTCGCCCGTCCGCACGAGCAGGGGTCGCGGCCGTTGCCCCGCCGGCAGCTCGTACTGGAGGAGCGTCGCTGCCGGTCGCGGGCCGCCCGGCAGCCGGCCGGGGCCGAACAGCCGGAGGAAGGCACGGAGGTGGGGGTCGCCGATCCGGTCCAGGCGGTACAGGTCGATCTCGGTGTGGTACGCCAGCAACTCGATCAGCGTGACGCCGGGGTCGGTGGCGTTGTGGTCGGTCCAGTTGGGGGCATAGCGGGGGATGAGGGACACGCCCTCGTCCCGCAGGTCCTGCCAGGTGCGGTCGTCCAAACGCGGCAAGGGGAGGCTCATCGGCACACCTCTTGGGATGTCGCCACAAGGACGCGGATCGGGCCGGCACTGGGCAGGCAGTCGGGCGGGACCGCCAAGTCCTCCGCGGCCGCGACGCCGTCGCCGAGTAGCCGGATGGACTGGATGTACCTCAGGTGCCGCGCCAGGTCGTCGGCCGTGTGCAGCCACTTCACCAGATCGGATCGCCGGATCGCCGTCCCGAACCCCCACCCGGTGCCCGCCGGCCCGCCCGTCACCGGGTGGAGGAAGTCGGCGATGAGCGTCTTCGACAGCCGGGACAGTTCGCCGGCGGACTCCGGCGCGGTCGGCACCAGCACCGCTTCGACGCCGATCCGGGCGAACGCCGGCGGTTCGACCGACACGCGGCCGGCGACGCCGATCGGGGCGCGGGCCTGCAGGTACGCGCGGACCTCGCGAATCAGTTCCGCGGACGGCGTCGGCTCGGGGGCGTCGTCGTGCGGCAGGATGACCACCCGCACCGACCCGGCCGGCACCGCGCACCCGGTGGCGGCCGGCGTCACCACCCGCGCCAGCGCCACGCCGGGGGAGGCGGCACGGGCGAGTTGCTCGTAGTCCTCGGCCGTCACCGCCCGGTGGCGGTGGCGGATCAGTTGCGGGCCGCGGGCGGCGACGGCGGCGACCGACCGCGGGTCGGCCGTCATCTCCCCGTCCGCCCCGCCGCCGGCTGGGATCGGGTTGAACACCGCGCGGGCGGCCGTCACGCCCCCGAGAATGGTGCCGACCGCGCGGGCCGCGACGTTCCCCCTTCGTCCGCCGCCGGAGCGGTACGTCACCCGCACGTTGTTGGGCTGAACCGGAGGGATCCGTCCGGCGCGACCGTCGCCGAATTGGACCCGGCCGGCCGTGCGATTGAGGGTGTAGTGCCGGTCGTGCGGCCCGGAGCCGGCGAAGTTCGGTCGCCACTCCCACCGCACCCACGCCCGCTCGACCTTCCCGTCGGTCGGGTTCCGCTCGACAGTCAGATCGCTGTCCGGTCGCCCGGCCGCCCGGAGTTCTGCCTGGAGGGCGACCCACCCGGCGTTCGCCAGGCCGCCGTCCAGTTCCAGCACCTCGACCTTCTCGCCGGTCAAGACCGGCCGCAGCGCCAACTCGACCATTTCGCCGGCCGTACCCGTCGTGCCCCGCACCGCTTCGTTCGACACCGACTCGGTCTGCTCGGCCCAGACGGCGTTCGGGTAAATGCCGCGGAGCGTGAGGGCGTCCGGGTTGCCGGGTTCCGGGAAGTTGGAGGCCGGCCACACCACCCGGACCCAGTGCCGCGGCGTGCCGAACCGGGCGAGCGGCGACGGGCCGGCCGTCGCCGCCGCCGTGAACTTCTCGGTCAGCGGAGCGGCCAGAGTGAGCGTGCCCTTCACGCTGGCGACCACGCGGCCGGCCTCGGCGGTGTCGTTCTCGAACACCGCGAGCACATCGCCGGCGCGGAAGCGGGCGGCCACCCGTCCGTCCAGGAACGTCACGGTCGATCCTTCGGCGAAGGTGACCGGCAGCGGGTCGGCGAGCAGCGGGGTGCCCGGCCAAACGAACCGCACCATCCCCGGCTGCGACAGCCCGCGCGTCTCGTCCGCCTCGAGCAACAGCCGCCGCCAGTTCCGCCCGTCGTGGTACTCCCAGGTCAATTCCGGCTCGCCCCGCGTCCGCTTGGCACGGACGTACAGGCTAAGCAGGTCGGCGGGCAGTGCGCGGGTGAAGCCGAAGTAGACGGTCGGCCGGGCCTCTTCGGCCGGCCGGAACGGCTCGAACGCCGACCCGCCGAACGCGGCGGCCAGGGTGCGGTCTTCCCACCCGAAGTCGTTGAACGTGTGGCACGCCCCCGCCGCCTCGGCCGGCGACGCGTACTCGTATTCGATCCGGAACTTCCGCACCACCGGCGGGAACGTCTTGTCGAAGCGGACCGTCTGCGCACGTCTCCCCACGACGTTGACGACGCCGGCATTGCGGAGCATGTACCCCCCGTCGACGAGGACCGCACGGACCCAGAGTTGTTCTTGGGCGAATTCCGTTTTCGCAGCGAGGTTCGCGGGGACGACGAACCGGATCTCCCCGGACTGGCAGAGCGAAAGCACTCTCCCCTTCGATTCGTCGGGCACCTCCATCAGATCGGGGAGCGGAGTCCAGACGGTGCCGTTCCAATATTCCCACCGAACGCTGGGGGGCGTCGATTCGAGTGTCGGAGCGGGAGTGGCTTCGAGCGCGGTCACATAGTCATCGGCCACTTCGATCCAGATCGTCACCTTCGCACCGGGTTTGGCGAATACCTCCGGACAGGCGAACAGGAAGGTGGAACCCGGCTGCGGCTGCGGGCCGAACGGCTGGAACGTCGCGGTGTGATCGACGGGAATTCCGTTGCCGATGGCGAGCGCCGGCAGCCGCCCGCCCCGCGCCAGTTCAAGTTCGTAGCTGCGATCCGGTTTGGGAAGTTTGATCGACGGTACGTCCCAGATCCGCCCGCGATCAATCCGCACGCTCACGATGGCCGCGTTTGTGGGATCAAATGCCTTGAGCTTGTCGTTGACCCCAGAAGTCGCTTTCGATAGCGGCTCGGTCTGCGTTAGCGTGACTGGCTTCCCGACGGCGAGCGGTGCCCCGCTGTCGTCCGTCAGCTTCACGATCACCGTGCGGCCGATCTGGGGGTCGGGGTCGATCAGCGTCTCGGTTTTCTTCGCCAGGTGGAAGCCGCCGACCCCGCTGACGATCCGCACCTGAATGCGGTCGATCTTCGTGGGAATGGTCGTCGCGGACGCATCGTCGGCATCGAGCTGGCGGACGCGGGCGCGAAGCCAGGACGACTTGATGCCGCGGACGGTCGTCGGCTGGGACGGTTTCCCGCCCGATCGAAGGCGGATCGTCCCGCTCCGCGTCAGCGACTGGGTTCCGTCCTCGCTGTATTCGGCCTTGGCTTCCCGACACGCCGGCGGGAACGGCGCGAACGGCGTCCACCCGTCCCCGTCCCAGTACTCCCAATCGAGGGGCACGGCGGTGCCCTGTTGCCCGCCGACGGTGGCCAGTTCGACCTGCACCTCGATGACCGCGCCGGGCTGGACGGTGAAGGCGCGGTCGTGGGCCAGGTACATCTCTTGGGGGATCGGCTGGGGTGAGCCGAACAGGACGAACGGCTGCTCGCCGATCACGTCGCGGCTGTGATCGACGTGACGGTTGCCGGGCAGGATGGCCCGCACCTCGGCCAGCCGGGCCTCGGCCAACCCGATCGCCCGTTCGGTCTCGAAGGTGATGGCGTCGCCGCCGGCGGCGGGCGTGGCGGCCAGCCGGGTCCGCTCCGGCGCGCGGGCGTTGCCGTTGCCCGGCATCAACTCGAACACGACGGGGCAGCGGGCCTGCTGGGCCGGAATCGGCTCGACGCCGATGGCGTCCAGCAGGGCCAGTCGCGCCTTGCCGGGGGCGAGGGCGGCCCGCTCCTCCAGCAGTCCCGCGAACCGGTCGGCGATGGCGATCAGCGCCCGCCCCGGCCCGTCCTCGTCCGACGACCACGCCGGGACGAACGCCGGCCGGCGGGCCGACAGGTCGGCGGCCGGGTTGGTCGGGGAGAACGCCCACTTGTCGTCGCGGAACTCGATCACGACTGGCCGTCCTCCATCAAGTAGAAGGGGTACACCAAATTGGCGAGCGTGTTCGACTCGCGGACGAGGTAGCGGATGTCGATGAGCAGGCGACCCGGCGTAGCCGGATCGGCGCGGACGGCGACCGTCCGCACCTCGATCCGCGACTCCCACAGCAACAGCGCCTGCTCTATGCGGTACTGGGCCAGCGACAGCGTGGCGTAGTTCAGCGGTCGGAACACCATCCGGCGGAGGCCGACGCCGAACTCCGGCCGCATCACCCGCTCGCCGGGGGCGGTCTCCAGGATGATGCGGATGGCCTGCTCGATGTCCGCCTCGGCGGTGGCCGTGGCCACGTCCCCGCCGGCGATACGCGGCGGGAAGGCCCAGCCGCGACCGAGGTACGGGCGTTCGAGATCGGGCGCGGTCGGCATCGCAAGAACCCCATTCGGTCGTGTGCAACTCCACTACCCGCCTATTTCAACTGTCGGCATCCCGACGAGGATCGCGGCACCGCACCCGGTCGGATCGCCGACGCGGGCGGCCGGCATCCCGCCGACGGTAACGGTCGCCGATCCGAGGATGACCGGATTCGGCGGGTGCGGACCGGCCGGCGGGGGAAACGCACAGGCGTGCGTGTCGTTTGCGACGGCGGCCGGCATGCCGCCGATTAGCACCGTCGGAATGCCCGGTCCGGCGATCACGCCGGGGTGGTTCGTCGGGTCGCCGACACGCGCCGCCGGTGGCATGACTCGTCCCCTTCCGTACGTCAGTTGATCTTCACCATGCCACCCTTGATCTCGCACACGCCACCGGCGGTCAGTTTGGCGACGCCGCTGCCCTTCAACTCCAGGGTGGCCGCGTCCAGCGTCACCTTGGGCGCTTTCAGCTCGATGCTCACGGACGCCGTCAGCGACACCGCCCCGCTCGCCTCCAGGACGACCTTCGCCGACCCGCCCTGCGTGGCCACCTCCACCTTCGACGGCTCCAGTCGGACGGTGTGG
This sequence comes from Fimbriiglobus sp., assembly GCA_043745295.1. GTDB lineage: Bacteria > Planctomycetota > Planctomycetia > Gemmatales > Gemmataceae > JALHQU01. The sequence continues at coordinate 14,221 of JAYTTN010000059.1, read as the reverse complement.
CCGGTGGCCGACTTCACCGTCACCGACTTGTCCAGGTCGTCCAGCAGGATCTCGTGCCCGGCCGGGGTGCGGATCATCCGCTTGTTCACCGGGTCGAGCGGGCTTGTGGCCGGCGGCGCGTGCTGCGTGCTCCACAGCGAGCCGACGACGTACACCTCCCGCACGTCCCCGTGGTGGAAGGCGACGAGCACCTCGTCGCCGACCTGCGGGATGAAGTACATGCCGCGGCCGGGGCCGCCCGACCCGCCGGCCACCCGGCCCCACGGCTCCACCCCCGGCATCCACGGCAGCCGCAACTTCACCCGCCCCTGGTTCGTCGGGTCGATGTTGCTCAGCACCTCGGCCACGGCGACGCCCGACAGGGGCTGGCCGCCGCCGACCGTATCGACCGAATCGGCATCCGACGGACCCACGGCACACCTCCGTTACGAGCTTTTCGGGGACGGTTTGCGGGCCGGCGACGCGCCTTGGACGCGGGTGTTCAGGCCGTTCAGGCCGACCTCCTTCCGCACGTCGAACCGCGTCTTGTACCCGCCCGAGTCGATGCTGTGGGTGGCCGACGTGACCCGGTACAGGCCGCCGAACCGCAGGCCCATTCCGGTCAGCGACAGCACCGTGCCGGCCTTGATCCGCGGGTCGCCGACGGTGCTCCCCGACCCGGTCAGCCGCTCGTTCGTCCGCGTCAGCAGTTCGCCCAGCAGCCGCCGGGGGGCGGTCGCCGGGGTGAGCGGCTCCTGGATGACCACCGCGTCCTCGGGCTTCGCCGTCCGCGGCGGCGCGGGCGGGTCGGGTGTCACGGACAGGGTCAGCTGGGTGAGGTCGTCGTTCACCTCCAGTTTCACCCCCTGCCGCACGCCGGTGGCCGGCACCTTCAGGCTGGTGGACACCGACCGCACCTGGCCGACGACGCTCTCCTTCGGCGTGAAGTCGATGAGCGACAGCCCGTACTCCAGTTCGACCTCGGCCCTCGTGCTGCCTGACGGCTGCATGAAGCGGAGCACCTTGCCCGCACCGGCGGCCGTGTGGTCCACCACCATCTCCCAGCCGCTCTCGCGGGCGATCCGGCGGAGCAGGTCGTAGTCCGTCTCGTTCGCCTGGCGGCGGCTGCCCTTCTGCTGAGAGTCCGGATCGCCGCCCAGTTCCAGTTGGATCGCCGCGTCCACCATCCGCGCCAGCTTGCCGCCGACCTCGTCCCGCCGCACCGTCAGCCCGTGGACGCGGGCGACGTCGGTCGTCAACTGGGCGTCCGGCACCGGTTTGTTCCCCTTCGTCTCGGCCGTCGTGTGCATGGCGTTCCGCTTGGACTCCTTCATGCGGTGCCGCTTGTCCTGGGCCGTCACCGTCAACTGGGGCATCCCGCTGCTCGGGAAGCTGGCGGTCAGCCCCGTCAGTTCGCCGAAGAACATCGGCTCCAACTCGCCCGGCAGGTAGCCCAGGTGCAGCTCGAACGCCTGCTGCTTGCCGTCCTTCGGCCGCACCTCCAGCCGCGGGTCGTCCACCCAGAAGCGGGCCTGGTTCGCGACCACCAGTTCGACCCGGTCGGCCCCTTCCAGGCCGGTCGTCAGGGACACGGACGTGATTGCCCGCCGGAGCTCGCGCATCTCCGCCCCGTCGATCAGCACCCGGAAGTCCGGCACGTACAACTCGCGGGGCATGGGTCACCCGAATACTTGGTCGGAGCCGGCCGCCCGGTAGGGCAGCCGCGGGATCACCAGCCGCCGGCCGACGGTCAAGGCGCGGGGGTCGTCCAGCCCGTTCCGCAGGGCGATCGGCCGCCACAGGGTGGCGTCGCCGTACTCGGCCTGGGCGATGCCGGGCAGCGTGTCCCCCTCGTTCACCTGCCGCGACTTCGTGTAGTCGGCCGTCTCTCGCCCGACTTGTCGGGCCTCCATCTCGCCGTTCGTGTACTCCTGGAAGGTCACGTTCAGCTTGGCCCGGAGGGGATACCCGGAGCGGTGAAACGTCACGTACTGCTGGCTCGCGGACGCCAGCACGCACCGGAAGGTGAGCGACCCCCAGAGGAACAGCAGGACCGGCGGCGCGTGCAGTTTCGGGTCGATGTCCATCAGCTTCAGGAACGGGTCCACCACCAGCCGCACGTCGGTGTTCGCCTCGGTCCGGGTGACGGTGCCGACGCCGTGCTTCTCCCGCGAGTCGAAGAACAGCTCCATCTGGAGTGTCTTCAAGTCCCCGTGCGAGAACTGGAGCAGCGGCGAACTCAGCCCGTGCACCGTGATCTGGGCGAACGTGTTCTTCCGGTCGAGCGTGTACTGCTCCGGGTTGAACAGCACGTCGAACGGATCGCCCGGCCGGTTGGTGTTCTCGATCCGCGCTTTCTGGAGTGCCATCGGTTAGAACCTCCCCATGCGTTCGCGGGCCGCCAGCGCGCGGGCGTCGAGCGACTGCACCACCTGCTCGGTCAGCCGCTGCACCAGGTCCGGAGGCAGACCCGGCGGGGGCGATTGCACCGGAAGCCGGGGGTCGGGGGCGAACGTCGCCGATTCCGCCGGCACCGGTCTCGCCGTTGCGGCGGATGACTCCCCGCGAGTGCGGACGACGGCCGGCACCGGCGGCGCGGCGGCCGACGTCATTCCGCCGGCATCCGTGCGGATCAGCCGGGCGACCACCGCGTCGGCGAACGCGCCGGCCGTGCGCGACCCGACGAGGATCGATTCCGTACCCGCCGCCGAGCCGCTCTCGGAAGGGGACACGCGGTCGATCGCGGGCACGAGTGTCGCCGGCCGGTACGCGCCGACCTTGGCGGTTCGGCCGAACGTCATCTCGGCCGTCGTCGATTCGCGAGTGCTGCGGGACTGCCGAATCGTTTCCTGGGTTGTCAGTGTCGTGTCGCGGGCGAACCGGCGGAGCGTCCGGCCGACCACCACGTTGACCGACAACTCGTCCCCGATCCTCGGACTCCGGTCGTCGGGGGCTGCCGGCGCGTCGCGCCACACCGTCCGACTCCGGCCGATTCGCCCCGCGAAGGCCGATGCCCAGGAGGCGTTACGCGGCGCGGTGTCCGTCGGCTCGTGCGTTCCGTCGGCTCCCGTTCGCAGCGTGAGGACCACGGGCGAGTACTCGATCGTGTCGCGGCTCATCGCGGCGGCGCGACGCGCAGCGGCGAACGTGTTCTTCCCGGCGGTAGTCCGTTCCGCCAGTTCGCGGAGCCATGCGAGGCGGTCGGCGGTCGCCATCCGCACCGACCCACTGACGTGTGACGGAGCGGCGGTTGGCTGGCCATCGGGTCGAACCTGAGACCCGTCATTCGTCGGCAACGGTGCCGATACGGCGACCGCGTGCGTCCGGAAGACCATGAAGCGGTCGTCGCCTTTCGGCCCCGACGCTGCGGTGTGAACCGTGTCGCGGAGCAGCGGGAAGCGGTTCGCCGGTATCGACGCAGGCGGCGGCGCGGCTCCTGCATCCGCCGAGGGGCCAGTCGGCTTGCCGGCGGCCGTTCCGAACCCGCCGCCGATCCGCCGCGCTGTCGCTTCCGCAGGGATTGCGTTCATCACCTGCCAGACGATCCTCGGCGACACGACGACCGACAGGTGAACCCCGCCTGTCCCGGTCGGCACCGGGTTTAAGTAGGTGAGCGCGGAGGCGTCCAGTTGCTGGTCGGCGCGGAGGTACTGACCGGCGACGACCGGGCGGAAGCCGGTCGCCACGTGCGGTCGGGACAGGCCCCCGACGACGGGGCGGAACGCGGCGGTTCCGAGCGGGTGTAGCCGGGACGAGATCATGCGCCGTTCATCCGTTCGTTGATGGCCGAGATGGCGGCGACCCACCGCCGCCGCTCGGCGTGTTCCAGGTCCATGACTTCCGCGTGCGCCCAGTGGAAGTGGTACGCGACGAAGGCTACTTCCTCGACCAACTGGCCGATTGGGTAGCCTAATAGCCCCCCGGGTGGGGGGCACTCCCGCCGGCCGCCCCGCCGCCGTCGGCCGAGGCGTCCGCGTCCACGCGGTTGACGTCGTTGTAAAGCCGCTGTAGGAAGGCCAGGTCGGCGACGAACAGGTTTTCGATCGTCTTGGTGGACACGCCCGGCAGGCTCCCGAGTCGGGTCACGACGCGGGACAGGACGATCACCACCAGGTACGCCGGGTTCTTCTGCACCCGCGGGTCCTTCAGCGGCAGGATCTCGTCCCCGGCGGTGGCCAGCCGCATGACCCCCTCGCGGTGCAGCTCCCCGTCCTCGTCGAGGTAGCCGTGCGGCAAGACGAACTCGTACTCGGTGCGGAACATAGCGCGGGTGCCACCCAAGGGGAGGGAGGGTCAACGGGACTCACATTCCTTGCGGCTTCTTGTCGTCCTTCTTGACATCGCCTTTACCGGCTCCGCCTCCGGCGGCTTTTGCGATGCCGTAGTAGATGTCGAGAACCACCTGCACCTTGTTCGGGTTGAAGACGTACACGGGAGAGGTGTCGCTGACGACTTTGAACTTGTCGCCCTCCGTCTGCCAGAACGCGACGCTCCCTTCACCTTCCAGCTTGAACGAGTCCTTGTCCTTGGGGGCATCGGCGGGTCTGAACGGTTTGTTCCCGATGAGCACGGGGAGGATCCCCTTGTTGGCATCGAGTTTGGCCAGCTTGACCACGATGAGGACGATGTCCTGCTTGGCCGGATCCATGCTCGGATTCCCGTCGGTCTTGATCGCCGTCGCCATGCCGCACAGGTCCGGGTCCGCCGGGGCCGGCTCGACGATCACCCGCTTGCGCGAGGACTCTTCCACCTCAATCTGCTTGGTGAACTTGATCTCCTTGATGTCCACGCCGGGGAAGGTGAGCTTGATACTGGTGTCGATCTGCAACTTGTCATGGATGTCAAGGGCCACGTTCGTTCTCCTTAAGGGTGTAGGGGTGTCCGAATCCGGCGCGGGGGTCGCGGCGGCTTACTCCAGGTTGATGCCTTCGTGGGCCAGTTCGAGCGTCTGAATGGCCACCTCGTGGGCCTCGGCGTTGAACGTCGGCCCCATGTAGTTGGCCGGCCACGCCTCGCGGATGTTCCACCGGCGGACTTCCGTGTCGCTGTTGCGGTGACGGAGGACGATGCTCAGGGTCTTGCGGGCGGCGGTCGTCTCCGATTTGACCCACTGCTGGTGCCAGTCAAACAGTTCGGTGGACGTGGTCACGCCCACCTTCAGGACGATGTTCGAATACGTCACCTTGCCCGGCAGTTTGCGGACGGGGAACATCGTCTCCCCGCCCTCGCGGTAATCGATCACCTCGATCTTCGAGTCCAGGCCGGTCACCTCCTTGAACCCGGCCGTTTGGATGCCAGCAATCTCGACCACGAAGTTGTAATTCGCGAACGGGTCGTTATCCCTGCGGTCGGCCATGGCGCGCTACCTCCTCCAGCCAGCGAGTGGCGTGGGTACGGGGTGAGTGGGGTTATCCTTCGGACACGACTGCGCCGCCGTCCCAGATGCCGATGCGGACGATGATGAACTCGGCCGGGTACGACGGGCGGATGCCGATCTCGATGTTCAGCCGCCCCTGCCGCTGCTCCTCGAACGGGTTCAGCACCTCGTCGATGCGGACGTAGTAGGCCTCCTTCGGGCTGTTCCCGAACAGCGCGCCGGCCTTCCACTGGGTGATCAGGAAGGCGGAGATGGACTGCTTCAGCTTCTGCCACAGCTTGGTGTTGTTCGGCTCGAACACGGCCCACCGGATGCCCGTCTGGATGGACTTCTCCAGGAACAGGAATAGCCGGCGGATGTTCACATAGTTCCAGTTCAGGTCGGTGGCCGTCGTCCGCGCCCCGTACACGTACGGGCGGCCGCCCTCGCGGAACACGCGGATGACGTTGATCCCCTGCAGGTTGAGCAGCCCGTGTTCGGCGTCGGTCATCGTCCGCTCGACGCCGATGGTGCCCTGCAGGATCTCGTTCGCCGGGGCCTTGAACACCCCCTTGGTGTTGTCCACCAGAGCCATCAGCCCGCACACGTGGCCGGACGGCGGCACCAGCAGCGGCGGGCCGCTGCCGGCCGCGTTCACCCGCACCCACGGGTAGTACAGGGCGGCGTACCCGCGGGCCGAGTCGAGCGCGCCCCGCTGGGTCTCGATGCTGCCCCCCCCGAACAACTCCAGGTTCGGGCGGGCGTCGATGACGGCGAACCGGTCGCCCATCTGCTCGCTGTGGGCGATCATCGCCGCCTGCACGGCCGAGGTCAGTCGCGGCGTCGCCCCGTCCGCCCGCGGGTACCCGTCGGGGATGCTCACCAGCCGCACGTCGCCGAGCCGGCGGATGTGGTTCAGCCCGTCGATGAAGTCGTTGTCGGACAGCCCGTTCAGGGTCTCCGCCGTGCCGCCCACGACGGCCACCGGGAGCGGGGCCGGCACCACCCCCTCCGGCGGCACGAACGGCATCGGGTCGCGGGCGACGATCCGCACTAAGTGCCCCGCCCGGTTGATGGAATCGACGTAGTACCGGTCGCTGGCCGGGTCGGCGGACAGGTGGTTGAACCGCAGCGGCGACCCGCCCTGGGAGATGTCGACGTGGAAGGTGAGCGTCGTGACCGGGATGCCCGGCGTCGGATCGACCTGGGTGCGGAACCCGTCCCGCAGCGTCAGCCGGTAGGTGCGGAAGTCGCTGGTCAGTTGCTCGGCGCGGGTGGCGTCGATCACCTGCGTGTCGGTAGTGTCCGGCCCGTTGAAAATGGGGCTGGTGAACTGGACCGTGGTGCCGACGCCCAGCGCGCCGGGCGGGAGCTGGTCGGCCGGATTGGCCAGCGGCACCAGCACGCGGACTTCGCCGCCGACGTTGTACACCAGCTTCACCTCGGCGTTCGCCACCGCACCGTACTTCTCGTCGATGATCAGGCCGTCGGGGGTCACCGTCCGCACCCGCGCCGGCTTGCCCAGGGCCTGGCCGTTCACGCTCACCACCACCCAGTCGCCGACGCGGAACATGCGGGCGTCGTTCGGCGGGCCGGACGCGGCGGTGGACTTGTCGATCTTGATCTGGCTGCCGTCCACGCTGGTGGCCGGCACGGTCGCACGGAACAGGATCGCCCCGGCCGGCAGCAGCGGCACGGGCGGCGTCTGGAACACCACCTGGATCGGCGTCGTCACTTCGCCCGCGTCCACCGCGTAGATGTCGGCGAGGACGGCCTGGCCGGCGTTGAGGATGGTGGCCGCCGCGTACTCGGCGTTCGTCACCCGGTACACGTAACAGGCCGTGCCGCCGTTCTCGAAGTACCCGCGGATGGCGTACCAGGTGAAGAAGCCGGGCGACGGCCGCGCCCCGAACGTCATCTTGAACTGGTCCCAACTCGTCACCTTCACCGGCTCCTTGATCGGCCCCTTCTTTCCCACCACCGGCCCCTTGAGCAGCGGCCCGAGGAAGGCGGTGACGTTCGTGCCGGCGGCGGGGATCGGCCCGCCGGGCGCGAACTCGTCGATGTAGACGCCGGGATAAGACACCGCGACGGCCATGCTGGTACTCCTGGGTCGGGGGTTCGGGTTACGGGACGGTCCGCCACGGGCGGTCACAGCCGCCGCATCACCACGTCGTGCGGGAACGGGGTGAGGGGGTCGAACTTCACGATCATCTCGGCGTCGCTCAACCCGGACGAGCGGACCACCACCTGGTAATCCCGCAGCCGGCCGTCGTGATCCGTCGTCCGGAGCGGCCCGGCGAACAGGAACTGGTACTTGCCCTCGTCGTCGGCCCGCGTCTCCTGGAGCGGGATCGGGTCCACCTCCGGCACGACGGTCGCGTCACCGGACAGTTGCAGCACCACCTTGGCTCCCGTCACGGGCAACTTGAGCGGGCCTTCGAGTCGGGACACGAACCCGCCGATCTGATACCACTCCCGCTCGGTGCCAGGGGTGAGCCGCCCGCCCCGCGGGTCGGTCGTCTGCCCGAAGGCCGTGGTCATGCTGGTGACCAGCGGGAACTCGAACCGCGCCCGCAGCGCCACCGGAACGGCCGCGACCAGGTACACCAGCGGTTTCCACACGCTCCCGGTGCCCATCGTGGTCCAGAACTCGGACAGCTTCGGGAAGCCGTCGGGCGGCAGCACCTGGTACGGCAGACCGGGCAGCCAGAACTCCCGCGGCCAGGCGAACAGCGGGGCCAGCACCAGGTCGGTGATCCGCTGCCGCTCCCGGTCGGCGGCCGCATCCCCGGCCGCCGCCGCCTGGCTTGGGGTCAGCCCGGCCTGCGTCGCGGCATTGCGGGCGGCGTCGCGGACGACGGCCGCCGTGGCGAGCTGGGCGTCGGTCGGGTCCGGATAGACCTCGCGGGGCGTGAACGGGTCGCCGGCGAGGAGCGCGGACGAGACGTTCGACAGCACCTCGTGTTCTTTCAGGGCGCGGATACTCTGGTCGGCGGCGGTGTCCCAGGCGGTGATCAGGTAGTGGGCGTCCACCCACGCCGGGTACAGCGTCTCGACGGCCAGCTCCCGCGCGCCGACGCCGGGCGACTCGCGGAACCGCTCGTTGGTGCGGAGCCGCCGGTTCTCGCGGATGTCGGCCAGGTACACGTTCACCGTCTGCCCCTGCGCCACCCCGGTGGCGAACGTCCGATCCGGCGGCCCCAGCACGATCCGCCCCGCCGGCGTCGCGCCGCCCCCGGCCGGGGCGACGTTCTGTCGCACCAGGTAGTCCTTCAGCAGTTGGGTGAACAGCGGGAGCATGAGTGTTCGTGTCGCTTTCACATGTTTGCGAGTCGAAACCGTACGCTTCTTGCCAGAGAGATTGACATCCTGTTACCGAAACTCGAACGCGGAGTATCGATGGAGAAATCGATCACTTCTGGTCTTGGCAACAGTTGAAATCGACCGCCATGCCGCGATGAACCGTACCCGACGTGTCCCACCCAGGCGGCTGCGTCGTGGTGGCCGCCAAGTCCCCGGCCTCCGGTACGAAATCGTGCCAGCCTCGCGGCTCCATGTAGCCCGGCATGAACTTGGCGTATCCGTCCTCCCGCTTCGTACCCTTCGCGTTTCCGGTCGGGAGGGAACCGAACGAGTCGTTCCCCGCCCCTCCGAAAAGCCACCCCCACACGCTGGCGATCCGGCCCTCTACGATCGGCCACGCCTCCCAGTAGGTTTTCTTGAATGAAAGGTCTCTTCCGTCGCAACTGGCGACAGCCTGGTCGATATTTACTTGCTGAACGATAAAGCCATTCGTATCGGAACGGCCATTGTTAATGATCCAGTTAATACTCTGGACGAATTCGCCGCACTCCTTCTGATACTGTTCGACGAGAGAATACGAGAGGCCCGCCTCCGGGCAGACAACATCCGTCACGACCTGTTCCTCGGCGATGCCCCCCTCCGGTAGCGGTGCCCCGGCAATGGGGCCGGCGTCCACAATCTCATCCCCGCCTACGTCCGTCACCGCACTGGGCTGCGTCTTCGCGTTCGCCATCCGGAACAGGGTGGCCAAGCCGCGGTTGCTCGCGCTCCGGGACAGGGTCGCCGGCGACGACGGGGCGGCGCTCGCCCGCTGGAGCGGCGCGGTCGGCAGTCGGCGGTGGGATACTTTCCGTGCCATCGGCGTCACCCCCGGTTGCGTTCGCCCGAAGCCCGCCGGAACGTCACCGCCCGCCACACCCGACGGACCAGCCGCACCAGCCACCGCCACAACCGTCGCCACCACGGGAGGTGGTCGTCGGGAGCCATCCGTTCACGGTCGCCCGACGCCCGATCCGCCTTGCCCATCCAGGACTCGCACTCGGCGGCCGACTCGAACCCATCGCACTCGGCGTCCGATTCCGCTTCGCCGCACGACCTCGCCAAGCCATCCCGGTCCGCGTCGAGGATCGATTCCGCCCGGTCTTCCACGTCCGGATGAGCCGTTCCGTGCCCGTCATCCGGCGGACTCGCCGAACCGCCGTCGCGACGACGGACGGCCCGGAGCAACCGCAGCACCGCCTGGTTGCCGACCTGCCGTTGCAGTTTCAGGAGCAGGGTCGGCGTCAACGGTTCGCCGGCCGCCGCCGGCCCGTCAGGCCACACCGTGCACCTCCGCGTACTCGGCCGCCGAGATGCCGGTGGCCTTGAGGGTCTCGGGCTTCGTCGCCGCCTTCGGTAACGGCGGTGGCGGCACGGCGAACAGGTCGAGGCCGAGTTCGCGGTCGGTCATCGTCTGGCCGAGTTTCTGGAACTCGCGGCGGACGCCGAGCAGCACGTCGTTCATCGTCACGAACGGGTGGTGCTTCCGGGCGGCCGCCGAGAACGCGGCCGCGAGCACCGCGTTGCGGATGTTGCCGCCGGTCAGCGCGAATCGCTCGGCGAGGAACTCGTAATCGAGCGCGTAGCCGGGAGTGTCGGCGAGCGGCACGGTCACCTTGCCGCACCCGTCCGTCGGCCACGCCTTCCGCCACAGCCGGCGGCGCTCGTCGACCGACGGCTGCTGGAAGTGGACGACCGCCGCCATCCGCCGGAGGAAGGCGTCGTCCAGGTTGCCGGCGAGGTTCGTGGCCAGCAGGATCAGCCCGTCGTACCGCTCCATCCGCTGGAGCAAGTAGCTCACTTCCAGGTTGGCGTACCGGTCGTGCGCGTCCTTCACCTCGGACCGTTTGCCCAGCAGGCTGTCGGCCTCGTCGATGAACAGCACCGCCTGCGTCGCCTCGGCCGACCGGAACACCTGTTCCAGCTTCTGCTCCGTCTCGCCGATGTACTTGCTCACCACCGATGTCAGGTCGATCCGGTACAGGTCCTTGCCGATGGCCTTGGCCAGGGCCTCGGCGGCCATCGTCTTGCCGGTGCCGGACGGGCCGGTGAACAGCGCGTTCACCCCCAGCCCGTAGCTGTGCAGGCGAGCGAACCCCCAGTCGCGGAGGACCCACGGGCGGTTCTCCATCCGCGCGACGATCTCGTCGAGTTGCTGCCGCACGTCGGCCGGGACGACGAGGTCGTCCAGGGTGACTTTCGGCGCGATCTTGGTCGTCAGCGTCTCGAGATCCTGGCCGCCCTGGGAGCGGGCGGCGATCGACACGTCGTCGAACGTGACCGCCGACTCGGCCGCCTTCCCGCCCTGGTATTGGCGGTACTTGGCGCGGGCGACCGCGTCGGCCGTGGCCGACTCGATCTGCGAGCGGGTGAGCGAATACCGCTCGGCCAGAACCCGCCGGTCGTCCACGCTCAGCCGGCAGGCGGCGGACGCCAGTATCTCGTCCCAGAGGTCGAACCGCTCGTCCGCGTCGGGCAGCGGGATGTCGATGCCGACGAGGCCGAGGGGCGAGGACGACGGCGGCACCCGCGGGCCGTGGCCGATCACCACGAGGTGGCCGGTGCGGTGCCGAGCCAGTACCTCGGCCACCTGATCCCACGCCTTCTGCCGCTCCGGCGCGTTCAGCGCGTCGATGCCTCCGATTACCAGCACGTGCTGGAACCAGCGGGCCTCCCGGACGAGGCGGGTGGCCACGTCGGCCGGCCGCTCGGCGGTCGCTAGTCGCCCCGCGTCGGCCAGCAGGACGCGCTTGTTAACCAGCCGCGCGAGGGCTTCCGCCGCCCGCAGGTTGATGTGGCCGTCCGGCCCGTGCAGGTGGACGCGCACCGGCGGGGCGGCCGCGACCCGCGAGAGGGTCCGGCAGAGCCGATCCGGAACCCGACAGGCCTCCGCGTCGCCGCTCGCCGGTCGCAACTCGGCGACGCCGAACAGCCGACTGTCGAGCGTGCCGACGCCGAACAGCCAGCGGGAGAACTGTTCGTCCAGCCGGAGTTGCTTGGCGTGCCAGCCGGTGCGGCCGTCCGCCGGATCCGCCAGTTCGAGTAGTCGGTGGGCGATCAGTGGGGCGGCCTCGGCGAGGCGGCCACTCACCCCGTCCGCCCCGGTCGGGTCGAACAGCGACTCCGCCAACTCCACGCTCGCCCGCCGCCGGGTCACATCGTCGTGAAGGAACCCGAACCGCCGCTCGTAGATCGAGTCGAGGTCGGGGGCCAGGGCGAGCAGGAGGAGACCGAAATCGGTCGCCGTCAGCGGCTTGCACACCTTTTTGAGGGTCTGGAAGAAGCCGTCGGCGGCGACCGTTCGCGGCCACGCCGTCAGTTCCGGAGGGAGACCGCGACGAACCAGAACCCCCACCTGTGCGGCTCCGCCGTCCACCGCAAGACCCCGGTACGGGTCGTCGCCGAATCGGAGGCCGAAGCGGGCTTCCGCCAACTGAATCGCCGGCAGCAACAGCGAGTCGAGTCTTTGACAAGACTCCAGCATGGACTCGCGAGTGATCATGACAATTGGCCGCTTCGTGTGAAGGACTCAACTCGCAATCAATTCACAGTGCTGCGGGTTCGTTTTATTGCCCGTCTGATCAAAAGATAAGCTCCCGCCATACGACCCGACAAGTACGGTTTGTCTGCTAGGAGATTTCCGGACAAAAGCTGATCGCTAAAATCACTACAATCGGCATGACAGGCATGTTATTCGTTTGACACCTCAGCAATCGGTCCGCTGGAAGTGAACTTCGTGTGCAGAAATATCCGGGCTTTAACCGTTTGGGTTGAATGGCTCGTTTTTCGCGGCAAGGTAAGTTGGTGCGACTAGTCACGATGAAGCGGTGTGCGGCCAAGCACCTCGAACGTCTGGTGGCGCGGAGCTTCCGGCAATGAGGCTGAGGGCTGGCCAGCCTCTCGCCAACGCAGAAGTCGCCCGCTCGACTCACGCTCAGTTCCACACGACGATTTGCCCTTTTTTCTCGCTAGCGGCTACGGTCAGACCGTCCGGCGCGAACGCCTTGACCGAACCCCACGCGATTGGTAACCACGGTCATACCAAGTGGAGGCGTGTCTGTATTTCTTGCACTACTTGTTGCGGCAGTCGCTTTGCGGCCGAGCATCCGGCTTGGCTCGTCGGGACGTGGGAAAAGGCGTCCGGTGTCCGGATCGCCTTCCACCCAGACGGATCATTCCTGAACCACTCTGGCGGGTTCAGACTCGGCAACGGATATCGCTTGAGCCTCGACGACTGTGGCGGCGGGACTTGGGCCGTGCGCGGCGGCGAGTTGACACGTCGCTCCGGCCGGTTAGCCGAAGCGTACCAACTTCCGACACTCGAAGCCGATCTCCCCTGCATCGCCTTCGCAGTTCTTCGTTCCGGAAGGTGTACTCGGAAGTGCGGAGGTGATCGTCAAGTCATCTTGTCAATTTTCTACATTAGACGATTCAAGATCACCTCGTTGGTCTTCGGGTAGAAGAAGACCGCTTTCCACACCGGGATCAGGTGGCCGTGCAGGGCGGTAGCCGACGAGCAATGCCGCCGAGCGGGCGGTACGCCACGCCATATTTTGGCAGAGGCCCAGGTACGGCACGGCGAGCGGGGCGGCCGGTTCGTCGAGCGGATCCTGACGGTCGTGGCGCCGTGTCGGCAGCAGGGCTACGGCATCCTCGACTTCCTCGTAAAGGCCGTTGCCGGGGGCAAGCCGTCACGGCTGCCACCAGGGGCGTGAACCGCTGCCAGCGACGAGTAGAGAGGAGTTCCTCACGCCCAGTTTGACGAAGTGTCCGGGTTGTCGGAATTCGAAGTCCCACCGTCAACAAATCCTGAGGGCGTTTAACTAACCTGTCATTACGCCTTTTGGTTATTGGCACCAAAATTAAAGTTGAGGTCAAGCCGTGATCCATGCTCGCAACAATTGGGATTCCACGCAAGGAAGCCAGATCAGAACTTTGGCCGAGAACAACCGTTTCAACGCCGGGGCTGGGTAGAATCAGGTGGGTTCGTTCGGCGGAAACGCCCCACCGAGGATCATCGTGATCTCGCCCCACAGGTTGACAGCCAACGCCCGGAACGCTGCTAACTCGACCGGCCCCCGCACGGCCGACGGCAAGACGCAGTCGCGAATGAACGCCGTTGCCCACGGGATCCGGGCAGTAAACCCGGTGCTACCAGGCGAGGATTCGACCCAGTGGGTGGCATTTCGGGCCGGGGTGGTTGCGGACTTGGGGGCGGAGGGCACTCTCGAAACCGAACTGGCCGAACGTGTCGCCCTCCTCTTGAGGCGGCTCCGGCGGGTGGCTGCCTTCGAGGTCGCCGCCGCCAGCGCCCCGCCCCCACCGCGAGTCGCCATCCCCACCGGCTCAGAGGCCATACGGGATAGGTGTTACGCAGTTGCCGGTTTGGGGAGTCGGTAGCGGGGTTGCTCCAGGTACTTCCGGACGGCATCCCGGAGGATGGCCGTCTTCGCCTCCACCCAACTGACGCCGGCGGCGAAGCAGTGGATCTCCAGCCGCAGGAACGCCCGCAGCGCCAGCCCGATGTGGTTCCGCTGGGCC
>JAYTTN010000058.1:0-2677 GCA_043745295.1 Fimbriiglobus sp. | reverse complement strand
CAGCGAAGCCCCACGATGCCGCTCGGCTCCGGGTTCGGCCGGGCCACCGCCAGCAGCGCGACCACGCCGACATCGACGCCGAACGCCACCCACGGGCTGGCTTCGATGACGCCGAAGCAGCCGCACTTCGCCTGCCCGATGACGCCGAGGTAGCCGCTGACACCCGCGAACGCGGTGATGGTGAGCAGCGCCAGCAGCCACGACATCCGGCGGGCTGTTCCGCTGACGAGCCAGCCGCCGAGGAACAATTCCCAGCCAACGGCGGCGGTCTGCACGGACGGCGACAGCAGCCAGCCGTATTGGGCGAAGGGGGACACGTTCCACCCGTACAACTTCAACCCGGCCGCCGTGAGCAGCAGCAACCCGACGCTAACGGCGACAGCGCGTCGCAGGAGTGGTTGGGGAAGGGGTTATGTCCGTTGCTCGGAATTGAGCTAATGGCAATTTGGTAGCATCTTCCACGACCGGGGGGGTGCTGTCAAACATTTTTTTCGGAAATGCGGCCGGATTTTTCCGGTGGTGGTTCGGCCTTCACCCCCAACCCCTCTCCTTCAGACGTTCCGCGTTTCGCGGGAACTGGGAGTGGGGAGCCAGAGTCCGCCAACCCTCTCTCCCGCCTGCCTGCCAGGGCAAGAACACAGGGAGAGGATGGTTGCGCAGCAACCGGGTGAGGGCCGAATTCGGGGGAGTATTCCACCCGCCGAACGCTTTACCCCTTCAACATCTCGTCGTGCATCCTTCGCCGCCGTAGTCAGGTGGGGCTTGCGTTCGTCCGGGATGCTCAAACCAACCTCGGTGAACAGCCCCGTTTACCCGCGAGTCAGTGGGGAGCCGGCCGCCCGATCACGGTTTCGGTCAATTCACTCGGCCGGGCGGTCTCATTTCGACATGCGGCGTTGGAGGATGCGTGCCCCGCCGCAAACCGTTGTAACCGCACCCCGCCGCCAACGTTCCGCCGAAAACACCGTTGCGGTGTAAGTGTCGGGTTGCGTATCTTGAAATAGGTAGGTCTCTTCGCGCTGGAGTCATCCGATGCCCTCCTCCCGATTCGTTCCGTCGGCGCTGGTGTTCGCCGGGCTGCTGTCGTTCGCGGTCGGCTGCGGCAAACCGGACCCGGTGAAGTCCGAGCCGGTCGCCGAGATTACGTCCCCGCCGTTCCCCGTCGATCCGCCCCCGTCGCCGAAGATGCCCGACCCGCTGCCGCCGATCACGATCCCCACCATCCCACTGCTGCCGCCGGCCGAAGTCCATCGCCCGATGAACCCGCCCGCCCCACTGCCCCCGGACGAACCGGTCGCCCCCGGCCCGATGGTCGGGCTGCCACCAGTAAACCCCACCCCGCCGGTCGGCCCGGAGTCGGTGAACGTGCCGCCGGCCGACCCGAACGGGAAGCCGAAGTTCCCGAAGTTGATCGCCGGCCGCGACCTCTCCGAGTGGGTCAAGGAGGCGCTCGCGCACAAGGATCCGCAGTTCCGCGAGGCGGCCATCCGCGTGCTGCCGCTGTTCGGGCCGGACGCCCGCGAGCCGATCATCGCCCCGCTGTGCGTCATCATCCGGGACCAGAACACGGACCCGAGCATCCGGGTGGCGGCGATCAGCATCGTGACCAACCTGGGCTTCGACTTCCGCATCGACGACAACAAATCGACACCGGAAGAGAAGAAGAAGATGGCCAAACTGCGGACGGCGTCGCGCGAGGTGATCGGGGCGCTGATGAACGTGATGGCGGACACCCTTCCGGGCAGCACCCTGCGGCTGTACTGCGTGCAGTCCCTGGCCACCTTCGGGGCGGACGCGCACAAAGCCGTCGGCAGCCTGACCAACCCGTCGCCCGGCACCCTGCGGATGATGGCCACCGACTTCTCGTGGGCCACCCGCCACGCCGTCGCACAGACCCTCGGCGCGGTCGGCGTGCCGCCGGAGAAGGACGGCAAGCCGGACTGGACCGGCAACCCGTATGAGCCGGCCACCGACATCCTCTTGAACATCCTGATGAAGGACAAGTGCGCCGCCGTCCGCGTGGCGGCGGTGCAGTCCCTCTTAATGCTCGGCCCGCCCAAGGTGAAGGACCTGACCGAGTACGCCAAGGCCATCGAGAAGTTCCTCAAGCCGGTGGCCCTCCGCGTCGAGCCGGCGGTGCCCGGCGGCAAGGTTCTGGAGGACGACCACGCCGTCCTCGTCTGGCTGTGGCTGCTCCAGCTTTCCTACGACGACCGCAAGTTGGCCGACAACGTCAAGAAGATCGCCCACGAGGTGAAGGAGCCGAAGGAACCGGGCGTGCGGCTCCAGGCGCTGTACGCGCTGACTGCGCTAGGGCCGCGATCCGCCCCGGCCATGTCGGAACTCCGGTACGCGCTGGAGCATTACGACGACCCGGCGATCCTGGCGGCGGCGATGACGGCGGTGGCGGCCGTCGGCACCAAGGGCGGGGCCGACGCCCTGCCCGAGCTGACCGCGCTGAAGGACGGCAAGCGGGACGAGAAGAAGCCGGAGAAGGCCCCGAAGGACTGGAAGCCGGACCCGACGCTACGACTTTTTGCCGCCGACACCCTCGACGTGGTGACGGGCAAGAAGAAGCTCGTCGAGTTGAAAGACGAGAAAGACAAGGAGAAGGAGGAGATGAAGAAGTGAGTCGTTGATCCGCTCCCGTCGGTCGCGGCGATGACAACACGCTGTC
>JAYTTN010000057.1:0-2679 GCA_043745295.1 Fimbriiglobus sp. | reverse complement strand
CAACTTCAGGCGGAGGGCGGCGGCGACGGCGTCGCGGTCGAGCTCGGGCATCGGTCCCATCGGCGGCAACTCCGGACGGGGCGCGAGGATGCCTCCAGTCTGACCCACCCGACCCCGAAGCGCCCGAAAGTTTTGCCAG
Organism: Fimbriiglobus sp.; assembly: GCA_043745295.1. GTDB lineage: Bacteria > Planctomycetota > Planctomycetia > Gemmatales > Gemmataceae > JALHQU01. The sequence goes on along the minus strand of JAYTTN010000057.1, from coordinate 2,540 downwards.
ACCCGGTCGCACCCTCAGAACCTGCCGGCGTGTTGAACCCCATTAGAAATGTCCGGTCTTGACTCGTTAGAAATGTCCGCCTGGTTCAGGCCCAGGGGACATTCGATGAACGAGGTACAAGCACCGGATCGTGTTCCGATGAGTCGTCGCGAGCGAGACGTGCTGACCGTCATGCGAGGCGTGTTGAGCGGTGAGCGGACCCAGGCCGAGGCCGCTCGCCTGCTGAAGAAAAGTGTTCGCCAAATCCGTCGGATGCAACGCGCGATGGAGGCCGCCGGCGATGCCGCGTTGGTGCATGGGTTGCGGGGTCGGCCGTCCAATCGCCGCCACGATCCCACTCTTCGCACCCGCGTCCTGGCCGCCTACCGCCGCAAGTACCCCGACTTCGGACCCACCTTCGCCGCCGAGAAACTGGCCGCCGACGGGTTCCAGGTCCCGCCCGAAACGCTCCGCCGGTGGCTGCTCGCCGAGGGACTCTGGACCCGTCGCCGGCACCGCGATCCGCACCGCTCGCGACGCCCGCGGCGGGGTTGCTTCGGCGAGCTCGTGCAGATGGATGCCTCGATCCACGACTGGCTCGAAGGCCGCGGCGAGACGGTGGTGCTGATCACCCTGATCGACGACGCCACCAGTCGCGTGCTGGCCCGGTTCTACCCGGCGGCGACGGTCGAGACGCACATGGACCTGCTCGAGCGGTGGCTGCGGAGGTACGGCCGTCCGGTGGCCCTGTACACGGATCGGCACGGCCTCTTCGAGGTCCACGAGAAGGGTCAACCGCCGGCCGACCCGGACGCCGTGACGCAGTTCGGGCGGGCGTTGGCGGCGTTGGACATCGGGTCGATCCGGGCGCACAGCCCGCAGGCGAAGGGACGGGTGGAGAGGTCGTTCGGGACGGCCCAGGATCGGTGGGTAAAGGAGCTGCGGCTGGCGAAGGCGCGGACGTGCGAGCGGGCGAACGAGGTGCTGACCGGGCTGCTGCCGGGACACAACCGGCGGTTCGCAGTGGCCCCGCGAGTGACAACGGATGGTCACCGGGAGTTGGGTCGGGAATACGACCTGGGGTCGATCCTGTCACTCCAGGCGGAGCGGGTGGTGAGCAACGACCACGTGGTGCGGTGGGGGAACCGGCACTACCAGTTGCTGCCACCGGCGCGGCCGGGGTTACGGGGCGGTCGGGTGGTGATCGAGCAGCGTCGGGACGGGAGCGTGGTGATGCGGTTCGGGAGCCACCGCTTGCGGTACCGCGAGATCCCAGCCGAGAAAAGCGAAGAGGCTGGCGAGGGGAGGGAGCGAGAGACGGCAAAGGGGCCGCGACGGCCGCCGTCCGGGTCAGGTCCCCGCAAGCCGTCGGCCGACCACCCGTGGCGAAGGGGCGGAAAACGGTGACGCCCGATGGCCCCAATAGCGGACATTTCTATTGTGGACATGCGGCGGACATTTCTAATGGGGCCTGACACTCAGAACCTGCCGGCGTTGACAACCCCGCCCCTGTCGCGTAAAATTCTGACCACGCACTCGTAGCTCAACTGGATAGAGCGTCGGTCTACGGAACCGAAGGTTACAGGTTCGACTCCTGTTGGGTGTACTTAGAAAAACGCCATAAACACTGAAATGGCAAGGACTTGCGACGACAGCCGACTTGGACATTTTCTTGGATAGATCGGCTTGGATAGATTCTTGGATAGATCGCTACGCCGGAAGGTCCGCTCGACTCGCCCCCATCGCTCCCGCACAACTCCACGCTTTCCGACTTTTCATCAACCCGCCTCAGCCTCCGAGAGATGGCGAACGGAGCGGGCCTTCGCTAATTCGTGGCCGACGCCTTCACCGCCCCGAACGCCGCAAAGCAGACGGTCTTGTGTAGCACTTCAACCTGGGCGAACCCGACCCGCCGCAGCAGGTCGAGTTGGTACACGAGCGGGCGTGGCGTGTCCTCCTTCTCGACGTAGGCTAACACACGGTCCCGGTACGCCTGGTCCTTCAACGCCGTCAGGTACTCGCCGTACCGCTCTCGCATCACCCCGCTGACCGCCGGGATCGAACTCTCGACCAGATCGAAAATCCACACCGACCCGCCGGGCCACAGCGCCCGGTGGAGGGCGGCGAACACCGCCTCCCACTCTTGGTCCGTCCGCAGGTGGTGCAGCACGGCGGCAGCCAGCACGATGTCGAACTGCCCGTCGTGAAGTTCGACTTCCCGGATGTCGCCCTGGACCGTCGTGACACGCCCGGCGGTTGCCTGACCGACCCGACTCGCCGCCCGCTCCAGCATCGGCTGGCTCAGGTCGATCAGGGTGACATCCAGGTCCGGCAACCGCTCCAACAGCTTGAGCGTGTAGTTCCCCGCCCCACACCCCACGTCCAGGACGTGCCGGGCGTGCGGCGTGGTGGCTCCCGCCGCCCGTGCGACGAGCGCCATCGCCAGCGGCGCATCGACCGTGGCCGACTGGCCGGTTTCGAGGTTGGAGAACCGCTCCACGTCGCCGTCGAAGCGTTGCCGGATTTCTTCGACCGTCGATTTCATCGCTCTCCCCATACGG
>JAYTTN010000056.1:0-2685 GCA_043745295.1 Fimbriiglobus sp. | reverse complement strand
GCATCTTCGCCACTGGTGCCGCTCCCTCGCGGTCGCGGCTCGCAAACACACCTTGCAATCTCGGCCGGCCGCCGTCGAATACTCTCCTGTCCCCCCGTTCGGAGGTGTCCGGTCATGGCCGCCCGCGCGTTTTCCGCCGTCCAGCTCGTCAACGGGTCCACCGGCGACCCGGTGCTGTACCTCGATTACCCCGGCTCGGACAACGCCCTGCTGTTCGACGGCGGCGACAACCACGCGCTGACCATGCAGCAACTGGGAGACCTGGAGGCGGTGTTCATCAGTCACCACCACGTCGATCACTTCATCGGCCTGGACCGCATCATGCGGGCGAACATCGACCGCGACAAGACGCTGCACCTGTTCGGGCCGGAGAACACCATTCGGAAAGTGTACGACCGCATCCACAGCTACGAGTACCCGTTCTTCCCGTTCCAGAAGATCGCGGTCGAGGTGACGGAGTTGCTGGCGGGCAAGAAGCGGACGGCCCTGCTGGAATGCACCAAACGGTTCCCGCCGCCGGACGTGCGCGAACACGAGTGGGACGGCCGCGTCTGTTACGAGAACGACAGCCTGCAAGTGGAGGCGGTGGCCGTGGACCACACCGTCCCATGCCTGGCCTACGCGATGGCCGAGCGGAGCGGCTTCCACCCGGATTCGGACAAGCTAGCCGGCGGCCTGCTCCGCCCCGGCGGGTGGGTGCAAGAGGCGCTGCGGATGCTCCGCGCCGGCACCGCCGGGCAGACGAAACTGGACATCCAGGGCGGACAGTTCACGCTGACCAGCCTGGCGAACCAGTACTTCGTCGAAAGCCCCGGCGCGCGGGTGGCGTTCGTCACCGACACGCTGCTGACGGACGAACTGAAGCCGACGCTGGTGAAGCTGGCCAAGGGCGCGTGGCGGCTGTACTGCGACAGCTTCTACGCGCGGGCGCAGGAGAAGAGCGCGAAGCAGTACAAGCACATGATGGCCTTCCAGTCGGGCGAGCTGGCCAAGGTCGCCAAGGTGGAGCAGCTGGTGCTGATCCACTTCAGCACCCGCTACGCCGGCAAGTACGAGGCCCTACTGGACGAGGCCGGCGCGGTCTTCCCGAAGGTGACGGCCGAGATCTGACCGGCCATATCGTCCCGGAGGGACCGGCGGCGGTCGGGTTCCAGGGGCTTCCGCCCCTGGCTACGGTCGGCGGCCCCTCCGGGGCGACAACCCGGCACCTGCCGCCGCTCCGGACTTCTCGTTCTTCGCCGCGGAGCGGCCGTCGGATGTAGCCAGGGGCGGAAGCCCCTGGAACGCTTAGACCCAAGAGGTTTCCATGTCCGATCACGACTCGCAGATTCCGCCGCTGCCGGACGCGCCGACCGAGGACCACGGCCCGACCCGCACCGACCTGACGCCGGAACAGGTGTTCGACCTGCTGGCGGCCGGCAAGCCGGTCGTGAACGCCCGCGTCAAGCGGATGAAGTTCCGCGGCGCGTTCGCCTACCGCGTCGAGTTCCGCAACTGCCAGCTCATCGGGCTGGAGTTCGACTCCGCCACGTTCGCCGAGGACGTGAAGATCGTCGGCTGCACCCTGGAGCGGCCGACGTTCACCCGCAAGACCACGTTCGAGAAGAGTCTCGACTTCGGCCACAGCACGTTCAACAAGGCGCTCATCGCCCGGCTGACCGTGAAGGGCGTGTTCAATTGCCCACATGCGGAGTTCCGGGGCAAGCTGACGTTCGCCGACTGCGAGTTCCATTCCAAGGCCAGCTTCTGGGAGGCCAAGTTCCTCTGCTGGGTGGACGTGAAGAACTGCGACTTCCGCGGCGAGGCCGACTTCCGCTCGCTGCACTGCGACCAGGGATTCAACCTGACCAACAGCGTGTTCCACCAGGACTTCCTGTTCCGCGGGTCGAACGTGGACAAGAAGTTCCAGGCCGACGGCACGACCTTCCACAAGATGCTCGACCTGTCCAAGGCGAAGCTGCACGACTTCTGTTACCTGGAGGGGATCGTGCAGGGGCCGGAGATGCGGTTCGCGTTCCTGAACGCGCTGGCCAAGCGCATCCTGGTGCGGCCGGACCAGATCGACGGCCGGCTGGCCAGCGAGGTGGCCGGCGACCACGCCACCGCCATGCACGAGTACGGGCTGCTGAAGAAGTGCTTCCAGGAGCAGCACCGGTTCGACCACGAGGACTGGGCGTTCTACCGCTTCAAGGTGAACCAGCGGCAGGCGAAGACGTGGAGCCTGTGGCGGCCGTGGAGCGTCTGGCGGACGTTCGGCGACTGGCTGTTCCTGGACGTCGGCTGCGGGTACGGCACCAACCCGGCGCGGGCCATCCGCACGGCCCTGCTCATCATCCTGGCGTTCGCGGCCCTGTACGCCGTGCGGGCCGACCTGTTCTACTCGGAGAAGCTGCCGTTCCCGGCGGACGTGGACGGACTGTCACCGGCCGACGCCGAGACCGCGAAGGCGGACGCGAAGCTGAACACCGAGAACAGGGTGATGGTCGGGTTAATCACCAGTGTGAGCGTGTTCACGTCCGGCATGGGCGGCATCCGCGAGATCGCCCAGGGGTGGATGAACGTGCCGGTCATGATCGAGTCGGTCATGGGCACGCTGCTGTTCGGCCTGTTCATCGTCACCTTCTCGCGGAAGGTGATCCGCTGACGGTTCGCATTCGGGAGGGCGAGGCTCCCGCCGAGCCGCCC
>JAYTTN010000055.1:0-9941 GCA_043745295.1 Fimbriiglobus sp. | reverse complement strand
GCATCCCGAGCGGGTCGATTGCGAATGCGAACGGAAGGGAACGGCGAGCATTTTCCCGTTTGCCGAACCGCTCTCGGGCTTCCGCCAGGCGACGGCTCGGCCGCGTCGCACCTAGGACGACTGGGCGCGGGAAGTCGCGTATCTGCTCGATGCGCGTTACGCCAGCGTCGAGCGGATCGCGCTGGTCTGCGACAACTCGAACGCGCACACCAAGGGGGCGTTTTGCGAAGCCTTGCCGCCCGAGAAGGCCCGCGACTATGTGCGGCGGATCGACTTCGTGTACACCCCCGAGCACGGCAGTTGGCTCGACGTGGCCGAGTGCGAATGGAGTTGCCGGACCAGCCAATGCTTGAAGGACCGACGGATCGGCGAAATCGCGACGCGGCAAGCCGAAATCGCCGCCTGGTCCACCCGCGTCGACGAGAAACAACGAGCCGTCGATTGGCAATTCACCATCGACAAAGCACGGGTAAAATTGAAGCGACTCTATCCCAAAATTTAGTCTGGACAGAGCACTAGTTCATTTTGAAGAAGAACAGCCGGACGAAGATACCCATCACGGCCGTGAGTGTGGCACCTAGCATCCACCTCATCAGAACCAGTTCGCCCTGAATTCGGGTGAGCTTCACCTCGATTTTGGCGACCTCTTCCTTCAGCGACACCCGCGCCTCCTGGCGGGCGTCGGCAATCTCTCCCCGGACATCGGCGATGTCCCGCCTGATTTCGGTGCGGAGGTCGCCGATCTCCCGTCGGAGGTCCTTCACCGCCTGATCCAGGTCCGCCTTCGTCACCAGTTCGCGGAAGTTGATTTGGATCACTTCGGCGAACGCCGCCGCTTCGGCTTCGGCCTGCTTGTCCGGGACGCCGGCGGCTTTCAGTGTGTTGGCGAATTTCAGGGTGTCGAACGTGGCGATGGCCATCCGCTAACCTCCGGTGACACCGCCATTATACACCGGCTAACTTGTCCAGCAGCGGCTCGACCTGGTCGCGGGTGACGGCCCCCATGACGGCGATCTGCACCAGCCCCCGCTCGGCCAAGTACCCGCTTTGCCCGCCGATCAGGTAGCCCCACTTGCGGCATTCGGCGACGAACTCGGCGGCGGAATACGGCGGCGGCGGGGCGAACGTGACCAGCGACGGGTTGGCGATGGCGGCGGCGACGAGCGGCTTCAACCCGGCGTCCACCAGCCGCCGGCGGACGTACCCGCCCAGTTCGGCCACGGTCCGATACCGCGCCGCCCGGAGGGCGGGGGTGTCGAACGGCGTCAGGGCGACATCCATCGCCCGCACGAGCGGCGACACCACTGTGAACCGCGGCCCCACGCTGGCGAGCGTGGCGGGCACGTCCAGGTAAGTCGGAATGCGATCCGCGTCGAGGCCGGTCAGGTCGGCGGGGTCGGCGAACACGAACGACAGGCCGGCGAGCGAGCCGAGCGCTTTGCCGGACGCGCCCGACGCGAGGTAGACCCCGCTCAGGTCCGCGGGGACGGTGCCCAGGCTGCTGACGCAATCCACGCACACCCGGACCCCGTTCCGGGCGGCCACCGCCACCAGGGCGGCCAGGTCGTTGTGCACCCCGGTGCTGGTCTCGTGATGCGTCCCCCAGACCCAGCCGCCGGCCAACCCCTTCAGCGCGTCGTCGATCTCGGTCAGATCCCACGGGCGGCCCCAATCCCACGTCAGCACGCGGGGCGCGAGGCCGACCCGCTTCGCCTGCCGCGCCAGCCGCTCGCCGAACTCGCCGGACACCAGCATCAGCCCGCGATCCGCGTGCGGCCCGGCGGCCAGCGTGGCGGCGATGGCGTCGTTCGCCAGCGTGCCGCTGCCCACGAAGACGGCCACCTTCTTCCCGCCGACCAGCGCCCCCAGCCGCGCCCGCACCCCCTCGAACAGAGGCAGGAACTCCTCCGACCGGTGGTAGACCAGCGGCTCGTGGAAGGCGGCGGTGACGGCCGGGGCGATGGCGACCGGGCCGGGCAACAGGCAGACCGGGTCGTCGGCGGGGGGGGTGTAGGGCCGCAGCTCGGCCTGGGGGGCCGGGGCGGAGCGGTCGAGTCGTTTCTTCCACAGGTGCATGGCCCGTCCCATCGAGTGTTCCACCCGGCCCAGCGGCAGCCACATCGGCACGAACGCCGCCCGCCCGTCGCCCACCGGCGGGCCGAGCGGCAGGAAGCCCAGGTGTTCGTACAGACTCCGCTGCTCCGTCACCCCGGAGATGACGAAGTGCGAATACCCCCGGTCGCGGGCGTCCTGGTAGAGTGCCCACACCAGCCCGCCCAGCACGGGCGAATGCCGCTCGGCCGGCTCCACCGCCAGCAGCCGGATTTCCACCGGCACCACCCCGTCGGCCGTCAGCACGGCCGGGTCGGGCAACCGGGCGGCGATGGAAAACGGCGGCGCGTCGTGGGCGCACAGCATCCCCACAACGGTTTCGTCACGAACCGCGATCAGATACCGGTTTTTTTCGTGAAACTTATCGACCAACTCGCCGGACTGGTCGTCCGCGTGCTGCGGAATCTCGCGGACGAAGGTGCGGTAGTTAAGCTGGTGAATCTGCGCGAACTCGGCGGGCGTGTCGGCCACTTTGAACGAATATGGTCCGACGCGAAACATGGTCTCTCTCGGTTCGCGGTGCAGTCGTGGTCCGTGCCCCGCGTCCTGTGGGGCGAAGCCTCCGAAACGATATCCGTCACTCGGAAAGTATAGACGGGCGAACCGGGTCGGCTAGGCAAAGGTGCGGACGGAAGCGGAGGCGGTCGTCCCGACCAAAACCGGTCAGACGCCGTCCGGATGCCGCTGCTGGCCGAATCGCGCCCCAGCGTCGGCGCGATCCGCGGCAGGGTCGTCCGTTGGCGTGTCGCCCAAAACGGGTTCGCGGCGGAGCGTGCGGCAGGGGAGAACCCCGCCGTGCAGGCCAAGGCCGATCGGGAACGGCGGGCGAAATTGCGGGTCCGATGTGGAACTGCGCGACGACGGGCACCGGCGGCGAATCGGGGTTCCGCTCCGGCGAACCGCGACCGCGAGGGAGTGGCATCTGGTCCGAGCCGGAAGCGTGAGCGACGGGTCTTCCCGACGACCGTCGCTCACGCTTCCGGCTCGGATCGACCGAAAGATGCCACTCCCTCGCGGCTCGCGGCTTGTCACTTCTTCACCGTCAGCTTGTATTCGCGGACGTTCAGCAGTTTGCCGCCGCTCAGGGTGCCGACGCCGTCCTTCACCTCGTACTCGAACGGCTTGCCCGTCACCGGGTCGGTCGGCACCGGGACGGTCAGGTCGGCCAGCTTCGCCGGCAGTTCGCCCTTGTTGGCGTGGGCGTACAGCCGCACCGCCTCGACCGCCCGCAGGTACGCCACCCGCTGGTCCAGCCGAACCTGCGCCTGCGTCACCTTCCAGACCGCCGGCAGCAGGGCCGGGCCGATGATGTCGCCCTTCGCCTTCGTCGTCTTGATCCGCTCCTCGGCCTTCGCCATCTCGACCGCGGCCTCGTGGTACGGCAGGGTCATCGCCTTGAAGTACTCGTCGCGGAGGACTTCGTACCGGTGGAAGTCGTCCAGCACGGCGATTTGCAGGTCGGACATGGCCTTCACTCCGTCGGCCGGCATGCCGTCGGCGACCAGTCGCGCGCGGGCCGCCGTCAGCCGGGCGGAGTCGGCCGTCTGGACGGCGTACCGCAGCCGCGCGCCGCGGAGCAGCTTCGGCAGCAGCCCGCCGCCCCGCTGCTGCTCCAGCACCAGCACCTCGTCGAGCGTGTCGAACAGGTCGCGGAACTCCTTCTCCGTCCAGGGCCGCTCGGCCTTCAGGAACTTCTCGAACTGCGCGGTCAGGAACAGCCGCTCGCCGCCGATACCCCGCCGCAGCGAGACGAGCGGGCGGGGCAAGTCGGTCAGCGCCCAGTACAGGTTCGGGCAGCCGGGCTGGCCGATCATCTCTTCGACGCCGGTCATGGCGATGGCGTCGATGGCGATGCCCACCAGTACGCCGACGAGGGTCGGGTGCTGCTCCAGCGCCTGCCCCACGCCGAGCATGGTCTTGACCGTCGTGGCCGCCTTCCTGAACTCGCCGGCCTTGACCTCGCCCCGCAGCCGCAACTTCGCCACCGACGCTAAAGACCTCATGCCTTGCACCTCCGGCAGCAGCAGGTAAAAACCGTCCTTCCGCAGGTCGAAGTACTCGTTCCAGTCGATGCTGGCGTACCGCGCGCCCTTGTCCAGATGGCCGAGGAAGCGGGTGTACTTGGTGTCGTACTCAAGACCGCTCGCAACGCCCTCTTTCTCGCGAATGTCGGCGGGCAACTCCGCCAGCGGCGTCGTCAGCCACTTCTGCCACTCTTCGGTGTTCACTCGACGGAAGAAGACGGTCTGCTCCCCGAACACCTTGAGCAGCCCCTGCACCCGGTTGCCCGGCGTCTGGTCGCCGTACTCCGGGTACAGGCTCATCTTCGACAGGGGCACCGGCGCGGCCGTCGGGTGCAGGGTGAGCAGGATCGTCAGCTTGCCGTCCTTCTCCACCGGCTCCGGCTGGGCGAGCGCGGGAAGGGCGACGGCGAAGGCGAGCAGAAGCGAGAGGCGGAACATGGGAACCTCAAGGGGAAACGTGTGCCGTGTCGTCGCCGCGAGCAACGCGAGCGCGGGCCAACGCACTCAATCGAACTGGCGGCTGCCGGCGGTCAGTGGACGGGTGGGGCGGTCGGGGCCGGGGGCGAACCGCTCGCGCGGTTCGGGGTCGCCGTCGCGGTGCAGCAGCGCCAGGTACGAGTACGGTTCCGGCGGACTCGGCGGCGCGACTGGCTCCGGGTCGGGCACGACGACCGGCGGGGAAATTGGCACCGCCGCCGGTTCCGCGTTCGGCCACAGCCGCGCCGTGATCGTGACCGCCTGTGTGACGGCGAGGAACGCCGTGGCCCACTTCCACCACCGGGAAGGCCGCACCGACGCCCGCCCGGCGGCGAACAGCAGGTCGTCGCGGTGCGGTCCGGCCGGGGTGAACTTCGAGAGGGCGGAAATGGGATCGGTCATCGGCGGGCCTCCGGTGGTCTCATCGAGGACGACGAGGGCCACCGGATTTTCCGCGCCCTGTTCGCGGATCAGGCCGGTTCGCCCTTCCAGGCGCAGTAGTTCTCCCAGTTCGCCCGCGTCAGGGCGAACGGCTGGAACGCCACCCCGCTGATGGTCAGGTAGCCGACGGGCGGCCGCTCCGGGTCGAGGATGTCCATTTCCAAGTTCACGTCTTCCCGCGCGACGATGATGACCTCGCCGGCCCCGTCGGTGAAGAAAGCGGTGTCGCCGAGCAGTTTCGCCGTCAGGAACGGCTGCGTCGGCAGGGCGAGGGCCATCGGGTCGGCCTTCGGGTCGGCGTCCCGCACCTCGCGGGCCAGCCCGTCGAACCAGCGGATGTGGTCGGCCGACGGCCGCTCGGCGAACTCCTTCCGGAGGGTCAGGTACGTCCGCGCCTGATTCAGCCCTTGCAGGATCCAGTACGCCCCGAACACCACGAACAGCGGGCTGACCCGGCCGGGGAGCATCTGCTGCCAGACCATCGCTTCGCGGGCCAAGTTCCACCCGCCGAACACCACCAGCACCAGCCCCTCCAGCAGCACCCCCTCGGCCGACGGGAACAGCCGGTTCAGCGCGCCGACGCTCAGCTCCAGCAGCGCCAGGCCGAGGTAGACCTTGCCGAACAGACTCCACTTCAGCCCGTCCGGGATAGCGAAGTACCAGAAGGCGAACATCAGCCCGCCGAAGAACAGGGTGCCCAGCGCCGACCGGCGGACGCGGTCGCACAGCGCCCGGTACGCGGCCACCCGGCGGAGGGTCACCCGCTTCTCTTCGGCGTCCAACCAGGTCTCGTCCATTGGGGGGTCCATGTCCTGCAAGCCGCGGGGGGAGCGGCAATTCGTGGGGAATGAAGACGCTCGCTCGCGGTCGCAGCTCGTGGGGCGAGCTAACGGCAGTTCTCGACGAACACGTCCTTGCCGTCGAACACCTCGCCGCCGGCGCGGGAAACGGCCGCCCGTAGCGTCTTCTCGTCGAATTTCCGCTTCACGGCTTTCACGCTGCCGTCGCACATGCCGCAGTAGAACTCGCCGTCGATCATGCCGCCGAGCTTGGGCAGGTCCTTCTTCGGGTCGCACGGCAGATCAGTGCCGGGCTTCGTCCAGATCACCGGCTCGCCGGCGTCGATCACGCCGATGGTGTTCGAACAGCCGTCGGTAATGTTGACCAGCGTAACCTTCGCGCCCGGCTCGAACAGGCCGGCGGACTCGCCCTTGCCGGCGAACCCGCGGTAGAACGTCTCGCCCGGCTTCGCCTTGGCCCGCGTCGGGGCGAAAATCTTCGGCAGCTTCTCCACCAACTTCTTGTTCGTCTCCGAGTCCCACGGCTCGTCCAGTTTGAACGACTGGTGCAGCGGCGTTTCCTCAAGGAACGGCAGCAGGTGGACCCGCCAGTTTAGCAGCGGCTTCTTCGTCTTCGGGTCCACGATGTCGGCCGGCATGGCCCCGAACGTGTCGTGGTAGTTGTGCATCGCCAGCAGGATTTGCTTCAAGTTGTTCTTCACTTCGTCCCGCTGCTCGTCGGTGGCGGGCTTCAGCTTCTCCTCCACCTTCGGCACGGGCGCGGCGAGCGCCAGGCCGACGGCGAGAACGGACGACAGGGCGACGGCGATTCGCATGGCGGACCCCTCCAGGAGATGTTGACAGTATCCGCTCACAGTTTTCCGGCGTCGAGGTCGGTTTCGGTTTTTCCGCCCAACGCCTTCTTGGCGACGGCGTTCATCAGCACCTCGGCCAGCGGGAGCGTGACTTTGCCGAACGCGGCGGCGATGCGTTGCAGTGCATCCACGTCCGCGCCGGCCATCGCGCCGCGCAGCTCCGCCGAGATCACTTCAATGGCCGCGCGCTGGTCGGCGGTCAGGTGGTCGCCGGCTTCCGTCAGTGCCTTCGCGGTGTGCCGCAGGTCGGCGTCGGCCTTGTTCCGCAGTTCGATCAGCCGGCGGGTGGTGAAGTCGGCGTGCGCGTGTTCGACGCTCTCGAGGACCATCCGCTCGACCTCCTCCTGGCTCAGCCCGTGCCCGGCCTTCACCTCCACCGTCGCCGTCACCCCGCTCCGCTTCTCGACGGCCGACACCGTGAGCTGGCCGTTCGCGTCCACCAGGAAGCTGACATCCACCTGGGCGAACTGTGCCGGCATCGGCGGGATGCCGCCCAGCTTGAACTGGCCGAGCAGCCGGCAGTCTTGGATCAGTTCGCGCTCGCCTTGATAGATGTTGAGGATGATGGCGGTCTGGTTGTCCACATACGTCGTATACCGCGTCGTCGCCCGACAGGGGATGGTACTGTTGCGGTCGATGACCTTGTCCACGACCCCGCCGAGCGTCTCGATGCCGAGCGACAGCGGCACCACGTCGAGCAGCAGCCGGTCGCGGCGGCCGCTGGTGAGGATGTCGGCCTGCACCGCCGCGCCGAGCGCGACCACCTCATCGGGGTTTAAATCGGTGTGCGGGATGCGGCCGAAGAACGCTTCGACCCGCCGGCGGACGTAGGGAATCCGCGTGCTGCCGCCGACGAGAACGACCTCGTCGATGTCCGCCGCCGTCAGGTCCGCATCGCGGAGGGCGGCTTTGCACTTGGCGAGACTCCGGTCGATGAACGGCGCGAGCAGGGTTTCGAGTTCGGACCGGGTGAAGAGACGTTGATAGGCGAGCGGGGGGCGTAAGCCCCCTGTTTGTTCCACACCAACAGGGGGCTTACGCCCCCCGCTCGCCAAGACGAACTCCACCGTCTCCGCGTCGCTCAGCGCGATCTTCGTCTTCTCCGCCGCGTCGCGCAACTGTTGCAGCAACATGACATCCCGGCTGCCGTCCAACTCCACCCTCATCTCTTTCGCCACCACTCGCATGATGGCGCGGTCGAAGTCGTCGCCGCCCAGGTAGGTGTCGCCGTTGGTACTCAGCACCTTGAACACGCCGTCGGCCAGCCGCAGGATGGAGCAGTCGAAGGTGCCGCCGCCGAGGTCGTACACGGCCACCACCCCGGCGTTCGCCTTGTCCAGCCCGTAGGCCAGCGCCGCCGCCGTCGGTTCGTTGACGATCCGCAGCACGTCCAGCCCGGCGATACGGCCGGCGTCGCGGGTGGCCTGCCGCTGGGCGTCGTCGAAGTAGGCGGGCACGGTGATGACCGCCTTCGTCGGGTTCCCGGCCCGCTTCCGCACCTCCTTCAGGATGAGGGCGGACAGCTCCTCCGGCGTGTGTTCGCGGTCGCCGATCCGCACCCGCAACACCTGCCGGCCGTCGCCGGCGTCGCGTTCGACGATCTGGTGCGGGATCAGTTTCAGTTCCGCTTCCAGGTCTTTCAGCGTCCGGCCCATCAACCGCTTCACGCTGAACACGGTGTGTTCCGGGTCGGTCAGTGCGCGGTCGCGTGCGGCGGTGCCGACCAGCACGGTGCCGTCCGGGTGGAAGCTGAGGCACGACGGCACCAGCGCCGCGCCGCCGGCGTCGCGGACGACGACCGGCCGGCCGTTCCGGACGACCGCGGCCAGCGAGTTGGTGGTGCCGAGATCAATGCCGACGGCGGTGGGGGTGGTCATGGTGTTCGCGGGGCGACGGTGAACTGGCTACGGGAGCGATGGAAGCAAACGTCGAACTCGAAGAAGAAGTTCGTCTGACCGAGCAGGACCGGAATCGAATTGGTCGTCGCCCAGGCGAATAGGAGCGGTGTGGGCGGGAACGTTCCGATCAGCCCCTCCACGGCCAGCAGCTTCGCCGCCACACCGTGCCCGACTCCTCCGACCGTGATGGGGATCGGCAGGGAGTTCCAGTCCACGCCGAACTGGGCACCCAGGTCGAGCGGGAGGACCGAGAACGACGCGCCGGAATCGACGAGGCCTATCACGTCAACATCCGTGCCACCGCGGCGGAGCCGAGGCGGGAGGAGGGGTGCCAGGGTCTGCGGGTCGGGGACCGTACCTCGATATAGGTACGGGAAGACGAGCGGGTTCACGTTGCCCCTCCGCTCTTCATCTCGGCGAGGAATTGCCGGATGGCCTCCCACCCGGCCTCGTCCGTAGTCGGATGCCAATACTCGGCGACGAACCCCGGCGACGGGATCAGGTGCCGCAGGTGTTCGGGGATGTCGTCATCAGGCGGCTCGCTCAGCTCGCGGGCTAGCTGCCGCCGCTCGTCGGCGGTCAGGTCGTTGGCGGCGGCGAGGACATCGGCGAAGGACATCGGCGGTTCCTCCACATTCACGGGGTGCGCGGGGCGACGGTGAACTGGCCGCGGGTTCGGCGGAAGCAGATGTCGAACTCGTTGGAGAAGTTCGTTTGGCCCAACAGCAGCGGGATGCCGGTCATGCGGCTCCAGGCGAACGACAACCGTACCGGCGCGAACCCGTTCACCTCGGCCGCGAGAATGATCGCCTTCGCGGGTTGGGCGGCGAGGTTCCCCGTCAGGCGGATGAGGATCGGTTCGGCGTCCCAGTCCAGCCCCAGTCGGGTACCGATGTCGAAAGGGAGTACGCTGACGGCAGCCCCGCTATCGATCAGCCCGTCCACGTCGAGCCACGTCGAGCCGTTGTGGAGGCGGAGTGGCATGAGCGGAATCCGCGCCGCGCCGCCGGGGATCGGCACCGTGCGGTATGGGAACACGAAGGGCGTGGTCATTTCGCGGCACGCTCCTGTTCCAGCAGTTGTTGCAGGACACCCGCCGCCTCGTGGGCGTCCCACGGCGACCACACCTCGAACTCGCTGCCCGCCGGCATCAACCGCCGGAGCAGTTTGTCATTGGTCTCTCGGTCAGGCTCGCTCAACTCGCGGACCAGCTGCCGCCGCTCGTCGGCGGTCAGTTCGTTGGCGGCGGCCAGCACTTCGGCGAACGACATGGGGTGCCCTCCACATTCACGGGGTGCGCGGGGCGACGGTGAACTGGCCGCGGGTGGCGTAGAA
>JAYTTN010000054.1:0-9943 GCA_043745295.1 Fimbriiglobus sp. | reverse complement strand
GTCGGCGGTGTGCTGGGCCATCGATTGCAAGACGTCGAGCAGGAAGTCCTTGCCGCGTGTGAGCAGGACGGTCTCGAGGCGGTCGAGGACGCGGCCGTGCGGGGCAGCCCCGGCGGTGGCTTCGACCTCGCGGGCCAGGGCGAGAGCCCGTTAGACGACGAGGCGCTGGAAGTCGGCGAGCGGTTCCGGGGAGGTGGTCGTGGAGGCGTCCTGCCAGAGGGAAAGCACCGTTGTGCCCCATCCCGCCCAAAAGTGCCAGGGAACTTTGGCGCACCCTGGATGCGGGGGTGCGCCGGCGGATTCTGGCAGTCGTGGGCGCACCCATCCCGCTGCCAACCTTTCACCCGCCGTCGATCTCCGGTATCTTGACCCGAACGAATCCCCGCCGGAGACTCCTCCGTGAACCGCCGCGCCGCTCTCCCCCTCTTGATGCTCGCGGTCGTCGCACCGGTGCGGGCCGCCGACCCGTCGTACTCCGACCCGGAGTTGACCGCCGCCGACCGGGCGCACTGGGCGTTCGTGCCGCCGAAGCGGCCGCCGGTGCCGGCCGGCGAGGCCCACCCCATCGACGCCTTCATCCGGGTGAAGCTGGCCGAAAAGAAGCTGAAGCCGTCGCCGGAGTCCGACCGCGCCACACTCATCCGCCGGCTCACGTTCGACCTGCACGGCCTGCCGCCGACGCCCGACGAGGTGGAAGCGTTCGTGAAGGACACCGCCGCGGACGCCTACGAGAAGGTGGTGGACCGGCTGCTGGCGTCCCCGCACTTCGGCGAGCGGTGGGCGCAGCACTGGCTCGACCTGGTGCGGTTCGCCGAGTCGAACGGGTTCGAGATCGATTCCGACCGCCCGCACGCCTGGAAGTACCGCGACTACGTCATCCGCAGCTTCAACGACGACAAGCCGTACGACCGCTTTCTGACCGAGCAGCTCGCCGGCGACCTCCTGGCGAAGGACAAGACCGGCAAGGACGCGGAGGAGCTGTGGGTGGCCACCGGGATGCACCGCTGCGGGCCGATCCAGGTGGTGGCCGGCAACGTCGATCCGGCCGAGAACCGCCAGGAGCAGTTGACCGAGATGGTGAACGGCGTCGGGTCGGCCGTGCTCGGGCTGACGCTCGCCTGCGCCCGCTGCCACGACCACAAGTTCGACCCCATCTCGGCGGGCGACTACTACCGGATGCAGGCGTTCTTCGCCGGGGCCAGGTACCGGGACGTGGACTTCGCGTCGAAGGACGAGCGCGACGCCTTCAACAAAGCCCAAGCCGAGGTGAAGGCGAAACTCGAACCGCTCAAGGCGAAAGTCGCCAAGCTGGACGCGCCGTACCGGGCGAAGGTGCGGGAAGCGAAACTCGCCAAGCAGCCGGAGGCGGTCCGGACGGCCGTCTCCACGCCGGCGGACAAACGGACGGCCGAGCAGAAGAAGTTGGTGAAGGACGCCGAACCGGTGCTGAAGGTGACGTGGGACGAGGTGCTGGAGGTGATGAGCGACGCCGACCGTGCCAGCCGCGCCGGCCGGAAGCGGGAGATGGAGAAGGTCGAAGAGGCGCTGCTCCCGCCGCCGTCGGCGGCGTGGGCCGTCGCCGCCGACAAGACCGACCCGCCGACGCACGTCCTCAAGCGCGGCGACGTGAGGAAGAAGCTGTCCGCGATTCCGCCGGGGTTCGTGCGGGTGGCGGCGGCGCAGGCCGGGGAGCCGAAGACGCGGCTGGATTTGGCCCAGTGGCTGACCGACCCGGCCCACCCGCTGACGGCCCGCGTGACGGTCAACCGCCTGTGGCAGCACCACTTCGGCCGGGGCATCGTGAACACGCCGAACGACTTCGGCACTCGCGGCGACAAGCCGACGCACCCGGACCTGCTCGACTGGCTGGCGGTGGAACTGGTCGAGCCGACGATCTCGGCGAGCGGGGGGCGTCAGCCCCCTGTTGGCGAGCCGAAGAAACAGGGGGCTGACGCCCCCCGCTCGCCCGGTACCGCGTGGTCCCTGAAACGCCTCCACAAGCTGATGGTGATGTCGAAGACGTACCGCCAAGTCAGTGACACGCCGGTGTCAGCGGAGGCGAGGGCGGCCGACCCGGAGAACGAACTGCTGGGGCGGATGAACCGCCGGCGGCTGGACGCCGAGGCGATCCGCGACGCGCTGCTGACGGCGAGCGGCGAACTGAACCGCGCCGCCTACGGCCGGAGCGTGCGGGTGCCTCTGGAGAAAGAGGTGTACGACCTGCTGTTCACCGAGGACGAGCCGGACGGCCTGTGGCGGGTGACGCCGGACGCCCGGCAGCACACCCGGCGGAGCATTTACCTGTTCGCCAAGCGGAACGTTCGGCAGCCGCTGCTGGAGGCGTTCGACCAGCCGGACACCCTCGGCCCGTGCGCGGCGCGTGGCACCAGCACCTTCGCCCCGCAGGCACTCATCCTGATGAACGGCCCGGTCGGGCGCGAGGCCGCCGCGAAGCTGGCCGAACTCGTGGCGTCCGCGAAGTCGCCGGCCGACCGCGTGACGGCAATCTACGCCCGCGCCCTCGGTCGCCCGCCCCGCGCGGCGGAGGCGACAGCGGCCGTCGCGTTCCTGACTTCGCAGGCGGAGTTGCTCCGCAAGGAGAAGGCCGCCGACCCGGACCGCGCCGCGCTGGTGGACTTGTGCCTGGCCGTGTTCAACGTCAGCGAGTTCGTGTACGCGAAGTGAGCCGTCGCCCCGTCCCGTGCTCTGCTCGCTCCGCGAGCGGGTCTTTGGTGAAGGGGGCAAGACCCGCTCGCGGAGCGAGCAGAGCACTACTGGAGGAGTCCCGATGATCGCCACCCGCACCCGCTTCGGCCCGGCCGACCACGGCGTCCCCGTCACCGCCGACGAGTTGGCGGAGGCCGAGTACGCCGAGGGGTTCCGCTACGAAGTCATCGACGGGAGAATCTCCGTGGCACCCATCGCCAACATGCCGGAAGGTTATCTCAACAAGTGGATGGAGTACAAGTTGACGGAGTACGCCCGTGCCAACCCGACGGCGATCAACCAGGTTTACGGCCCGGCGCGGGTGTTCGTGCCCAATCGCCCGGACCTGACCGTCCCCGAACCGGATGTCGCGGCCTACCGCGATTTCCCCACGCACCTCCCGATCCGGGAGTGGAACTGGGAAGAGGTGTCCCCGCTCGTCGTGTGCGAGGTGCTGGTGGACAGCGACCCGCACAAAGACCTCGTCCGCAACGTGGGTCTTTACTTCGAGGTGCCGTCCGTCGCGGAGTACTGGATCCTGGATGGCCGTGCCGACCCGGATCGGCCGACGCTCATCGCCCGTCGGCGGTGGGGCAGCCGGTGGGTGGTCCGCGCGGTCGCGTTCGGCGACACGTACACCACCCGCACCCTGCCCGGCTTCGAGTTGCTCGTCGATCCCCGCTCGTGAGGCCCGCCATGCCCCACCCGGCCGCGACCGACCCGACGTGGCGACTCCGCGCGGTGCGGCGGCCGATGTCGGCCGTCGAATTCGGCCGCGCGCACCCGATCCGCCCCGGCTGGAAGCGGGAGTACTTCGGCGGCACCGCGCACCTCCGCCCGAACTGGCTGATGGTCATCTTCGAGAAGTGGCTGACACCGGCCCCGTCCGTCGCCGCCGCCGGGTTGCGGTCGATCGCCGAGGCCGATGTCCCGCTCCTCCGCGACCTGTTCGTGGACGCCTTCCGGGTCGCCCCGGAGTACGCCGACGACCCGGACGACACGTACCCGGCGAACGCCGACCGCTACCTCGCCGGGTTCTTCGGCAACGACCGCGGCGAGTGGTCGGCCGCCTCGCGGGTGCTGGTGCGGGACGGCGTGGCCGTGGCCGCCGCGGCGATCAAGATCGGCAAGCGGTGGCCGATCCTCGACTGCCTGATGGTGCGGCCGCGCTGCTTCCGCCAGGGGTTGGGGATGCTCGTCGCCTCCGCGTCGCTGGCCGCCCTCGCCGCCGACGGCCACCCCCGCGTCCGCAGCGCCGCGAAGCTGGCCAACGAGGAGAGCATCGCCTGGCACCGCGCCTTCGGGTTCGCCGAACTGCCCTGCCAGATGGTGACGGAAGCCCGCTGGCGGTGCGCGGCGAACGAATTGGACCGGCGGACGGAACACGGCCTGCTGACGCCGGAGCAGCGAGCCGCTTCGACTGCCGAGGTCGCTCGACTACGCGCCGAACTGGACGCCATCGCCGAGCTGCGAAAGGACGAATACGATTCGGTCTTCCCCTCCCTCGAATGACGAGCCAATCGTGGAACTCGCCCCGAACATTCACGCCACCCTCCCCCGCCGCCGCGACTGGCGGATCGGCTGCGCCGGGGCCGGGTTCATCATGCGGGACTGCCACCTCGCGGCGTACCGCAAGGCCGGGTTCAATCCCGTCGCCATCGCCTCGCGGTCGGTGGCGGCGGCGGCGGTCGCGGCGAAGTTGCACGGCATCGGCACCGTCCACGCCACCTTCGACGCGCTGCTCGCCGACCCCCAAGTAGAAATCCTCGATGTCGCCGTGCCGCCGCAGAACCAGCCGGCCCTGATCCGCCGCGCGTGCGAACTGGGCCGCGGGCGATTGCGCGGCATTCTGGCGCAGAAGCCGCTGGCGATGACCGTCGGTGAGGCGAAGGAGTTGGTGAATTGTTGTGCCGACGCCGGTATTACATTGGCGGTGAATCAGAACATGCGGTACGACCAGTCCGTTCGCGCCGTGAAGGACTTGCTCACTCGCGGCTGGCTCGGCGCGCCGGTGTTCGCCAGCATCGACATGCGGGCGGTGCCGCACTGGATGCCGTGGGCCGAGGGGTTGCGGTCGCTGTCCACGTTCATCATGAGTATCCATCATCTGGATACATTTCGGTATTGGCTGGGCACGCCGGATCGCGTCCTCGCCAGCACGCGCCCCGACCCGCGCACGGCGTTCCCGCACACGGACGGCATCAACCTGTACATCCTCGAATACGACAGCGGCGTTCGCGCCAGCGGATGGGATGACGTGTGGGCCGGGCCGAACAAGGAAGGCGTCGCCGGCGACAACCGCAT
Organism: Fimbriiglobus sp.; assembly: GCA_043745295.1. Taxonomy (GTDB): domain Bacteria; phylum Planctomycetota; class Planctomycetia; order Gemmatales; family Gemmataceae; genus JALHQU01. Next base: position 4,933 of record JAYTTN010000054.1, on the reverse strand, counting down.
CACCTGGCGGGTGGAAGGGACGGAGGGGCTGGCGCAAGGCACCATCGGCTGGCCGAAGTACCCGGCCCTCGAACCCAGCACCATCGAGTACAGCACCCGCCGGCACCCCGGCACCTGGATTCGCCCCCGCTGGCCGGAGGTCTGGTTCCCGGACGCCTTCGTCGGTACGTTGGCGCAGCTGCTGGTGGCCGTGGAGGACGGCACCGAACCGGAGATCGGCGGGCGGGACAACCTGGAGACGGTGGCCCTGTGCGAGGCCGTCTTCGCCGCCGCCACCGAACACCGGGTGACGACCGTGCGGGAGTTCCTGTGAGTTGCTGGCTGCTCGCACCAGACGCCGATCAGTTATGATACGGCGTGCGCCCGGTCCTCGCGGTGCCGCCTCACCGCGTGAGGTTCTTCGATTCCCGCCGGCAATCGATGCGGCGTTTGCGTCGGGCCAACGCGCACGACGGCGCGACTCCTGTGGCGAATACCCACGAGGTTCCCATGTCCCCCCTCGTCGATCCGGATCGAGCCGCCCTCCCCGTCGCGCACCCACTCGGCGACACCCGGACGGGCGACGGCGGGCCGGCCGACAGCCCGCCGACGGGCTCCTTCCACGCCTCCCCCGCCCCCTACGGCGACTTCGTTCCGCACGCCCGCGGCGGCATCGGCGAGGTGTTCCGCGCGACCGACGCCGCCCTGAACCGCACCGTCGCCGTGAAACGCCTTCAGGACAATCGCGCCTCCGACCCCGAGAGCCGGCGGCGGTTCCTGGTCGAGGCCGAGGTGACCGCCCGGCTCGAACACCCCGGCGTCGTTCCCGTCTACGCCCTGTTCACCGACGACCGCGGCGGCCCGGCCTACGCGATGCGGTTCGTGCAGGGGCCGACCCTGTGGGACGCGCTCAAGGAGTACCACGCCGGCCCGCCGGACCCGGTCGCCTTCCGCCGCCTGCTGCAGTCGTTCATCCAGGTGTGCCAGACGGTCGCCTACGCCCACACCCGCGGCGTCATCCACCGCGACCTGAAGCCGCAGAACATCCTCCTCGGGAAGTTCGGCGAAACGCTCGTCGTCGATTGGGGCCTGGCCAAGGTCGTCGGCCGCCCCGAGGAGATTCGGGCGGAAGCCCAGACCGAGGGAACGCTCGTCCCCCATTCCGACGGGAGCGGCAGCGAGACGGCGATGGGGTCGGCGGTCGGCACCCCGGCGTACATGAGCCCCGAGCAGGCGGCCGGGCGGTGGGACGTGGTGACGCAGCCGAGCGACGTCTACAGCCTCGGGGCCGTCCTCTACACGATCCTCACGGCCCGCCCGCCCCTGGACAAGGGGAACTGGCCGGAGATGCAGCAGCGGATTCAGCGGGGCGACTTCCCCCGGCCCCGGCAGGTGAAGGCGGAGACCCCGCGCTCGCTGGAAGCCGTCTGCCTGAAGGCGATGGCCCTGGCCCCCGCCGCCCGGTACCCGTCGGCCGAGGCGCTGGCGGCGGATGTCGAGCACTGGATGGCGGACGAACCCGTCGCCGCCTACCGGGAATCGATCACGACCCGTTCCCGCCGGTGGATGCGCAACCACCGAACTCTCGTGAGTACCGCCGCGGTCTTGCTGGTCACCGCACTGGGCGCGTCCGGTGCCGGCTTAGTCCTGCTTGGCCAGAAGAACCGTGAGGTCGCGGGGGAGCGGAACGCGGCCCAGGTGGCGGCGGACGAAGCCGGGGCGGTGAACGCATTCCTCACCGACGACCTCCTCGGACAGGCCGACCCCGACGCGAACAGTCGGGACAAGAAGGTCACGGTCGAAGAACTGCTGAACCGGGCGGCCCGCAAGATCGACGGGAATCCCAAGTTCGCCGACAAGCCGACCGTCGAGGCGACACTCCGGTTCGCCATCGGGAAGACGTACTTCAAACTCAGCAACATGCCGGAGGCCGAGAAGAATCTTCGGGCGGCGGTGGATCTGCGGCGGTCCCACCTACCGCCGGACGACCCGCGGACGCTCGCGGCACAGGAGGCGCTGGCCGACTTCCTGATCCGCGGGCTCGACCGACCGGACTTGGCGGTCGGTCTCGCGCGCGAGACCTGGGAGGCGCGGGTGCGTGTCCTGGGTGCGGAAGACCGGGACACGCTCGATTCGCTCGACACCTACGCCGGTGCCCTCCAGGATATCGGCCAAAAACAAGAGGCGATCGGGCACATGCGGCACTGTCTGGAGGCCCGGCGGCGCACCCTCGGCCCGGACGACATTGACACGTTCACGTCGATGAACAACCTGGCGCTGATATTGAACGAACGGGGCGAACGGGACGAGGCGATCGCGTTGCTCCGGGAGTGCCTGGCGTTCTCGGACCGAAGCCAGATGGAGGATAAGTATGCCATCACCGCCTCGACTCTCGCCACTACCCTCCTGTACCGGGGCAATCTGGCGGAAGCCGAAACCCTCTTCCGGGCATCGCTAAAGCGGGCCGAAGAGCGCCTCCGCCCGGACCACCAGAACGCCGACCGCCTCCGCGGGCTTCTGGCCCGGTGCCTGCTGGACCGTAATCGCCTCGGCGAGGCCGTCTCGCTCTCCCGCCGGGTCCTCGACGACCGCCGCCCAGGAGACCCGAAAAGCCGAGGTGTCGGACTGGCCCTCATCGATCTGGGCCGCGGGTTGGCGACCCAAGGCCAGTGGAACGAGGCGGTGGAACGGATGGCGGAATGCCGCGAGATTTTCACCAAAGCCGCGCCGCCAATGCCGTTCATGGTTCCGTGGGCCGCTTTTTGGTTCGGGGTCAGTCTCGCCGGGGCGGAGCGGTACGACGAGGCCGAGCCGATCCTGATCACGGCCGAAGCCGCGTTGCGGGCCGATTCGGGTACACCGAAGCACTACTACCGCATCGCCACAGAACAGTTGATTTCCTTTTACGAACGGTGGGGGAAGGCGGAGAAAGCCGCCGTGTGGCGTAAGCGGCTGGCCGAACTCCCTCTGGCGCGGGTGACCGGGCGATAGAATGACCGGACATCCTTCCACCGCCCGTCCCGTCCGACGTAGGGTTTTGCCATGCCCCGACTGATGCTCGCCGTCCCGCTCTTCGCCGACGCTCGCGCGGCCGGCCCCGCCGCCGCGAAGGAGAAGGAGCTGCCATCCCGGTGGCGCTAGTCGTCCTTCCAACTCGAAACGGCGAGCGGGCGGAAGATCGTCTTCGCCGCCGCCACCGAACACCGCGTGACGACCGCACGGGGGAGGAATTCGCATGATCGTGAAGCTGCCGTTCCCGGCCACGTTCGACGACCTGATGCGGGCCGACGGGAAGGCCGAACTGGTCGGCGGGAGGATCCTCGAACTCATGGCCACCGGACGTGTGCCGAATCGGATCGCCAAGCGGGTGATCCTCGCCCTCGACCCGTTCGTCGAGGCGTGGGGGGTGGGCGAGGCGTTCACCGACAACCTGGGCTACGCCATCGACCCGCCGCTCATCTCCGGCCGGCAGTCGTTCAGCCCGGACGCATCGTTCTACGCCGGCCCGCGGACGAATGACTCGTCGTTCATCTTCGACGCGCCGACGTTCGCCGTGGAGGTGCGGAGCGAATACGACTACGGGCCGGCGATGGACCGGGAGTACGCGGACAAGCGGGCGGACTACTTCGAGGCCGGCACGGCCGTGGTGTGGGACGTGGACCCGGTCGGGCGGACGGTGACGAAGTACGCGGCGGGCGACCCGACGGCGGGCACCGCGTTCGGCCCCGGCGACCTTGCCGACGCCGAGCCGGCCGTCCCCGGCTGGCGGCTGGACGTGACCGCCCTGTTCGCCTGACGCCACCTCGGCCGCACTCGCCATTCCTCCCCCGCCGGCCTATTCATGGGGTGTCCCGTTCCCTCCATCAGGTGCCCCATGCAGAAGCGCGAAAACGCCGTCACGTTCAAGGGCGAAGGCAAGACCCTTGTCGGCCCGGCGATCAAGGTCGGCGACGCCGCCCCGGACTTCAAGTGCCTGAGCGGGCTGGCCCCCGTCACGCTCGCCGACACGCCCAAGAAGGCGCGGATGTTCAGCGTGGTGCCGTCGCTGGACACGCCCGTTTGCAGCATGCAGACGAAGAAGTTCGACGACGGTCTCGCCGCGATGGGCGACAAGGTGGCGTGCTACACCGTCAGCCTGGACCTGCCGTTCGCCCAGAAGCGGTTCTGCTCGGCCGAGGGCGTGAAGTCGATGCAGACGCTGAGCGACGTTCACAACCACAGCTTCGGCACCGGGTACGGCGTGCTGCTGGAAGGGCTGCCGCTCAGCCTGCTGGCCCGCAGCGTGTTCGTGGTGGATGCCGGCGGCAAAGTGACTTACGTCGAGTACGTGCCGGAAGTGACGAACGAGCCGAATTACGCCGCCGCCTTGGCCGCCCTGACGGCCGCCGCGGGATGATCGCCGACCGCCGGTGCGGTTCTCAAGCGGCGAAGAAAGCCTGGAATTCTCACGACCGCCGCCGCAACTGGACCACCTTCCCGACGCGGCGGACGTGGACGCCGTCGGGGAAGTCGGCCGCCGGGTGGGTGCCGAGGGCGACCGCCGCCGCTCGCCGCCAGTGGGCGAAGGTCATGGCGTTCACCGGCCACCGCTCGCGCTCCCAGATGGCTCGCACCGCCGCGCGGGTGCGGACTTCGCCGGCAGCCGCGAGTTTCTCCCCGTCCAGAACGATCACGTCCCCGGAGCGGGGGAGTTCCGCGTCGAACAGCAGTTTTCGCGTGTCGTCCGCCACCCACGCGGCGACCTCCTCGGCTTGCGCGGCGAGCCGCGCCAGCACGTCCACGATGCCGGGGTTGAACGTGCGCAGGAGCGGCAGCACCTCGGCGCGAATCCGATTTCGGGTGAACTGCAGGTCGGCATTCGAGGAGTCGGTGCGGAACGGCTGGCCGAGCGTGGCCAGGTACGCGAGCAGGTCCGCACGGGAGTGATCGAGGAGCGGGCGGACAATCTGGAACC
>JAYTTN010000053.1:0-34808 GCA_043745295.1 Fimbriiglobus sp. | reverse complement strand
GGACTCAATTTCACGAGCTCGACGCAGAAGTAATCCGACAGGGCGTGGAAGTCGGCCGTCCACCCGTTCGCCCCGGCGGTGGCGTGGGCCGCGGCGAGTAGCCCGCACAGGTATCCCTTCCGCCACGTCGGGTTCCGGAGGTCCTTCCCGGTCCGCGGCACGTCGTTGATCAGCCGCAGCAGCGCCGCCGGGGTCACCGGCTGGCCGGCCAGGATGAGCAGGTGGATCGAACACCGCACGAGCCGCGTGTACGACTCCTGCCAGAATTTGCCGTCTTCGCCACCGCCCTGCTGCTGACTCCTGCCCGCCACCTGGACGAACTGGTCGAAGCCGGCGGCCGCCTGTTGGGCCTGCGAGGCCGGGTCGCCCGGCGCTTTCAGCAGCGTGTCGAAGAACGACACCCGTTCGGTCGCCGTGGCGTCGAGGACGATCGCGTCGGCACCCCGCCCGGCCTCGGCGGCGAGACGCTTGTAGGCGGCGGCGTCGCCCGGTTTCGGGGCGACGAGGAGCATCCCGAAGCCCCGGCCCAACACCGCCCGCAGGAGGGTGGCGATCACCCCGCTGGTCTTGCCCGACCCGGTCTGCCCGGTCACCAGCACTCCGCCCTGGCACAGGCGGCGGACGTCCATCAGCACCTCCCCGTCCCCGGCGACCAGGAACGGGGCGTCGAGCGTGTCCGGCGGCCCGGTCGGCGGCCGCGGCCCGCGGCCGCCGACCACCCCGTGGATCAGCCGCCAGCCGAGGACGAACAGGCGGACGGCGACGAACGCCGTCGCCAGGACGGCCAGGACCTTCGCGACCACGGCGTCCCTCCCTCACTTGTTGCGTTCGAGACTGGCGACGACGTTCGGCAGGGCGTCCGCCCCGAGGTTCAGCGCGCCGGCTTTCGCCGCGGCCGCGGCCAGCGTGGCCAGGTGCTCGCGGAACGCGGCCAGCGGCATGTCGGCGGGGACGGTGAGTACCAGTCCGGAGAGCCTCACCAGGACGCCCTTCCGCTTCGCCCGGGCGGCCGGGTGCCGCACCCTCCGGCGGATCTCGGCGGGCGACAGCCGCTTCTCGACCGCCTCGCGGGCCAGCGCCTCGCGGCGGTCGATGGGGGCCCGGGCCACTTCGACCAGTTGCACCAGGGTGAGCCGGCCGCCGCGGAACAGGTCGAGCACCGCCTGCGGCTGTTCCGTCACCGTCTTCAGTCGCGACGCCTTGGCCGGCGAGAAGCCGAACTCGGCCGCCCCGGCCGCCCACGTCACCTTCCTCTCCTCGCAGTACCGGCCCAGCAGGAAGGCCGTCTCGGCCGGGTGGCGGTCGCCCTTCACGTCGCCGGTCAGGACGAACGCCAGCTCCTGCTCCGGGGTGGCCACCTCCGGGTGGACGACGGCCGGGACGGTGGCGAGGCCCAGTTCGAGGCAGGTGGCCACCCGGCGGTGGCCGGAGAGCAGGACGTGCCGGGCGCTCAGGTGGACCGGCTCGAGCACGCCGCGGAGGCGGACGCTCTCCCTCAACTCGGCGTCCTTCACCGGGTCCGGCATCTGCCGGCCGTACCGGACCTGGATCTCGGCCACCTCGAACGGGGCCATCGTCGCGTCGGCGGGCGTCACGGGGGAACCCTCGGGGCGGGGAACGGGCCGTGGCGGCGGTCATGGGGAGTCCTCGTGTCGGTGGCGGGAAAAGTCGCACGGGTCAGTTGAAGTTTCGGCACCCGTCGTCCGCTAGTCGGGCGAGCGCGAGTTGGTCGGCCTTGTCGGTGGCCGTCGGACCGTTCGTCGCCCGCGAAACGTCCGCTTCGACCTCCGCGGCGGGCGGAGAGGGCTCTGCGGCCGCGAAGGGCACGGGGGATTCGGGCATGCGTGGCACCTCGGGCGGTGTTGAAGTTGGCACCCCGTGCGGCTCGGTGGCGTCACTCCTCATCGCGGACCGGGGAACGATTGGGAACGGAATTCGGTGATTCTTCAGCCGGAGCGGATGGCCGGCCGCCGGAAGTGACGGGAGAGGAATAAACCGAGTGTCCGCATCGCGGCGCTCGGCCGGGACGGCCACGCAGCACGGCCCGTTCGGGCAACGAGTTTCGTGCGATCGGACCGGCCGGCGCGGAATCGAATCTTTGGGAGGCGAATTCGCCGACGTAGAGTTTTGGGACACGCCTGCCCCATCTCGCTCGACCCACTTTCCCCCTCGGCGGGAGTTCGCCCGCGGTCCCATCCTTATGGAGGTGCCATGCCACGAATGCGACCGCCGGCTTGGTTGCGCGCGTACCCGCACAGCACGGTGGATTCGGATCTGGCCGCCGCCCAGGCGGGCGACCGCGCCGGGCTCGACCGGTTCGCCCAATGGTGCGACGAAGGGGTGAAGCGCTGGGCCCCGCTCGTCGGCAAAAGGATGGCGATACCGTCGTGTGACTGGGATTCGCTCGCGAGCACGACCTTGCAACTGATGCTCTGCGACCGGGGGGTGATGAATCAACAGGCGGGCCCGAACCCTTCGCCCTTGTTGCAATCGTTCGTCCGAGAAGTCCCCGCGCCGGACAGGGCCAACCGCGCCGAATTCCGCGCCTACCTGTACCGCACTCTCTTGAACGTCGGCCTCCGCCGCGAGGCGTCGGAGCGAAAGGAGCGAGAGCGACCCCTGACCGGGCACGAGGTGGCGGCGACCGGCGAACCCGAGGACGGCGCGCAGGGGAAAGGTCGCGGCAGGCCGCGCGGCCAAGGCTGACCCGACGCGGCCGACGAACCCGAGGGTGGCGAGTACGGGGAAGTCGTCCGGATGGCGGCGGCGGCCGAGCGGACGGTCCTCGCCACGGTCGCGAACAGCGACCACCGGCGGGTGCTGGAGGCTTTCGGGGGCGGGGACGGCTGGATCGCGTTGGACTGGCGCAGCGGGATTCCCGTCGCCGCCGAGGGATCGGAGGCCGCCGCCCTCGACCCCCACCCGCCGAACCGCACCAGCGCGCAGGTCGCGGCTCACGTTTACGGTAATGCGACGAAGGATTCGCGGGTGAGAAAAGTCCTGCGCAAGTACACCCCGATCATCGACCGGGAATTCATGCGGTTGGTCGGGAGGCCGCCGCACTCCGAACCTACGGTCCCATAGCGGAACCCGCCATGAAAGCGCCCCCGATCCGCCCGTCCGTGTCGTGCGACGACTTCCGCCAGGCGTTGCAGGGCCCGACGCGGGCGGGCGGGCGAGCCTGGTCGCCGGAATGGGCGTGGCACCTGGTGCGGTGCGCCGCCTGCCGGCGCGAACTCGTTCGGCGGCCCCCGTCCGGCTCCGGCTCGCCCGCGTCGGACGCGGGGGAGTCGCCGGTCGGGCTGCCGCCCCCGCTCCTCGCCCGGAACCGCTTCGTACTGGCTCCGGCCCGGCTCCTCGGACGGGGCAGGGACGGGTGGGTCTACCGCGGGACCGATCGGGCCAACCGTTCCGCCCCCGTGGCGGTGAAGTTCGCCCGCGGCGGCGAGGGGACCGCGGCCGCCCGCATGCGGGCGGAGGCGACCCTCCAGAGGGCGATTCGGAGCCCGCACGTCGCCGGTGTGATCGCGACCGGGATCCACCGCGACGGCGCGGGTTCCCGCTTCCCGTTCGTGGTGGTGGAATGCCTCGACGGGCCGGACCTCGAGGCCTTCGCCCTCGACACCCTGGCGGCTCTCCCGCAACGGGACGGCGAGCGGTGGGCGATCGGCGTCGCCGAACAGTTGGCCGCCGCCCTGGCCGACTGCCACGAGGCCGGGGTCGCGCACGCCGATCTCGGCCCCAGAAACGCCAAGTTCCTCCACCCCCTACCCGCGGGCCGGCCGGCCGTCCGCGCCGCGGTCAAGTTGCTCGATTTCAGCGCCGCGATCCGGCTTCCGGAGGCGGGCGTCGCCCGCGACGAGGCGACCCGCGGCGAGCTGTCCCGCCTGGGAGTACTGATCGTCTACCTGATGTCGGCGGCCGCCGGCCCCGCGCTCCGAGACGCCGCGCCCCTGCTGTCGGCGGACACCGAGGGGCTGGTCGGGCGGCTGCTCGGCACATCGGGGCCCCCGTTCCCATCGGCGGCGGTGGCGCGAGAGGAGCTGTCGCTCCTGATCCCCCGCCGCCGGACGCGCCGCCTCGCCGCCGCGGTGGTCGCAGTCGCGGCGGTCGCGGTCGCCGCCCTGTCGTCGTTCTGGGCGTCCGACCGGTCCCGCCTCGCGGCGGTCGAACAGGATTTCGAGGGCGTCAAGCGGGACGTGATGCGGCAGGGCGATCTCGTCGCCGCGGAGCGGCAGCAGAGCGTTCGGGCGGCGGCGGGCACGCTCCACTGGCTCGACGTCCAGGCCCGTCCGGCCCCGAAGGACGATGTCCGGGCGAAGATCGCCCGCGACGCCCGGGAGTTGGAACTCAAACTGGACGCGATGGCCCGCACGGCCGTCGGCGGGCCCCTCGGCGGGAAGACCGTCGCGTTCGGCAGGACCGTCATCGCCCTGGCGCGGGGCGACCCGGACGCGGCCATCCGCCTGACGGCGGACTGGCAGGCGGCGGCCCCCGTCCCGACACCGCCGGACGCGGAACTCGACTCGCGGGCGTTCCAGCTTCGCGGGCAGGCGTACCTGGAGAAGCGGGCGTGGGGGGACGCCGAGGCGTGCTTCGACCGCGCCCTGTCCCTGAGGCCGGGCGACGAGCGGCTGACGTTCGCCCGCGGGTGGACCCGATTCGCGGGCGGCAACGACGACGTCGGTGCGGACGCGGACTTGGCGGCCGTCGAGGCGGGGGCGGGCGGCGGCGACGCCCGGCTCGCCGCCATCGTGGCCGGCTTCCGCGGCGACATCGCACAGCGGGCGGGCCGGGCCGCGGCCGCCGAGGCGGCGTTCGGGCGTGCCGTCGCCGCGCTGGATCGGATGCCGGGCGACCCCGCCGATCCGGATCGGCTATTCTGGCGGGCGGTCTTCTCGTTCAACCGCGCCGTGGCCGCCCGCCGGGCCGCCGCGGCCATCCGGCCCGAGGACTCCCGGTGCTACGCCGACGCCGCGGACGCCTGCCGCGCGGCGGCCGAGGCCCTCCGGCGGCCGGAGTTCCGGGGGCCGGCCGCCGAGGCCCGAATCCTCGCCGTCCGCTCGACGCCGCTGAAGCCGGGCAAGGTGCTGGATCGGGCCCGCGCCGGGGCGCGCGTCGCGCAGCTCACGGCGGCGCTGGCGGACCTGTCCCCCGACCCCACGTTCACCAACGCGGAGGGGATCGGGCTGTTCGACCGGGGCCGGACGCGGTACGAGTTGGACGAGTTCGAGGAGGGCGAGCGTGACCTGGCGGCCGCCGCCCGCGTTTTCGACCGCCGCGGCACCCCGGCAGATCTCGCCGCCGCGTTGGTCCTTCACGCCGGCGTCCGCACGATGTGCCGGGGGGCGGACATTCCTGCCGCGCGAGCGGACGCCGCCCGCGCGCGCGACCTGCTCCGCACGCTCGCCCGAACGGCCGAGCCGCCCGAATACCGCGCGGCACTCGGCCGGCTGGCCGACGACGCCCAGCGGGTGATTGACACCTGCGACCGGCTGTGTCAGAACGGGTCGAAGAAATGACCGAAAGCGTTGTCCCATGTCCCCCGTCCGCCCGCCGATCCCCACCCACGTCCATCTGTCGAACGGGGCGACCGTATCGCTGGGCGAGGCGGCGGAAACCTACGCCATGCTCCTGGAACTGGCGCGGGGCGACGCGGACGCCCGAAGCGAACTGCGCCACCTGCGCGACGCCTGCCTGGACCGTCCGCTGGCACCGGACGCGATCGAGATGCTGGTCGCCGAGCGGCATCTCGAGTCGGACGGGGCCATCGACCCGGTCCTCCGGCACGTCGTGCTGGCGAGCGTCCACGGCACGGAGGCCGGACTGGCCGTCCACTCGCCGTTCACCGACGGGTGGGCCGAGACCCTGGCCGACCTGATCCGCTGCCGGTCCCGCCTCCTCGCCGACTTGCCGCGCGAAGAGGCCGAGCGGTTGCTCCGCGACGGGCCCCGGCCGCGGCACGAGCGGCCGGGCGAATCGGTCTCGGAGTGGGGCGGACGGCCGGATCGCGGGGCCGGCGATGTCGGGGACTCGAACGGCCGCGGCTGACCTATCTCGATCCTCTCAGTTCCGACCCCATCGCGAAGTCCCGTGCCGCTAACGTTCCGGTTTCAGCGCCGTGACGGCAATCGCCGTCACGACTGGCGTTCCCTCCGCCGCGAACTCGCCACTCCGTCCGACGGCGGCTGTGACGACGGCCGCCCGGTGGTCGCCCAGTTGCCGCATCAGGGACCGCTCGGGCGGGGACCACAGGCATCGACCCGTCAACCGCACCAGGTGGTCGGAGAACTCGGCCACCAGGGCGTCGCCCTCGACGTACAGGCGGTACAGGTGGGCGTAGGCGAACTGCCACGGGTTGCCCCGCTCGTCGATGAAGAGGACGCCCAGTTGCGGGCGGTTGCCCAGCCGGCCCGTGGACACCGACCGCAGGTCGTCGCCCGGCTCGGCCGCCGCGTCCAGCCGCCGCAGGTGGATGGGGGTGTCGTCAACCTCGGTCATGGGCGTACTCCCCCCGGGTGCGGTGGCGGCCGCGGCGGACCCACTCCGCCGTCGTCCGGGCGATGGCCCTGAGCCGCTCCGCCCATACCGCCGCCGCGCGGACGCGGTTCGGCGGGGAAGCTTGCGGCGCGAGTTCGGCGGGCGGGAACAGGTCCGACGCGTTCCCCTTCATCCTGTCACGATCCACCGCCGAGCGCAACAGCGGGTACGAATCCGTGTAGATCCGGATTCCCACTCGCCCCCTGGACGCGGACACGTACATCTGCGCCCGGTCGGCCGCGGCCAGGCTGCCCGACGACTCGGCGATCAGCACGACATCGACCGTGCGGCTTTGCGAACTGAACGAGGTGCGGGCGTAGTCGTGCGCCAGGTGCCGCGCGTCGGCGGGGAGCGTGCGGGCGACGCCCGTCGCCGTCGTCACCCGGATGTTCCCGCCGCGGTCGAACCCGGCGACGGCGAACCGGGTGCCGTTGTCGATCCGCTTCCCGGCGGCGTCCTTGAGGCCGGCGGTCGAACGGATCTCGTCCCCGACCGCTAGGCTCAGTTCGGTCGGCCGGTACGCCCCGTACCTCGTCAACACCAGGCCGTCGGCCGCCACCCGGTCGGCCTGCGGGGTGCCCGGCCGCCGGGCCTCCCGCCGCTCGGCCTCCGTCCAGTTCAAGTTCACCAGCCGCGGCACCGCCCGCTCCTCCCGCCCCTGCCTCCCCATCGATCGCAACGCCGACCGGATGTACGCGGTCGCCTCGTCCGCCTCGCGGTGGGTGGGGGCCACCACCAGCACGCTCCGGCCGTCGCGGACGGCGGCGGCGTAGTCGGCCGACAGGGCGGCGAACCGCTCGTCCGCTTCCGGAACCTCGCGGATCGCGCCCAGTTCCTCCAGCAGGTCGAGGCCGGCCAGCGTGTCGTGCGCGGCCAGCCGCCGGCACGCCGCGCGGTAGTCGTCCCGCGTCTGCCGGACGATGTCCGACATCCGAGCCGCGTCCAGTCCGCCGTGCGTCTGGAGCAGCACGAACGGGTTGCCGGCGGCCACGCCGGGGTGCTGCTTCGGGTCGCCCACCAGCACCGCCCGCGCGCCGGTCTCTTCCAGGACGCGGAACAGCCGGGCCACGTCCCGCGTGCCCACCAGCGACGCCTCGTCGAGGATCAGGACGCCTCCCCGCACGGCCGACTGCCACGCCCCGCTGGCCAGGAACGCGGCCAGAGTGCCGGCGTGCGGATCGACGGCCGCCAGCTCCTCGGCGGCGGTGTGCGTGACGGCGACGGCGGCCACCGGCCGGCCCGTCGCGCGGATGGCGGCCGCGACGTGCTCCAACGCCGTCGTCTTGCCGGTGCCCGCCGAACCGACGACGAGCGTCACCCGGTCGGGGCGGGTGAGGACGTGCTCCACCGCCGCCCGCTGGCCGCGGTTGAGGGCGGACTTCGCCGGGCGGAAGTCTTCGGCCAGGGGAGCCACCGCCGCCCGCCCGTCGCGGGCGAAGCGGAGCGTCTCCGCCTCGGCGTCGAGCAGTTCGCGGGTGGTCGCCCGGCCGTCGCGGGCCAGCAGCCCGGCGACGGCCGCTTCGGCGTTCAGTTCCGGCAGGGCGATGCGGCCGACGCCGTGCCGCAGGGCGTGTTCGAACACCGCCCGCTCGGACGCCACCGCTTCGCGCTCGAAGGCGTGGTCGAGGGCGAACCGCACCGACTCCGACACCGAGGGCAACGGCACCGAAGCGGGCGGCCGCTCCCGGAGGGCCGCCGCCTCGGCGTCCGTCAGCCGGTCCCGCCACACCGCCCGCAACGCGACCGGCGACAGGTGGTCGGCCTTCCGCTCCCGCGTCTTCGCCCCGAGCGTCCCCTTCTCCCCGGCGTCGGTGACGCCGGTCTCGAGTGCCGCCCGTTCGACGACCGCCGTGCGCCGCGAGAATCGGGCGAGGACGTTCGGGTCCGCGCCGGCGACCTCCCAGAACTTGCCCCGCCGCTCGACGCCGTACCCCAACTCGACGAGGCTGGCCGCCAGGCGGGCGTGGAATAGCGCCTCGTAGTACCCGCCGTGCCGCTTGACGTCGGCGACGTCCGCCGCCTTGAACTTGTCTTCGACCGGGTCGTAGGTGGCGTTGAACACCACGGCGTGGGCGTGCAGGTGCGGGTCCGGCACCCCGTCCACCGGCCGCGCGGTGCGGTGGACGAAGGTGGCGTACACCGCCTCCCCGGTCACCCGGTCGCCGTCCGCGCCGCCGACCCGCACCCGCGTCCGCACGTCCCGCTCCACCGCGTCCATGGCGTACCCGACGGCGTCCCGGAAGGCGTCCAGCACCCGGTCGTCGCCGCCCGACTCGTAGGCCAGCGTCACCGACTTCGGGGCGTGCCAGTTGAAGTCGTAGCCGACCCGCCGGTTCGCCTTGTCGTGCGGGGTGAGCGGCTCGCCGTCGAGCGGCCGGCGGTTGTCGCACAGGCGGTCGAAGGCGGTCCGGTCGATCTCCGCCCCCGGCGTCAGGCCCAGCCGCCGCGCCCCGAGGCCGCCCCACACGCCGGGCAGCTCCTGGCCGTCGCCGAGGTAGTAGTCCGAGGAGGCGTAGTACCCCTTGGCCGCGGCGGCGTTCGGCAGTGGGACGATGCGGAGCATGGGCGGGCGGGTGGCGAGGAGTTCATCCGGCGTCGAACCGTACGGCGGGTACTCGGGGCAAGTCAAGCGGCCGACGCGGAATCGCGGCGGGCGGCCCGGCTATCGGTGACACCCGCCCGTCACCCGGCACCGGAAGTCCGTCCGTCGGCATTCCTCGCCCGGAGGATCGCGGAGGCGAAGCGAGAAGGGAGCGAGCGAATCGGGGGATCGACGGATCCTCGGCCTCGTGTGTCCATCCGGGGCGGTCGGGGGTCGGACCACCGGACGTCCGTGCCCCTTCCCGCTAACACCGCCGCCGGTCGGGATCAAGCTGCCAAGACGGTTTCCGAAGGCGGACCCTCCGTCTTTCGCTTGACCCGCCCGGCTCGCGCGGTGTTGGGCGGAGGGCATCGGTCGCCGCGGTGGCGGCCGACACCGAACCGAAGGAGGACACCATGTCGAACGACCCGCAACCCGCCACCAACTCATCCCGCTCGCCGTCCCACGTCGCCTACCAGGTCCGCGAGTCGGGCAAGGGGAAGGCGTTCTGGAACCGCGTCGGCGTCGCCTGGGCGAACAAGGACGGCGGGTTCACCGTACATCTGGACAGCCTGCCGCTCGACGGCCGAATCGTCTGCCAGCCGGCCGACAAGAAGCCCGAGTAACCCGACCGGGCGGGGTTCCGACCCCGCCCACTCTTACCCGTCACGAAAGGAACTCACCATGTCCCCCATCCCCCACGACCTCTCCAACGCCCACGCCTCGGACACCTTCCGGGACGCCCTCCTCGACCCCGACTTCGACGCCGACGAGCGGGCCGAGTGGCGCGGCCGCTGGGACGCCGCGGCCGCCGACGACATCACCTGGAACTGAGGAGGTGACCATGAAACTCACCATCGAGACCGTCGCCTACCATCGCAACGGCGTGTGCGGAGCCCCCTTCCACGCGATCCTGTTCCGCGACCCGGACGAGGGCCCCATGCTCGGCGTCGTGTTCGACGCGCCGCACCACGTGGCCGCTTTCCACCGGGACAAGTTGGCCCAGGCGACCGTCGCCTTCGGGGTCAACTCGTGGCGGGGCGACCGCTACGAGCCGGCCCTGCGAGCGGCCGTCCGCGAGCACCTCGGGGACAAGGCCGGACCGGTCGAGGAGGACCCGCCGGAGCCGTCGAACGCCGACATCCACCGCCTGCTCGCGAGTCGGCGGCGGGTGGCGATCGTCTGGGACACCGGCGACGTCCGGGAAGTCCGCCCCGACCTGACCGACGACCAGGCGTGGCAGGTGCTGGAGCGGGTCGTCCGCACCCACGACGCCAACCTCGGCATCTCCTGGGATGTCCTCGACGCCGTCGCCGAGCACCTGTTCCCGGAGCGACTCGGGCCGGGCGATCCCGCGGACGGAGGCCGGCCGTGACCGCCCCGAACCTGGACGCCCTCCGCGAGCGGGCCGACCGCTTCGACCGGCAGTTGGACCGGTGCGGGGCCGGCCCCGACCGGCACGAGACGCTGATCGACCTGCTGGCCGACGCCCTGCACTGGTGCGACTTCAGCGGCGAGGACTTCCACCGGTGCCTGACGACCGCGTGCGCCCACTATCACGTCGAACGGTTCGGCGAACCGCTCCGCGACCGGACGCCGTCGTGACCGTCGCGCCCTTCCCGCGAGTGCGGGGGCCGCCTCCCCCCCGTGCCGACTCACTTCCCGTCACGTCATCACCGAAAGGATTCTCCCATGACCGCTCTCCAAAGCCTTCCTTCCGCCAACCCGCGATACGCCGCCCGCGTCGCCCCGCGACCGGCCGAGTACGCCCGCCTGCCCCGCGCCCCGCTCACCGCCAGCCCGGTGCCGCACCTGACCAGCCTGTACCACTCCACGGATGCCGGCCCGTACGGCGACCGCGCGTACCCCGGCAACTGTGGCGGCCACCTGATCGGCGACGTGATCCGCTTCCTCGGAGCCAAGTCGGTGTTCGACCCGATGACCGGGTCCGGCACCTGCCGCGACGTGTGCGAGGAGTTGGGCGTGTACTGCTGGTCGAGCGACCTGCGGGAGGGCCGCGACGCCTGCGACCCGACCGGCGTGCCCCGCGGCTGCTTCGACCTGGCCTGGCTGCACCCGCCGTACTGGCGAATGAAGGAGTACTGCTCCGACCCCCGCGACCTGTCCCGCGCCCCGACGCTGGACACTTTCCTCGACCGCTACCGGCAGCTGCTCGCCGCCACCGCCGGGGCGATCGTACCGGGCGGCACGCTGGCGGTGCTCATGGGCGACTACCAGGATCGCCACGCCGGGTTCGTGCCGCTGGTGTACCACACGAAGCGGTTGGCGTTCGACCTCGGCCTGCGGCAGCGCGGCACCGACATCATCCGCTTCTCGCACGGCGCGTCGAGCGGCCGGAAGGCGTACAAGTCCTCGTTCATCCCAGGGCTGCACGACACGTGCGTGCTGTTCACCGTCCCCGACCGGCGGTGACGCCCGCCGTCCCGCGTCGGCGGTCCTCGAGGCCGTTGACGCCGGGGCGGTTCTCCGCTTTCCTCCCCTCCGACACCTCCCACGAAAGGTTCCGCCATGCCTGCCACCCTGATCGACCCGGACCCGGACCTCGGCGAGATGCCGACCGACTCCGGCGCGGGCGAAGCCGACGAGTTCTGGTCCAACCCATTCCACCACGCCGCGCTGACGGCCGGGTTCGTCGCGGCCGCCGAGGGCTGGCTGTCCGACTCCGCACGGGTTCGCCGCCTCGCCTACGCCCTGTACGAAGGGGAACTGGCCCGCAGCCACCGACCGATCGGGGCGTCGGCAAAGGAATCGTCGGTCGCGGCCGAGTTGGCCGACTGACCGGACAACCGCCCCGAGCCGGTTCTGCCAAACCCAATATTCCCTTCCAGCCCGAAAGCCGAAACGCCTCAGTCAGGCCGCTGACTGGGTCACCCCCCGCGCGCAAATTCGGCGGCATCGCCGGAGCCGTTTTTTGCATCAGACGTCTCTCCTTCCGCCCGGACGGGGCCGACTTTCACCGTGAAAGTCGGCTGCCTGACCGCCCACCGGGCCGGCCGACCCGCCGCCCGGCCTGCCAGCCAGCCAGCAAGCTGCCCCGCCGTAGAACCGTCCGGCCTGCCAGCCAGCAAGCTGGCCAGACGGCCGACTGTCCGACCGTGTGGCCGTCGGGTCGCCCGACCGCTGCCGCGTACGAACAGGCGGCGGGACGGTCCGTGCGGCGCGCCTGCGGGTTCGGGTCGGCGCGGTTCGAGACGGAGCCCCGTGTCTGTCGGCTGGTCGCCGTCACGTTCCGGTCCAGCGGCGTCCGACTCCCCGGCGTGAGTTGCCTCTTCCGCTGCTTGCCGCGCGGCCTGTCCGGAATCGTCCGTGCGACCAAGCCGAGTTCGTGCGGGCGGGCCAGCGCCCTCTTCGGGTCGCCGGAGGGCGTCGCGTACCCGAGCGTTCCGACACCGACTTCGGGCCGTGGCGAACCCGTCGCGGCACGCCGCGTTCCGTCTCCGTCGGCTCGGCGTCATGGGCCCCGTCATGGGCTTCGTCATGGGCCTCGGCCGGCACCACGAACGCCGGGTGGACGGGCCACTCGACGGCGAAGAGGGTGCGTCCTTCGTCGGCACGAACCGCGGTTCGGCGAGCCGTTCCCCTGCATCGCCTCGCCGATCTTTCGGGATGCCGGTGAACCGCGAGTTCGACATCGGCAGCGTTACCCTCGACCCGTACCCGCGCCCGGACGCCGCCGGAAGTGCTTGACAGCGGGCGCGGGCGGGGCTACCGGTCGGTCATGACGACGCTCACCCTCACCCTCGATCCGGTCACGGCCGACTGGCTGAACCGGGAAGCCGCCGCGGCCGCCGCGGCCCCGGCCGACGTGGCCGCCCGACTCCTCCGCGAACTCGCCGACCCGGACGGCGTCGAGAACGCCCTCATCGACCGACTCCTCGCCGAGGCGGCCCACTCCTTCCCGCCGGTAATGGAACTGGACGAGCAGGCGGAGATGCGGGACGAGGTGATCGACGGCCTCTGCCACCGGCTCGCCGAAGCGCACCGGAGTCACCTCGGGGTGCCGATGACGGCCGGCGAGTTGGTCGCGTTCCGCACCCGGTTCGAGGACCGCTCCCGCGACATCTGGGGCTGACGCCCGATCCCTCGGCCTTCTCGTGCCGAACCGGGTACTCGGCCGAGCCGCCGAACGCGGGAAGCAGCGGCCGGCACGGCGCAAAAGGCGCATTCCGAACGCAGCGAGCGAAGGCAGGCCGGACCGGCAGCCCGCCGGCAAAACGCCGCTTGAGTTCGCCCGGCCGGCGCAGTAGGGTCAGCCCGAAAGGAATTCCCTCGCATGGCCAAGCGCAAACCGACTCCGAAGAAGAAACCGAACACGTCCCTACCGGCTGTCCCACCGCCGGCCGAGTTCGATGCGGTGGTGGAGATGATTCGCACCGCTCGCGCGACGGCCATGAGTGCGGTGAACGCGGCGTTGCTCGACCTGTATTGGCGGATCGGCGAACACCTCTCGACCAAGATCGCCGCCGGGGTGTGGGGCGACGGCACGGTCGAGCAACTCGCGGCTCACATCCGCAAGTCGCAGCCGAACGCCACCGGCTTCTCGGCCCGCACCCTGTGGCGGACGCGCCAGTTCTTCGAAACCTACTCGTCCCTGCCCGCGTTGGCCGCCCTGGCCCGAAACCTGCCTTGGAGCCACAACCTGGCGATCCTCAGCCGGTGCAAGCGCGACGACGAGCGGGAGTTCTACCTGCGGCTGGCGACCCGCGAGCGCTGGACCTTCCGCGACCTGCAACGGCAACTGGACGGGGCCCTGTTCGAGCGGACGGCCCTGTCGCCGGTAAAACTGTCAACGCCGTTGACGGAATTGCACGCGGACGCCGCGGGGGTGTTCAAGGACAGCTACTTGGTCGAGTTCCTGCAACTGCCGGCCGGGCACGCCGAGGCCGATTTGCAGAAGGGTCTGGTGGCCCGGCTGAAGGAGTTCCTCCTCGAACTCGGTCGCGATTTCTGCTTCGTCGGCAGCCAGTACCCGCTCCAGGTGGGCGGGAAGGACTTCGCCCTCGACCTGCTCTTCTTCCACCGCGGCATGTCGGCGCTGGTGGCCATCGAACTGAAGGTCGAGGAGTTCCAGCCGGAGTTCCTCGGCAAGCTCGAGTTCTACCTGGAGGCCCTCGACCGCGACGTGCGGAAGCCGCACGAGCGGCCGTCCGTCGGCCTGCTGCTGTGCGCCACCAAGAACGCCGAGGTGGTCGAGTACGCGCTCAGCCGGTCGGTGTCGCCGGCGGTGGTGAGCGAGTACCGCACGCAGTTGCCGGACAAGGCCGTCCTCCAGGCCAAGCTGCACGAGTTCTACCAGCTCGCCGTGCCGGCGGCGGAGGAGTTGCCGGCGTGGCCAAAACCACCGTTGCCGGGGAGGAAACGCCGATAGCGGAAGTCGGCTATTCGCTCGGGGACAAACCGGCCGAACTCGGCCGAAGCTCGGCACACTTGCGGCCGGCGTTCGGGGAAGGAGATTGCCCGCGGAACCCGGCCCGCACGATCCGGTTCGCCGGGTTGCTCCCGGACCGGGCGATCGTTTCGACGCCGTCGAAAGAATGGGGGTAGAACCGTACGGCCCGGCGCAAACCGACGCCGAAAGAAAAGCCACTCGCTCCGGCCGTGGGCGAGGGCGGACCCGGCGCGGCCGGCCCGTCGGAACTGGCGGCCGCGGTCGGCCGGCCATTCGCCATCGAGGGCGTCGAGGGGATCGGAAAACCGATCGACATCGTCTCCCCCGTCGATCTGCCCCTGGAGTTCGTGGGATTCCTGGAGCGGTTGCGAGGCGGCCCGATCCAGGACGACGAAGAAATGGTCGTCCCGACGCGCCGCGCATCCGGCCGGCGGCCGCGGAATCCCGTGGCGCGGCGGCTGCGCGACCTGCTCCGCCTGCTAAGCGATTACGCGTCGGCCACCGGGATGTCGCCCGACGCATTCGCGGCGATCTCGGACGCGGCAAAGCGCCCGTCGGGCCGCCGAATCGCGTCGAGGATAAGATCCGCATTGTGTGAGGAAACCGCCGTTTCCCCCGGAAGCAAAGTCGGGATACGGGGGCGGCCAGTTGCGGCCGCCGGCGGTGGCATTTTACGCGGGCCAGCGTTCGCGCAACCGAGCGAAAATATCGCCCGCACTGCTGTCAGAATCCTTGGCAAACGATTTCGGACATCCGCGACGCCCCCTTTTTCGCATCGTATCTGCTCTTCCGCCGGCAGAAGGCGGCCGTTCACGGTGAATGGCACGAGGAGACGGCTCAGTCGAGTTGGCTGCCGGGCAGAAGCGACACGCGCGGATGGGCGGCGACCACCTTGTCGTGGAAGCGGCGATCCGCCGTGATCAGGTCGAGGCCGAGGCGGTTGGCCATTGCCGAGTAGACGAAGTCCTGCACCGGGTGGCCGTAACCGATGGCCAGCCGCGCGGCGTCATCCAGGTAAGGCGTGTCGGGGTGGAGGCGCAGGTGGTCGCGGTCGAGGTGGGCCAGCCAGCGGCGGCACCGGCCCTCGGCGTCGGCCGCCGACAGCACGCCCTTGCGGACGTTGCCGCACACGGCGGCGACGACCTCCACCTGGATCAGCTGCGGGGCGCACGGCGGGCGGCGGCCGGTGAGCAGCTCGATGGCCTCGTCCGTCCCCGCCTCGTTCAGGTACGCCTTGGCGACAACGCTCACGGCCGACTCGTCCGGGTGTCGGCCAGGGCACCGAGCGCGTCGGTGACGACGTGCCGCGCCCGCAGTTCGTCCCGCAGGTGGAGCAACTCGCCGGCCGTCTCGGCGTTCCGCCGCGCCGCCTCCTGCCGCAGCAGGTCGCGGACCTCCTCGACCAGGCTGTGCCCGTTGCGGCGGGCGCGGCCCCGCAGCGCCTCGACCACCCACTCGTCCAGGTTCCGCACCCGTATCTCCGCCACGCCCGTCTCCGTCGGTGATTCCATTCCGAGGAAATCACGGATCTGCGCCGGATGTCAACAACCGTGCGAATGTCTCCGGCGGTAGATTCGGGACATCGCACGCGAATGTCGCCATCTCGCGGGTTCGGGACGGCAAGAAGGCCCGCCCGCCTCGCGGCAGGGCGGGCCGTCCGAGCGGCATTCGGAGGCGAGCGCGCTTCGCCTACCGACCCGTGCGGGGTGCCGGCCGGGGCATCTGCAACATCTCGGGCTTCTGCGGCGGGTCCATCGGCTTCGGCGCGGGTTCGGCCGGCAGCGGGCAGACGCCCGTCGCGTTGAACTCCACCCTCAACTTGTCCGTCGTCTCGACCGCTTGTACCTTCATCCCCGGGGCCAGCGGCCGGATCGTCACTTTCGTACTGATCAACCCCTTCGCGAGCGGGTTCGCATCGAGGGGCAGAACGGGACTAGCGGCGGCGATCTGGGCGAGCAAGTCGTTCGCCAGCCGCGCCACCTCCTCCTTCGGGACGACGACGGTCTTGGCCTTCACATCGCCGATGACACCCCCCTTGCACGGCACCTTCAGGGTGGCCGTCTGGTACACGAACTCGAACGCGATCTCGACCTGCGGCGTCAGCGTATTTCCGGGCGCGACCCAGTTGATCGTGAGGTCGCCGTCCGCCCCCTGCGGGACCGGGGTGAAGTTCCCGGTCGGCCGCCCGTCGGTCCCGACCGTACCCGCCATGCCGTAATTCGCCGTCACCTTCGCATCCCCGAAGCTGAACCCCGGGCCGGGGCCGGCTTTCGGCGGTGTCGGCGACTGCTTGGCGTACGGGATTTCCAGCTCGCGGGTCACGCCGTACGGGGTGGCCAGGTGGACGCGGACCCAGCCGGGGCCGCCCTTGTCGTCCGGCACCGGGTACGCCCCTTTCTTGAACGTCACCTGCATCACCTGCCGGCTGAGCAGGATCTGAACCTTCGGGTCGGCGGCCGTATCGACCGCCTGGTTGCCGACGATCACCCGCGTCCGCAGCGGGCTGAAGTGGTCGCCCACCAGGAACAGAGTGGTCGTGTCGGCGGACGGGTCGATGCCCGGCGCGCCGTACCAGCCGAACAGTTCCGGGGCCAGGTCGGTGGTGCCGTTCGAGAACATCTCGAACCCGCCGTAGGTGTTCAGGACGGGCACCGCGCTGGTCAGCGTCTGGAGCGGCAGGCGGGCCTCCAATTGCTCGGCCCGACGGGTGAGCCGCGCGAACTCGCCGTCGCGGTAGCACGCGGCATCCCTGACGCCAGGCGCGCCCGTCTTGATCGTCTGCACCGCCTGGCTGAGCTTTACCGCCGCCGCCGTGTCCAGCACCTTGTGCTTCGGGTTGTGGAGCGGGAACCAGTTGCTCGCAGTGTCCACGGTCACGTACGGCACGAACGACGGCATCATGACCACCGCCACGCACTCCCGCTCGCCCGGCTCGAGCCGCCAGTCGGCCCGAATCCGATCCCGGTTCGGGCCGCCGATCAGTTGCTCGCGGAAGAAGACCGACAGGTTGCTCTTGGTGTCCGGCGACTGGAACCGCGGGTAGAACCGCCAGCCGAACACGTTCTCCCCGTGGCTGAACCCGACCTGCGTGCGGTTCAGCGCGATCGTCTGGTACTCGGCCTCCAGACGGCGGACGAACTTGGTCATGTTGCGGGCGTTGATCTGCCCGTTGGTGAAGGCGATGGCCAGCGCCAACTGCATCTCCCGGCGGGTGCTGAGGGAGTCGGCGATGTTCTGCTCCTGGACGTACGGGTCGAGCGCGAACACGTGGACCGGCCACCGCAGTTTGACGTACTCGTTGAACCGGTCGCGGCACTCGCGGGGCGGGTCGGGGAGGAAGAACGGGCACCACTGCGGGCAGGCGACGGCCGGCTTCCCCTTGGCCGTGGCCGTCTCCTTCATGTCCTGCATCAGGCGGTCGGTGAGCAGGGCGGCATCGACGATCAGCGCCCACGCGAGCGCCGTCGTCTTGGAGAACTCGGCGTGCGGCCGGGTCGGGTCGAACGGCTCGTTCATCCGCTCCCGAGGCGGCTCGGACCCGGTCAGGAGGGCGACCTCCTTGCGGAAGTGCTGCCGGAACTCGGCCACCTCGTCCCAGCGGTGCGACCGAATCGCCCGGACCAGTTGGGGGGTGCAGTAGGCGGTCCACAGGCCCGCGTTCTTCTCGAGGAACTGGTAGGCCGACTGGGCCTCCTCCTTGAGGTAGGATTGGATGTCCGGAAGGTGGGCGTACCCCTGCGCCTTGATCGCCGAGGAGAGGGCCTGCGAGGCCCCGAAGCCGATGGCGTACGCCTCCGTCCCGCCGACCACGTCCAGTATCTGCGAGGTCGGCATCGCGGTCCTGTTGTCCAGCCCGTTCGAGAACGACAGGGACGGGACGGCGAGCGCCTGGAGGGGCCGAACCGCCCCCGGCCCGGCCGCCGACGCGAACGCCCGGCGGAGGTCGTTCGTGGTGGCGACCGATTGGGCCTTGAACTCCCGCCCCCGTTCCGCGGTGCCCGACTGTGCCGGCCGGGACGCGAACCCCACTACACCCAGGTCGGCCAGTGCCCACTTGACGCTGGTCTCGGTGGCGTACTTGTTCAGCGCGTTCAAATCCGCCGCGCCGAGAAGGGGGTCGTTCAGGAACTTGACGAACTGCGCCGTGCGGGCCTTCCCGTATTCCGCGTCGGGGTCATTCTGATAGGCGTTGAGCCGGATGACGGCCCGCGTGAACAGGCCGATTTCCTCGGTGAGGAACCGGCCGACCCCGTCGTCCTTGCCGGCGTCCAGAATCTGGGTGAGCGGGAACCCGAGTTGATTCCGGATGTCGTTCGCGAGCAGGTTGCGGAACGTCATCGGCAGCAGGTCGTCGCCCAGCACCGGGGTGACGGTCATCGTCACTTCGGCCCCGAACCCGCGGTCCGTCCGCGTGCCCGGCAGCAGCGACACCGGGATGCGCATCAGGTTGAGCGAGTAGCCGGGCGAGTCGGCCGTGTCGTCGCCCTCGTTCTCCCGACGGATCTGCGCCAGGAAGTCGAGGTGCCGCTTCCGCTGGGCCAGGTACTCGGCCGGCTCGATGCCGACCGCCCCGGCCCCCTGGCCGAACTTCAGCGCCTCCGGCAGCCGCGCGGCGTTGCGGGTGCCGAGGACCGTGTCCTGCCCGGTCACGAGTCCGGCCGGATCGACCAGGTCGAGGGGCTTGACCGGGTCGGGAGCCTTGGCCGCCGTCGGCGGCGTCGGCGGGCCTTCCTTCGTGGTGGTCTTCGTCGTCGCCCCGGTGTCCTTGTTCGTCGTCGAGGTGTCGGTCGTCCGCTCGGTCGGCACGAGCGCCGGCGCGTTCCCCTTGCTGCTATTCACCGAACCGATCAGCGGGGCCTGCGGCTGGGCGGCGAAGGACAGCGCCGTCGCGCTGGCGAAGTACGCCGAGTCGCTGCGGGAGAGAGTCCCCTGGAGGCCGAACGCGAAGTTGTTCACCTCGTTCGCCATCGCCTTCTCGAACTCGTCGCGGTACTGCGACAGCCGCGCCTGGCCCCAGATGTCGGGCACCTTGGCGACGGCCGTCCCGTACCAGTCGATGTGCCGCTCCAAGTGGTCCAGGTCCCGCGCCAGGGTCAGCACCGTCGGGTCGTCGCCGACGCGGATGGGGCGGTGCCCGGCCCTGGCGGGCGGGCACTCGACCAGCACTCCGCACTCGTCGTCCGCGGTCCGCACCCGCCGTCCGGCGCACGCCGCCAGCGCTACTATCGGGACCAGGCAGATGGCGCAATGGACCGCCCGTCGTAAGAATCGACGCATGGGACACCCCCGTTCCGTCCGTGTGCGATCCGCCGGCCGCCGCGATTTCCCGAACCGCGCGACATTAAGCGGGCGAAGTCGTAGCGGTTGTATCGGATCGCACCGCTCTCGCGGATGATCGAATTCCCGAATGCGCTGATGGATGTCAGACGAGCGATTCTCGCGTTGAAAAACGTTCTGTGCCCGATTCCGATAACCGCGTCGGCGCACCGCTCCGTGGTGCCGGCCGGCTTCCCGGCGATCCTCCCGTCTACAGTGCGGTGCCCCGCTTCCCGTCCCAACACGGTCGGCTTGCAGACAAGACAGCCGGTCGGCTGGCCAGCCAGTTTGTCGGCCAGACGGCGAGCCGCCTTGCCGTCTGGCCGGAACGCAAAAAACATCGCGTATGACAAAGGAGGTTGTTCGGCGCGATGTCGGACGCGGGTGGAGTTGTCGGGAACCGCCGGAGGTGCCAGGCGGAAATCGCTTGACGGAGACGGGCGATCCGTGCCAGTGTCGAAGTCAGGCACAGTGACAGTCTATTGTCAGTACCCCCTCGTCCCACCAGCCCGAAAGGATTCCGCCATGCACACCGAACACGCCAAACTGGGGCCGGACGGCCGCATCGTCATCCCCGCCGCCGTCCGGCACGAACTCGGATTCAAACCCGGCGAGCTGCTGATTTTGGAGTCGGACGGCGATTCGCTCCTCGTCCGCAGTTTCGAAACGGTGATCCGCGAGACGCAGTCCGCGTTCGCGCCGTTCCGCGTCGAGGGCCGAAGCGCCGTCGAGGAGTTGATCGCCGACCGCCGCGCGGAAGCGGCCCGCGACGAGGCCGAATGGGGGGCGTAGCGTGCCCCGTCGCGTCCTCGACGCCTCGGCGATCCTGGCCGTGCTGTTCGCCGAAGTCGGGGCCGATGCGGCCCACCGGCACCTCGCGGACGGGTGCGTGTCGGCCGTCAACTACGCCGAAGTCCTCACCCGCGCCGCCGAACGTGCCGGCTCGCTGGAGTTGGCCAAGCGGCAGGTGGACCGATACCGGCTGGCCGTCATCCCGTTCGACGCCGACCACGCGGCGGTCGCGGCGTCGCTCCGCCCGCTCACCCGCTCGCACGGCCTGTCGCTCGGCGACCGGGCGTGCCTGGCCCTCGGCCTGGCTCTGGGCCTCGCCGTCCTCACGGCGGATCGCGTCTGGGCGGAACTGGAACTCGACCTCGCTGTCGAGGTCATCCGGTGACGCGAGTTCCCGTTCCGCTCGCGCCTCGAACGGCGTCGCCCGTCCCCGTTCTCATCCGCGAGGCGGGCGTGGCGGCACGGTTCGCGTGGGACGAGTTCTTCGCCGGGCAGTTGCGAAACATGCACACCCGGGCGGCGTACCGCCGCGCCGTCGTCCGGTTCCTGAACTGGCTGGAGCCGAGCCGGTGCGAGTTGGCCCGCGTCACGCCGGGCATGATCGGCGGCTACCTCGATTCGCTGCCGCTGTCCGCGACCAGCCGCAAGGTGGAACTCGCGGCCTTGCGCCGATTCTTTGACCTCCTCGTGGTGCGGCACGTGCTGGTGCTGAATCCCGCCCACTCGGTGCGCGGCGAACGCTTCGCGGCGGTGGAAGGATCGACGCCGGAGATCGCGACGGCGCAGACCCGGCAACTCCTCCGGTCCATCGGGACGGACACCTTGATCGGGCTTCGGGACCGGGCCGTGATCGGCTGCCTGGCGTTCACGGCGGCGCGGGCGGGCGCGGTAGCGAGGCTCGCGCGCGGCGGCCTCCGGATGGACGGCACGCACTACCGCCTGCGGTTCCACGAGAAGAACGGCAAGCGCCGCGACATCCCCGTCCGCGCCGACCTCGAAGGGTTCCTGCTCGAATACCTGACCGCGGCCGGGCTGACCGATGCGCCGCCCGCGACGCCGCTGTTCCGCGCCGCCGACGGCAAGTCCGGTCGGCTGACGGCGAACGGGATCAGCGGGACCGACGTGGGCCGGCTGGTGAAGCGCCGCCTGGCCGCCGCCGGGTTGCCCACGCACCTGTCGCCCCATTCGTTTCGGGTGTCCGTGGCGACGGACTTGCTGAAGCAGGAAATCCCGCTGGAAGCCGTGCAGTTTCTCCTCGGCCACAGCGATCCCAGAACGACACGCTTGTACGACCGCCGCCATCGCGAGGTGACGCGCAACATCGTGGAGCGGATCGGGGTGTAGCCGCGGGCGAGCGCCGTCAGATCGAACAGGCGGATTCGAGCGACGTTCGGAGTAGGGACGTGCCCTCCTCCCCCAGCCCGTCGCACGGGAGGGACAATCGGATCACCCCGTCCAGGTAGGCCGTCAGGGCGACCCCGTGCCGGCCGAAGTGGTCCCGCACTCGAATCGGCGACGACTCCCGCACGTTGGCGCGATCCGACTGGAGCAACAGGATGGACGAGCGCAGCGCGGGTTGCGTTAGCAGCGGCGTCCACCCGGCGTCGGCGGCCAGTGCCGCGACCATCGACGGATCGGCCGCGACAGCGGGGACTACCGCGACCGCGTCCTCCGTCGCCCCGTGGGCGGTGAACAGCGGCATCAGCGACACCGTCTCGCCCGTCGGGTTCAGATGGCCGGATTCCAATTGGGCCGTCATTCGCAGCAGCGGGTCGTCGATCACCCCCTCCGTCGTCAGGACCGACAGTCGCGTGTCGATCTGGTGCCGCGACCGTCGCCGCCCGTACACGGCGACGGCCAGCGGGTGCGACGCGCCGAGCCATTTATGGCAGCCGGCCAGGTACAGGTCGCAGTGTTCGCCGTCGAGGTCGGCCGGCAGGTGATTCAACTCCTGCGACCCGTCGGCCGCGACGAACTGGAGTTCGCGGATGGCCGACAACTCGCGGACGATCCGGGCCACCGGCAGGCGGACGCCGAGGTTGCTCACCCCGCTCAGGAAGACACCGTCGCAACCCGACCGGCGGTACGCCTCCCGTATCGCCCGCACCACGTCGTCCTCGTCCCAATCGTGGCGAAGGACGCCGTCCCGCACGGCCGCCTCGGTCACCCACCGATCCGCCCGTCGGGCCGTTTCGTGGAGGACGGCGTGCCATCCCGGCCAACCGACGTCCGTCACCAGCACGCCGCGGCACGGCCCGAAAATCAGTCGGGCGGCGAGCGTCATCAGCTGGGCGGAGCGGTGGGCGAGCAGGACCGGCAGGTTCGCGGGCGTCCCCGTCAGGCGGCGGAGCCGCTCCTTCAACCCGCCGACGCCTTGCCATGCCGCCAACCCCGGATACCGGTCGGCGGTCGCGGCCGACCAGTCCGCCGTGCCGTGCCGCAGGAAGTGGTCGAAGAACGGCGACCCGCCCTCGTCGGCCGCCAGGCGGGCGAAGTCGTCGTGCGTCCGCTTGGCTCCGGGGGCCATCCGGCCGATCTTGGCAGTGTCGAGGTACAGGCGGGTCGGTTCCATTCTTGGATCCCGCGACGGGAGGGGGTGAGTTACGACATGCTACCCGGCCCGCTCGGCACGGTCCAGCAAAGAGCGGACGGAGACCGCGTACAGGGCCAACCGCCGCCACCGGTCCTCGGCCGCCCGCACCGCCTGCGGGTCCAAATCCAGCGTGAACCGCAGCGTCCGCGACCGCTCGTCCAGTTCCTGCGTGCCGACGGCGCGGGTGCCGTAGATGCCCACGTCGGCTAGCAAATCCGTCTCGCGGGCGACATCGGACTCCCGCACCACGCTGACCCGAAGGCTGTGGTTGTGCTGCTCTTCGATCCACGGGAAGATCGCGGGCAGCGGCAGCAGTTCGCCGGCCGGCCACAGGTCGTCGCGGAGGATGACCACGCGCTCCACCAGCACCCCGGCCTCGGCCGCTTCGAAGTTCACCCGCATGCTCTGCCGGCCGGGGGCGTCCTGCCAGTAGTCCGGCGATCGCACCCAGGCGACTGACCGGTAGGTTTTCAGGGCGGGCGTGCGGAGCAGCCGCTCGTACAGCGTCCGCCACCCCTCGGTCAGGGCGAACGCCACCTTGCCATCGGCCAACCCCGCGATCTGCTCGGCGACCGACGCGAACTTCTCCAGGGCTGCGTCGCGGAGGATGGGGTCGGACTGGCGGGCGACGGCCGTCAGCCCGTCGCACAGCGAGCGGTACAGGCGGAACAGGTCCGGGTCGGCGGCCAAGGCGAGCGGGGCGGCCAGGCTCTCGACCGCCGCGTTCCGCCGCCGCTCCCGCTCGTCCTCCTGCCCCAGGTAGGCGAGGAACAGACCGCTGAGGATACTGACGAGGCAGCCGAGGACGGCGAGTTGGGCCTCGGGCGGGCCGAAGGCGGCGGCGAGCCCCATCGCCACCGACCCGGCGGCGGCGGAGAACAGGAAGCGGAAGCTCAGCAGGGCCGAGCGACGGGGCGGGGGTGCGGACATGAGCCGCAACGTAGGACAGTCCGGCGGCGAAGGCAAGCGGAAGGAGTCACCCCCCACGGCCGCTGTCGCGGTGTTCGGCGACGGCCGCGTGCAACTCGGGCCGGTAGTGGCGGAGGCTGTCGTGGGCGGCGGTCACGGCGGCGGGCGGGAAGAATTGTGGGAACGCGACGGCGACGAGGCTCCAGTCGCAGTCCTCCTCGTACCAGCCGGGACCGGCCCACGGGCAGAACTCGCGGAGCGCCTTCGGCATGGCCGCCACCCGCTCCGGGGAGAGGCGGTACCCGCCGTGCGAGGCGGTGTCGTACCGGATGATGCCGGGAGCGATCTCGCGGACCAGTTGTACCGGCCCCCACGGCGTCTCGACCGGGGCGACGCGGGGATGCGGGACGGTCGTTTGGTCGAGGTCATCGGTGAGAGGTTCAGACGACATGAGCGGACGGTAGACCACGGCCGCGGCGCTGTCAGCCTTCGCTCGAATGGGGTGGGTTCGCCCCGGTTGCTTTTCCTCGCGGCGACGCATACCACTCGGTCACGGACCGCGTTTCTGGTCGGATCAGACGACGGTCCCACCGCTGAATCGCCCGCGGCGGAAGGCTCGCAATCCGACGTGAAGTCCGCCGACTCACCGGCGTTTCCCGCGGGCTCCCTTTTCTGGGGCCGGCGGAGAAGCGGGGGAATCCCCGCCGACCGCGAGGGGGGTGCCCTTCGGGTACAGCGGCGCGGCGGCCGGGTATCGCGTTCGGGACACTTCGACCCAGCCCTCGTGCGTCAGGTCGCCGAACCGGCGGTGATACTCGGCGACGATCGTCAGGTACTTCTCGTGGGCGGCCTGCGTGTCCGGGTCGTTCGCGTCGGCGACGGGCCTGTAAACGGGCGGCCGTAGCGGTTTGAGTTGCCCGAGATAAACGGCTAGGAACTCAAGGTACATGCAGGCCTCGACGGGAACGCGGAGCCCGTTCTCCAACGTGGGGTCGCTCCGGAAGTACACGCCGAGTTCGCGGTCGTAGTTCCTGCTGGGTTTCAGGTTGCAGTGCAGGACGCCGCTCCGGTCGGAGAAAAACGCGGGGACGAGGCCAAAACACCCGCCACATCGCACGAGCGCCAGAACCTCGTCGTACGTGGTCACCTCCCGGTGGCGACCGACATCCTTCGCCCGAGTGATCAGGTCCTGCGTCGCCTGCCCCTGTTGCCAGGACGGGACCGAAATCAGGGTCGTGCTCCGCAGGTCGAGTTGCATCGGATCGATGGACTCGGCTTCGAACACGGCCCGACCGCCGGATCGCTTCACCGGGTCGGACGGGTGGCAGATGAGTTTCATGCCGATGGCGTGACCGAGTCCGGCGAAGTTCACCCCGCCCAGGTCCGGCTCGCAGTAGACGAACCGTCCTTTCTCGATCTCCGCCGGCCGGTAACCGTAGCTGATCACGGCGTCGAGCCCGCCGAGTTTCAGTTGGGTGAGCAACTCGCGGGTCGGGCTGATCGAGACCTTGAGCGTCGGACCCCGCGGCTGGGCCGTGTCCGGCGCGGAGTGGCCGAGATCCTTGACCACGTCGGGGTTCGAGAAGGCGTACGCGAGCAGGCGTAACGTCAGCGTTTGCGGCGCGCCGATACGAACCACGTTCGGTTCGAGCCCGAACGCCAGGCGCTTCGTGTCCGCCCCGAGGTCGGCGAGGAATCGAGCGAAGCGGTCGAGGCGGTCGGCGATCATTTTCCCCACAGCCGTCGGGCGGAGGCCGTCGCCGGCGCGTTCTTCGAAGAGGAGTTTCAGTCGCTCGCCGACGCTGCCGCCCAGGCCGGGGGTGCCTTTCGGGAGCAGTACCTCGAGGAAGCTCGCGATCCGGTTCATGACGGTGGTGAGCGTGCCTTCGCCGGAGAACAACTCCCGAAACGATGGAATGGTTCCCGGCTGGGCGTCGCGGGCGCGGACGAACATCTCAAGAAATGTGTTCGCCTCGGCGGCGGAAAAGTCGGGGGGGATCAACACGGGTTCGGAACGGGGGAGCATGGTTCGCCACGACGGTGGTGAAAAGGGCACCTAGAGTTTACGACGGGCAATCGTCTCGACCAGAGCGATAGTCGTTTCTATTTGTCGTTCTGTTCAATACAACGTTTCAAATCGGATGATTTTCACTGTCACTCCCGCCCGACTCCTGGTAGGCTCGTTGAGCCGAACGGGAGGTCTGGCATGGCTCAGCGAGCGAAGCAGCGGAAGTGGCCGGCGAATGCGGATCGGGTTTACGCCCTCACCAAGCAAGCCGCTCGTGCGTGGCTCCACCGGTCGAGCGTCCCGACGGAGGAACGCGACGACTTCGCGGAGGAGGTCGCGCTGGCTTGCGCGAGCGCAGCGGAGCAATGCCCGATGTGGGCCGAACTGGGCGATCTCGACGAAGTGACCTGCCGGCACGAACGGATCTGGGGCTACGTCGATAGGGCCTGTGGGAGGTTGGCGTGGCGTGGCACCTTCGACCGCTTCGTTGCCAGCCCGGTCGAGCAATCGACCGCGGACGAAGGCGAGATGAGCCAGCACGAGCGGAAGCGCCGGCAGCAAGCCCAACAACGGAGGACCGTGATGAGCGACATCGCTCAGCAAAACCAGAAGAAGCAGGCCGCTGACAGTGACGTCGCCGCCGGGGTGAGGGAGGCCGACCTCCACGAGATGATCTGCCGGACCCTCACCGGCCGAGTCGCGGATGTGTTCCGCCTCGTCGCCCTTGAGGAGATGTCTCACCGGGATACGGCTGAGATTCTTGGCATCTCGGTGGATGCCTCCTACCAAGCCCTCCGCCGGGCTCGGATACTCCTCCGAGCGGTCGTGAACGTCCAAACGTGAACCGTCGACACGAGCTTGTACCCGTCAATACCACTTGGAGACCTCAGCGGCCTCCCGGTCCCGGCCCTTCTTTCCCCGACGAACCATCCAGGAATTTCTGGAGGTACGGCTTGGTCAGTTTCTGACTCCACTCCGATTGTTTCGCATGCCACTTCCGCTGCGACTCACTGTCCGTCGGCTTGAAGGGCATCACGACCTCCAACTCGCCGCCCGGTTGAACCCGAACCGCAGCTCGGATGACTTGCTTGATCGCCACGGGAAGCTCGCCATCGTCCCCGATGAACCCGAATTCCGGAGCAGACAACTCGGCGACGAACTGCTTCATTTCGGAGTTGTCCGGCACTTCTTTATCCCATGCCAACTCGAACAGCAGTCGCAGATGTGCCGGGTGACTCGGCGCGAATTGGGTGAGTTTCTCGTGGAGTGCGAGCGCGACACCCACGTTCATCTTGCTGGCGTCGTGGGAAAGCTGGATTTCGTTTGATTTGAGCGCCATGTCGTAGCCTTTCAAAAATGTGTCAGCCGTATCGTCCGGTCGGCACCCCTTGGCTTGGTAAGTGAAAAAATGCAGCGCGACTCATTTAGTTCCGGCTTCGGCACGGTGTCAAGCTTTTCGTCATTCTATGCGCTCACCCGTCAGCCCATCCACGGTCATCGCCAGGATTTTCGGCCGCGTTTCGGGATTCCTTGTCAGGTTCGCCGGGGAGCGCCCTCTCTCGTGGGTGGATTGACCGGAACGGCAATCCGCTCCACCCACCCCGAGGCCGATCATGACCACCGTACCCGCCGTCACCGCCCCCCGAACCGTCCGCTCGGTCCCCGATCTCGTCGCCGTCCTCCGCGCGGCCGACGCGCAGACCGTGTTCGGGTGGGTGCTGCCCGACGACCCGGCCGAACGGCCGCAACTGCTGGCCGACACATACCACGCCCGCTTCCCCCACCGGAAGGTTCTCGTGCTGGTCGCCGACCCGACCGGGCTCACCTACGGTATCGTTCCCGTCGGCGGCCGGCCCTATGGCCTCACCCTCGCACCGCCGAGCGGCCGCGCGAAGCGGGATTTCCTCGCCCCCGGCGGGGCCGGCCGGTTCCAACTCCGCCTGCACCACCTCGTCACCCGACTCGCCGAGGCGACCGACGCCGACGCCCTCCGCGCCGCGCTGGCCGACTTCCGGGGCGCAGACGGCACCGAACCGGACGACGGGCGGGTGCCCGCTGTTCGCGTGTTCCCGCTCGCGCCTGCGGCGCGAATCGGGGCGCGCCCGGCTGATCGCGAGACGGGGGCGACGCCCCTCCAGAACCTGCTGGCCACGTTCGCCGACGGCTCGTGCCCGTGGGCGCAGCCGCGCGGCCGCGTCCGCCCGCCGAGCCGGCGGAAGGTCGAGCGGCTGGTGAGCCACCTGCTCTCTCTGCTGCTGCCCGGCTACCACGGTCCGCTGCCGGAGGCGGACGGGTTTAGCGCCTTCGTCCTGCGGCGGGCGTCGGCGGTGCAGCAGGAACTGGTCCAGTTGGTCCGGCGGGCGGTGGGGTTCGAGAAGGCGGTCAACCCGCGTGCCGCCCGCGTGCCGCCCGCGCGGTGGAACACGGCCGAGAAGTCGGCGTGGGCGTTTCTCGAACGGCTCCCCGACGTGCGGCGGACGCTGAACGAGGACGTGCGGGTGGCGTACGAGAACGACCCCGCCCTGCCCGAAGGGCAGCACCACCAAATCCCGCTCGCCTACCCCGGGCTGGCGGTGATCGCCGTCTACCGCGCGGCCCACCTCCTCCACGTCCTAGGCGTGCCGTACCTGCCGCGCATGATGACCGAGTTGGCGCACTCCCGGTACGGCATCGACATCCACCCCGGCGCGATGATCGGCCCCGGCTTCTTCATCGACCACGGCACCGGCGTGGTCATCGGCGAGACGTGCGTGATCGGCGCAGGGGTGACTCTGTATCAGGGGGTGACGCTCGGGACGCTGAACTTCCCGCGCACCGAGGACGGGGAGTTGGAGCGCGGGGCCAAGCGGCACCCGACGCTGGAGGACGGCGTCGTGGTGTACGCCAACGCCTCGATCCTCGGCAACATCGTCGTCCGCCGGGGGACGAAAGTCGGGGCGAACGTCTCGCTCCGCCAGGACACCGACCCGGAGAGCGTGGTGCGGATGCCGCTGTCCCTCCGCGAGTTGTCGATCTCCAGCCCCCGCCTCGCGCTCGAGCCGCGCGTCGCAACGAAGGCCGACGCGCACCGGCCGGAAGTGATCGCCCCCGATTCGGGCGTGCCGGCGCAGCGGATGGTCGATCCCGAGACGGGGTTGCCCGAACACCTGCTCCGCGACGAACGAGAACACTTCGGGTTCGAAGAGTACGACCCGACCTCCCCGTGACGGTCGCGGGGTGAAAGACCCCGGCCCGAATTCGATCAGTTCAACCCAGGGCCGGCCGGACGAGAACGTCCGACGGGCCTCCCGTCTTTTGGGAATCGGAACCCCGAAACACGGGCGGCGGACCGTGGCCCAAATCATGATTTTTCGAGTCCGTCTTGTCAGGATTCTCGCCGTCCCGCCTCTCCTGGGGATGAAGTGCCCGCGTGAGCCTTCAAGTCCACATCTCACTCGACGGAGGGAAACCCGTGAACGCAAACTTTCCGGGCCGGATCACCGTGATCGCGTCGGACGACGTGCCCCGCCCGCTGGTCGCCCGGTACGACATCGAGGGCTGCCGAACGGCCGATCAGTTCGGCCGGATCGCCGGCGAACTCTACCCCGCGCTCGTCGCCGACCACGACTTCCCGCTCGGCTTGCTCGTCTTCATCATGACCTCTCGGGCGATGGTCGGGGTCGGGCCGGCGGAGACCCACATCGGCATGATCGTGCCCCACTCGTACACGCGGACCCGCGAGGCCGCCGGAACCCGCTCCGGCCGCCAGCGGATCGCGAGCGAGGCGGCGCGCCAGTGGGATCGCTTGAAACGCGCCGACTACGATGTGGGGTCCGCCCAACGGCCCCGACTCCACCGATTCCTGACCGGGATCGCGATCGCCGTCGAACAGGAACTCGAAGGGGCCTTCGTCCCGGACGTGCGACGGCTGATGGCTCTCGACTTGGTGGTGCCGGACGGGGTGGCCGTGTTCGATTTCGCCGTCACGCCCGCCGACCCGTTCGGCCGGTTCGAGCCGGGTGCACCCCACCTGTTCGGCAGCCGCGAGATGGAACGCATGCTGAACCCGTTCGAGTCGAGCCGGAGCGAGGGATGCTGCCGCGACTGCCCGGCGATCGTTGCCACGACCACCGATTGAGCCGGCCACGCACGTCGATGCCCACACGCGCCGAACGAAGGTCCACCACCCGGAATCGGGTGGCGGACCTTCCACCGAGAAATCGTTCGCCGGAACAACCCTCAGCCCGGCTGGCGCTCCTCCGTGGCGTCGGCGGCGACCCGGTCCCGGAACGAAGCCGAGGGTCGCGATCTTCGGCCCGGAGAGGAAGGACCCCCCAGGGTCCGGTTGCCGGGTCCGCTCGCCTCTCCCTTCGCGGCCAGCAACCCCTTGATTCGCTCGGAGATCTCGGCCGAGGTCGGCGGTGTCGGCTCCCCTTCGGCCACTGGTTGCGATGAGTTCGTCGAGAGCGCCAGTTTCAACTCGTCCCGCAGCGTCAGCAGTTTCTCCAGTCGGTCGGCGTGGGCGAACGGCTGGCCGATTCGCTTCTCGTGGTCGGCCAGTTGGGTGCGGGTGAGGGCCAGGTCGATCGTCGCCTTCTCGCACGCCTCGGGCGCGGTGTCGGCGAGGCGGTGCAGCGCGTTCAGCACGGCCCGTGGCCCCTGCGATTCCCGCGACAGCATCGTCCGGCGGTCGGTGGCCCCGGTGACGTACACGTCGGCGATGCCGCCCGGACTGCGCTCGAGGCCGAACGTCAGGCCGCGGAACGTGCCGACGCGGAAGCGGCGGGTGTGACTCACCTCGTCGGGCAACCCGTCGAGAGCCGCGCCCAGGGTCGTCAGCAGTTGATCGGCGAGCGGGCGGCGGCCGTTCACCTCGACCGGATCGCCCGCGTGGGCGGCCAGCGTGTCGGCGTCGGCCGTCAGGTGCGCGAGTCGCGTTTCCGTCCGCGCGATCTGCGCCGGCAGGTCGCGGACGGCGCGGCGGGCCAGGAACTCTTCGTCCGCGTGCTGCTTTTTCAGCACACTCAGCCGTTGCACCTCGGCGTCGGCCTCGGCCAGCGTCAGCACGGCCGGGTTACCGGAGGCAATCGCCTTCACCTCGGCGTAGCTCAACTCCTGGCCGCCCACGTCGTCCGCCCGCCGCAAGGCCGACTGCCCGGTCATCACCTGACCGATGAACTTGGCCTTGGTCTCCAGGGCCTGCCACATGTAGGCGTCGAAGCTCGACTCGGTGACGTAGCGGAACACCGACACCGCGGCGTTCGTGTTCCCCTGCCGCAGGATGCGGCCCTCGCGCTGCTCGACCTCGGCCGGCTTCCACGGCGCGTCGAGGTGGTGCAGGGCCGCCAGCCGCTTCTGCACGTTCGTGCCCGCGCCCATCTTCTGCGTGCTGCCGAGCAGCACCCGAACCGACCCGGCCCGCACCCGGTCGAACAGGGCATTCTTCTTCGCATCCGTGTCGGCCTCGCCGACCGCCGCGATCTGCTCCGATGGAATCCCCCGCGCCACCAGCTTGCGAACGATCTCGTCGTACACCGAGAAACCCCACTTGGTCGGCTGCACGCCCAGGTCGGAGAACACCATCTGCGTGCCCTTGGTCGGTGTCGTCTCGGTCCAGACGCGGTGGACGTTGGCCACGAGCGCGTTCAGCTTGGAATCGAGGAAGTCGCTCGCGTCGGGCGACAGCAGCCGCGCGTCGAGGGCCAGCTTGCGCCCGTCGGTGGTGATCGCCAGCGCGTTGTCCTCGCGCGGATCGACCTTGCTCGACCGCACCCGCTCGTACCGCCCGATCAGCCCCTTCTGGAGTGCGGCTTGCTCGTCCGACATCGGGCACGCCACCACTCGGGCCTTGCCGCCGTCGAGGGCCGGCCGGGGCAGGTCGAGCATGTCGGCCGTCTGCACGTCGGCGAAGGCGCGGAACATCTGCTGGAGTTCGGGGAGGTTGACGAACTTGGCGAACCGCGAACGGGGCCGCAGCGACGCGCCGTCGGGGGCGATCTCCATCGTGTCCACGACTTCCCCGAAGGTGGCCGCCCAGGCGTCGAAGTGGTCGATCCCCCGCGCCGTGAGGCCGTCCGGATCGAGGTAGCGTTGCAGCGTGTACAGCTCGCACATGGTGTTTCTGACCGGCGTGCCGGTGGCGAACACGACCCCGTGGCCGGCGTGCTGGCGGTGCAGGTACTGGCACTTCATGTACAGGTCGAACGCCCGTTCCGAGCCGCCGGTCTGGATGCCGGCGACGCGGTCCATCTTGGTCGGCGTCTCCAGGTTCTTGAAGGAGTGGGCCTCGTCGATGAACACCTGATCGACCGCCAACTCGTCGAACACCAGCCCGTCGTCCTTCTTGTCGGCGGCGAGCAACTCCACGAGTTTCGCCTCGCGGCGGGCCTTCTGCTTCTCCAGCGTCTTGAGGATGTTGCGGTGTGCTTTCGACTGCTTGCCTCGCGCCCGCTCCACGAGCAGTTGGTCGTACTCCTCGATCTGTTCGCGGAGGAATTGAGCCTGGACGTCCCGGGACAGGCCGACCCTCTCGAACCCGGAGTGGGTGACGACGATGCCGTCCCAGTCGCCGCTGGCGATCTTGGCAGCGAGCAGTTTCCGGCGGTCGCGGGTCAGGTCGTCCTTGCCGGCGACGAGCAGTTTGGCGTTCGGGTACAGTTGCAGGAACTCGCGGCCGAACTGTTCCAGCATGTGATTCGGGACGACGTACATCGGCTTGCGGATCAACCCCGCCTGCTTCATCTTCATGCCGGTGGCGCACATCGTGTACGTCTTGCCCGCGCCGACGGCGTGAGCCAGCAGGGTGTTGCCGCCCGACATGCCGCGCCACACGGCGTCGAGTTGGTGCTGGCGGAGCGTGATGCCCTGGGCCAGGCCGGGGAAGGCGAGGTGCGAGCCGTGGTACCGGGTCGGCGTCAGGTTGTTGTAGGTGTCGTTGTACAGGCGCACGAGCCGCTCCGTGCGGTCGGGGTCGGCGAAGACCCAGCTTTTGAACTTCTCCTTGATCGCCTTCTGCTTCTCCCGCGCGGCGAGCGTCGCCTCGGCGTTCACCACCCGCTCCTCCTTGCCGCCGGTCTCCACCGCGTCGTAGATGGTCGGCGTCTTCAAATTGAGCGCCAGTTCCAGCAGCCCGAAACCGCCGGCCCGCGCCGTGCCGAACTCGGTGGTCGCTGCCACGGAGCGCTCGGCGGGGCCGTCCGGCTCGACGCTCCACACGGCGTCCTTCGGCAGGTGCAGCAGCGTGACGGAGCGGGGCGGCACGCGGAACAGGTCGGCGGCGAAATCGCGCACGTCCGAGGCCGGAATCCACGGGCTGCCGAGGTTGGCGTCGATCTCGCCGGGCAGCACGTCCTCGGGCTGAACCTGCCGCAGCGCGTCGGCGTGGCGGGCGAAGTCGGGGCCGGCGGCCTCGGCGTCTTTCAGCTTGGTTCGCACCGGGCCGGACAGGTAGGCGTCGGCGGTCTCCCACTTCCTCGTGACGGGATCGAGGAAGATGAGGTCGCCGAGTTCGCGGCGCACCTCGGCTTCCGGCTTGT
Source organism: Fimbriiglobus sp. (assembly GCA_043745295.1). Classification (GTDB taxonomy): domain Bacteria; phylum Planctomycetota; class Planctomycetia; order Gemmatales; family Gemmataceae; genus JALHQU01. The sequence continues at coordinate 1,145 of JAYTTN010000053.1, read as the reverse complement.
CGTATAGGGCGACGATGAACGGCACGTCCACCGCGCCCTTCCGGTCGAGCGACACGAGCAGCCCGTCCTCGGCCGAGTTCACCCGCGTCACCGGCGGCGTCCGGCCGACCACGTCGCGGAGCAGGATCGGCGCTTTGGCCGCGACGCCCGTCTCCTCGTCGTACTCCTCCAGGGCCATCACCAGCATGGCGTCGGGGTCGTCGCGGAACTTCACCAGGTTCGGCATCCGCCGGACGAGCAGCCCGTCCTGGGTCTCGCCGAACGTCGTCCTGTTGATCGGCCCGTACTGCCGGGCGAAGCGGTCGTACTCGCGGTTGAGTCGCCGGCGGGTCTCGTCGCGTTGCTCCTCCGGCCAGCCGTCGTTCTGCGACCGGAGCACCTGCCGGGCGGAATCCCGCAGGCCGAGCAGCAGCCCCAGCCGCTGGCCGGTGACGCCGAGGTCCGCCGCGAGCGGGCTGCCGCCGTACACGACTCGCTCCAACTTCCCGTCGTTCCGCCGGTAAATCCCCCGGTCCGACCCGATCACGAAGCTGCCCTCGCCCGCCGGCGCGTCCGGCGGCGGCAGGAAGGCGGGCTTTGGCTTAGCGGGAGGCGGTTGCGGGCGGGCTTCGCGCGGCGGCGCGGCGTGCGTCGGCAGTCGGTCGAGGGCGGCGCGCAGTTGCGCGGCCAGGTCGCCGTTCGACTTCACGCCGTAGCCGTCGGCGTACAGCGTCTTCTCCCGCGTGAACGCGCCCAGCACCATCTCGGGGTGATGGCGGAAGTATTTGCTGACGGTCACCACGGCTCCGTCCACGGTCACCGGCTCCGTCCCAATCCAATCGGGGTCGGCGTGATGCTCGTCGGTGTTCGGCTCGCGCTTGCGAAGGAACAGGATGTCGGCGACGACCGCGGTGCCCTGCTCCTTGAAGGCGTCCGACGGCAGGCGGATCGCGCCCACGAAGTCGGCGTCGGCCGCCAGCAGGTCGCGGGTCGCGCCGTTCCGCTTGTCGAGCGTGTAGTGCGTGGTCACCACCGCCATCACCCCGCCGGGTTTCAACGCCGACAGGGACTTGGCCAGGAAGTAGTCGTGCAGGGCCAGCTTGCGGCCGCGGAAGTCGCACTTGACGTCGGCGAACGGCACGTTGCCGACGACCGCGTCGAAGTCG
>JAYTTN010000052.1:0-2689 GCA_043745295.1 Fimbriiglobus sp. | reverse complement strand
CGCCGGTCCCCTGCAGCGCCTGGTTCGGCGTGCCCCACGCCCCACGTCCGGAGAAACCACCTGTACCACACCGGCCGAGGCCGAACCACACCCTTCTTGCTGACAATCTGCTGTCACCCGACCCCGATCCGAAGACCCCTTCCGAGAACCTTCCGCCCGTCCGATTCCGACGCCGCCGAACGACCCAGCTCAGCAGCGGTGGGGCACCGGTGAGCTTGAAGTCCCAGAAACGAATCATGCCCCGCCGTCTGCTGCAGCGCCTGGTTCGGCCTCGGGCGGGCAGGGGAACGTCCCGACGAACACCGCACCGCCGACCACTTGCCCCGGCATCGCTGGGTGGCGGTAGCCGTACACGCTCACGACCACGTTCGCTGCCCCAATGCCGAGCCGCCGACACGCCGCCACCACATCGCCGGCGAACGGCTGGCCCGCGAACCACTCGTTCCGGGCCAGCCGCCCGACCGGAATCGGCCTGTCCACCGCGAACCCGTCGGCCGCGTGTAGGTCGAACGATTGCGGGATGCCGAAGTCGGCCAGGAACGGGACAGGGCGGAGGCGCGGATGGCTCGGGTCGCACTCCCCGGCCTCGCTGAAGTACGCCTCCGCCGACGACCGGTCCGGAAACGAGCCGACCCACACCGAGGCGATGCGCGGCTCCCACGGAGCTCTCGGCGGTGGTCGTTTCCGCTTCCCCACCGGCTGCGCCTCCTTCGCCGAACGACTAAGCTCAGCAGCCGGCGGGGCCGAGTGAGCGATGAACTCCCAGAAACAAAGCGTGCCCCGCCGGTCTGCTGCAGCGCCTGGTTCGGCTCTTGGCTACAGGACCTCTGGCGGCGTGACCCCGACCAACTTGGGCGATCACCACTCGCGCCATTGCTCCGTGATGTCGTACACACTGGAAACCAGTCCCGCCCGTTGCGCGGCCGTGATGATTAGCTCGCAGAGCTGCTCGCGCTGGTCGGTTTCGATGAGAAAGCCATCGCACCGGTCGTTCAACTTGTTCAGCTTGATGACCGCCGCCTTCACGGCCTTGAGGATGGCTTCGTTCCTCTTGGTTTCCGGCACGCCCTCCAGTGAGGCAAGCAACTCATCGACGATCTTGGCACACCTGTCGATATCGGCCTGGGTGTACCCCGCGTCGAAATCCTCGTCGAAGTCCGGATCGGCCTCGCTCTCGGCCGCACCGTACTTCATGTAACTGACCATGCCATCAATGGCGGCTTTCCGAAGTCGGACGATGTCTCGCTTCGTGGGCTTCGCCATCCTTACGCCCTCCGGTGCCGAACGATCAAGCTCACCTGCCGGCGGGGCTAGGTGGGCTACACGTCACGAAAGGCGCTGATGCCCCGCCGTCTGCTGCAGCGCCTGGTTCGGCGTGGCGTCGCCCATAACCCGCCGCCCGCCACGCGAAGTAGGCGACCCCGAACGGCAGGGCGCACAGCGTAACCCAGTGCCAGACCTGATCCCAACCGGCGGACGCCCCACCGCGGACCCGGTCCAGCCGATCGAACCACTGCAGCCCCATGCCGAAGGCCGCAAGGCCGAACACGAGCCGCATATACCACGGCGTCTTGCCGAGGCCCGGAGCCGCCGAGTGACTGCTATTCATCGACACCCCTCCGCCGAACGATAAAGCTCAGCGGCCGCGCAGTGGCGACAGGAGCCACGGAGAAAACGAATGACACGCGGTCCGCTGCAGCGCCTGGTTCGGCGTGCCTTTGCTACCCGAACGATACCTCGTCCTCGCCCGGCCGGACGGCAGCGAGCGCCGGGAGGATGTCATCCAGGTGTTCGACGTACAGGTCGTGCCCGTGGGCCGCCATCCAATCTCGGAGGCGGTGGAGCTGCCCCGCCACCTGCGGCAACTCCTCTGCCGGAACAAGGCAGAGCGAGCCGTCACCCAACCGAGGGATCAGGTCCAGCCCCAACTCGGCGGCTGCCGGGAGCCACACCGTCGCCCACCCGGTCGCCCCGGTCATGCTGTAGTAGTCCGGCTCGGCGACCCCCTTGCGGGTGATGAACAACTCGACGCCCACCCGCAAGCCCTCCGCCGCCGAACGACCCAGCTCAGCAGCGGCGGGGGCCGAGTGAGCTGGAACCCTAAAAGGCGCTAATGCCCCCGCCGTCTGCTGCAGCGCCTGGTTCGGCCTCTGCCAGCCTGTGCCGGAGGGTGGCGAACCCGCGCAGCACCGCCGCCCGGTTCTTGGCCAGGCACAGCCACTTGGGAAGGGTGGCCAGGTACTCTTTATCCGGCCAGTTGTCGTGCAGTCGCTCCCGCAGGGTGGCCGCGACGTAGCTTTCCAGGAACTCTAGGTGCCGGGCCGATCTCGCCCAGAGGGTATGGCCGCAGCACGCCACCCGTAGCCATAACTCGCACCGCTCTCGCAACTCGCGGGCTGACCCGCAGTGCGTGCAGGTGAGCACGTCGGGCCGCCCCGACCAGCACTGGAGTCGGGCGCACTGCCGGCAGGCCGGGCAGACGACCAGCCACCGCCCACGTCGCGTGGTGTCGCCGGCCGGGATGACGACCGACTTCGGTGAGTGGTCCCAGCGGTGACGGAAGCGCTCCACGACCCGCAAGCCCTCTCTTGCCGAATGGGGAGTTCAGTTGCGCGCGAACCGTGGAGGTTCGACACCCCGGAGGCGTCGGGCGAGCGCGCAACTGCAACGGAAAGTTCGGCCGCGTGCG
>JAYTTN010000051.1:0-2690 GCA_043745295.1 Fimbriiglobus sp. | reverse complement strand
CGGGTACTTGGCGGTTCCGCTGGAACCGAGGGACGACACCAATCCTCGATTTGTCGCGCACGCGACTCACGGCGGATCGTCTCTCCGGCTCATTCTGGACACCGGCGCGGCGGTGTCGCTGATCGACGCCACGGCGGCGGAACGCTGCAAGCTGCGACGCCTGCCGGATACGGAACTCGCCTTCGATACGGTTATCGGATCGATTCCCACCCACCTCCATCGAGTGCCGGATTTGTCCGTCGGCCAACGTCGAGTCGCCGATTTCGACGTTCATGTTGGTGACCTCAGTGCGCTACTGTGGAACAACAGAGCCAGCGGTAAGAAAGTCGATGGCCTGATCGGCGAACCGCTGCTTTCGGATCACGACGCGGTGATCGAGTACGCGACCGCTACGCTCCACTTGCGCGACCCGGCCGAGCACGCGGGGCGACGGCTGAAGGGCGAATGGGTCTGCGTGCGGGGCGAGCGCGACGGCGCGCGGATCGAGAAGCCCCGTTCGTGGTCCCTCGACTTTCCGAACCCCGACGTGATGATCATCCGAGACGGCGAGCGCAAAGTCGTCGGGCGGGCGGTGGTCTCGATCCATCACGACCGGGGGCGAACACTCTTCGGGGTCGGGCACAAGGACGGTGACCTGCCACTCTTCGAGCAGCTGGCGGCACTCGCGCTCGCGTCGGTTTCCGCGAAAACGCTCCGGCTCTGCTTCGAGATGACGGAGCCGGGAGCGAAGCTCCGGGTTTCGGCCCGTCCGCCCGTCGAATTCGATGCGTCCGCCGGATCGCGGGCGGCGTTGTTGGAATTCGAGCGCGTCGGCGAGCCACCGGTCGAGCCGGAACCGCTCGGCAAACTTCTCGCTCGCGCCGGCTACTCGGAGGTTCCACTGAAACGACTCGGCCAGGAAGATCGGCGATTTTCCGCTGATCTTTTGGTCGGCAGACACAAGCTCCGCTTCTGTGTGGACACGGGGGCCGCCGTCACCTCCGTCTTTCCAGAGACCGTCCTGCTGTGCGGTTGGAAGGCGACGAAATCGGACGAGATGACGCCGCTTCCGCCACTCCCGCTCGTGTCGCGCTCCAATCGCGTCGCGGTGATGAGTCCATACCTTGGCGATCTCGGGGTGCCATCGATCTCGGCGGACATCGGCGACTACGAGGTGCCCCTCAAGACCTCTCTTGATGGCTACTTGGGGCACGACGTTCTCACGCAGCTCTCCGCCGTCATCGACTGCCAGAAGCCGGCGCTGTACGTCATCGCCCCGATGGATAAGGAATGGCCGGGGCTGAAAGGCGACTGGGTGTGCGCGGGCGGCACCCGCGACGGGAAACTGCTCGCCGACGCCAAACAGTGGCGGGTGGCGTTCGGCGACAAGGGGCATGTGCGAATGGAACGGGCGGGCGAGAAGGCGAGCACTTTGCTGTTGGCGGAGGTTCAGAAACTGGTCGGCGGGATTCGGGTGCTGATCCTCACCCGCCCGTTGTCGGCCCGACTCGCCGAACTGCCGTTCCCGCAAGGTCCGATCGCCGTCCGGTATCAGCTCGACGGCGACGCGCTCAAGCTCGCGTTCCGCACCGAGCCGAAGTTGACCGCCGCGCTCGCCGACCGCCTGCCGATGACGTTCGTCCCGGCCGCCGGCGTCGCGGTGCTGGAGTTCGCCCGCCAGCCAGCCGCGAAATAGCGCATCGCCACCACGCGCGGCCGTCCGCCGCGCCGGGTGTCGGGAGTCGCCGCCGCGGGCCAGTCGCTCGGCGGCCAAGCTCCTGCCGAACCGAAGCGCGACGGCGCGAACGGCCGAGGAGCCGAAGTGACCCGCCCGTCCCCGCTCACACCGGGTACTCGCTGTGAATCTGCTCGAACCGCGGGCCGGCGGCGGCGAAGGCGGTGATCAGGGTCGGGTCGAACCGCCCCTGGCTCTCGCAGGTGATGACGCGGACGGCGCGGGCGTGGGTGACGGCCGGGCGGTACGGGCGGCGGGACCGCAGGCTGTCGTAGATGGACGCCAGGGACACCACCCGGCCGGCGAGCGGGATGCCCGTCCCCTCGGTCCGCTCCGGGTAGCCGGTGCCGTCCCACCGCTCGTGGTGGGCGCGGATCAACTCGGCCGCCAGCGACACGCACGCCGTCTCGCCGGGGAACTTCTCGGCCAGCGCCGCCAGCACCTCCGCGCCGGCCGTCGGGTGCGTCTGGATCACCTGCTTCTCGTCGCTGTCCAGGCGGCCGGGCTTCAGCGGCAGGCCGCCGGGAATCACCAGCATGCCGATGTCGAACAGGGCCGACGACGCGGCCAGCAGGTTCACGTAGGTGGGGTCTTTCAGCCGCGCGTACTCGCCGCTGGCCGGCACCGTCTGCGACAGGGCGCGGACGTACCGGGCCACCCGCGACCGGTAGCCGGGGGCCAGGAAGCCGGACTCGACCAGCAGCTTGGCGATGGTGACGGTCATCACGTCCCACGGGTTGGCCGACTGCACGGCGGCGACCGGGGCCGGCGTGCGGATCATCCCGTGCAGGGTCATCCGCAGCGTCTCGGTGCCGACCGACAGGTTCACCGCCGTGTCCCGCCGGCCGAGCAGCGCCCGCACCCGCGACCGCATCTCGGTCGGGGTGAACGGCTTGGTCACGAAGTCGTCCGCCCCGACCGACACCAGCCCGCTCAGCACGGCCACCGGCAGGGTGCCGGACATGACCAGGATCAT
>JAYTTN010000050.1:0-9997 GCA_043745295.1 Fimbriiglobus sp. | reverse complement strand
CGGGTGAACGCCGAGATCGTGTGGACGTTCCGGGTGGCCGACGCCCGGAGGAAGCTGGACTTCCTCTACCCGAAGGAACTCGTGCGGTGAACCACTAGCGTCATTTTTTTGGGACTTTCCCGCGCGACTGCTACTGGCCGCGCCCCCCCCTGTTGCCCGTATAATCGCTCCAGTTGGCAAGTTGGGCGCATCTTGACCTTGCACCGGGAGAACGACCATGACCATGATGCGAAAGCTGACAGTGGCGATGGGACTGCTGGCGGGGACGGTCCTGACGAGCGGCGAGGCGAACGCTGCGAACGGAGCAACGCCGTGGATCCTCCTCACCGCCACGAACTATGTGGTAGGTCCGCCTGAGAAGTCCGAACCCACTTACTCTTACAAGACCTTGGCGGGCCAGTGGCGGGTGACTCAAGCCTTCGGCAAGTTCGTCGCACTGCCCGGCGGTGGATCGATGTGGTCCCCGGATCCGCGAATAACCATCACGCCCTTCGGGGTGAACCCGAACTCGCTGATCACGGTCACGACTCCTGCAGGGCAGGGGATCGATCTCGGCGGCGGTGTCACGGCCGGTCGAATCACCCACATGCGTGTGAGATTGGAGAAGGTAGAGGGCGACATCTGGGTCGTGCAGGATTATAGTGATCGCGCGATTCCGTGAACCGTCAGGCGGTGGCGTCTGTCGCTGTGTTGACCGCAACCAATCGTCTCGATGACACTGAGAACCAAGGAGGGCACGCCATGACTCGTCGTCGCAGCGGATTGACACTCGTCGAGTTGCTGGTGGTGATTGGGATTCTCGCGATCTTGATCGGCCTGCTGATGCCCGCTGCGCAGAAGGTGCGCGAGGCCGCGACGAGACTCAGGTCGGCGAACAACCTCAAGCAACTCTCTCTGGCCCTTCACCAGGGCATGGACGCCCGTGGCGGTTTCGCCGGCATCGCCAAGCCGAACCCGGCGACGATGGCCGAAAACAGCGAGTGGATGGGGAAGGTACCGAACCAGTACAACCCGATGGCCATCGTGATCCAAGTGATCGAAGGGAAACGGCCGGAAACGCACCTCGCCACTCCCCGCCCGTACCTGCTCTGTCCCGGCGACCCGACGGCCACGCCCGACAGCCTCTCCAAGGCCCAACGGCCCGTGCAAATCGGGAACGGCGTGCCGCTAGTCCCCCAGATCGAAGACGATCCCACCAGCTACGCCTACAACATGTGCGCATTCACCGGCCCGTTGAACTTCCCGGCCGGGATCAGCGATGGATGCTCGAACACGATATCGCTCTGCGCAAGATACTATATCACCGTCGATCAATATCTCCGCCCGCATACCGGAGACAATCTCCCGATTCTTCGCATGAAGTACGAACAAGGATCACCTTCATTTCCTGCGATAGGGGAGACTCTGGGAGATCGGCGTCCCTCGTTCGCGGATTCGGGCTGGAGCGACGTGCTGCCCGTCACCGACCCGCTGACCGGAGTCACCCGTGCCTCGGTCCCCGGCAAGACGTTCCAGGTGAAGCCGAAGCCCATCGACGCCGACCGCACCATCCCGCAGACGCCGTTCACGGCTGGGTTGCCGGTGGCCATGTTCGACGGCAGCGTGCGGATGATCCGGCCGGGCGTGTCGGAACACGTCTTCTGGTCGGCCGTCACCCCGCGCGGCGGCGAGGTCGCCCCACTAGACTGACGGCATGACCCGAACCGACATCTGTGCCAGCGACGACTTCGACGCCATCGCCCGGCTGCAAGCCGCGCTGGTGGCCGTCGGCGTCGTCGCCGACGACACCTGGCACGACTCGCCCCTCGGCACCGGCCTGACCCGCTTCCGCAAGGGCGACGCGGAGTTGACCGCCTTCAAGGACGCCTGGGCGGTGGACCTCGCCGGGCCGGAGGTGCTGGTGAACGAGGTGCTACGGGCGATGGAGTCCGTCGAATGAACCCACCCCCGATCACCGCTTCTCGGCCTCGTAGTTCCACCAGTGCAGGCGCTCGCCGGCCTGCATGATCCACGGGCTGCGCCACGGGTTCCACGCCGGGTAGAACGCCGACAGTGCCGACAGGCCGAGCAATATCGCCGCGATGACTCCGCCCCACTTCCGCCGGCCGAGCCAGTCCGCTGCCGGCAGGCCGCACAGCAGCCACAGCGGGATCAGCCAGAACAGCCACCGCGGGCCACTGGTGTTGCCGCCGTAATTGTAGCTCTGCGTGCGCGTCAGGTAGAACGCGAACACCACTGCGGACACGAGGGCGGTGAGCAGGGTGAAGAGCGGGAGAGAAAGAATGGGGTCTTGCGAGCCGCCCATCGCCGCCAGCCCCAGCAGGAACGCCGGTGTCAGGCTGAACCAGCCGTGGTGGCCGAACAGCAGGTGGAAGGCGTAGACGTGCGTCGGCTCCTGGTTGAAGTCCAGTCCAGGCACATACTGGCCGGCCTTCACCAGTTCCCACTTCTTCCAGTGGCTGCCGGTGTAGTTGTACCACGGCCCGCCGAACTCCGCGTAGGCCGGGGTGAGCGTGCCCAGCGCGGCGTCGTTGCACGCGAGCTGCCCGGCGATGGGGATCACCGCCCCGACCGCGAACGCGACACCCAGCTTCGGCCGCGCCCACAGCAGCGGCAGGCCGAGAGCCACCGCCAACGCCGCCGAGGGCAAGTCCAGACACACGGCCATGCCAGCGCAGAGGCCGGCGAGGAAGAACTGGGTGGCACCGGTCTCCAGGCCGGTGTTCTGATTTCTCGTGGGGGGTGTTTCACCGGCCTGGAGACCGGTGCCACCCAAACCTCGCAGGAACGGATACGCGGCGAACAACACGCAGTGCGCGGCCGGCGTGTGGTTGTTCAGCGTGTTCGAGAACGTCAGCAGGAACGTACCCAGCGCGGCGACGGCGAACGTCAGCAGCTTGCCGAAGTCGGTGGTGCCGAACTGCTCCACCAACTTCGCCAGAAGCAGCAGGTACAGGGCGAACGGCAGGACGTTCGCCGTCAGCAGAATGAGACACATCACCGGCCAGCGGTCTCGGCGGATGTCCAGGCCAGTAAGCTTGTGGATCAGCCAGTATTCGCCGGCGATCAGTGTGGCGAACAGCGGCGGCTTGCTGGAGTAGAACTCGCCGGTGGCCGGGTTCATCACCACGTCCAGCGTGAGAATTCGCTCCGTCTTCGGGTCGAAGATGATGCCCGTGTCGCCGAAGGGTGCGGTCGCGGCGGTCGGATTCGCGCGCCGGCCGACGACGTAAGTCCCGCCGTGAACGAGCGCCTCGACGGTGGCCCACCGGCTGCGGTCGTTCGACCCGAAGGCCGGCGTCGGGTCGGGCCGCTCGGCCGGCCACTTGCGGGTCGGCGCGTCGATGCGGGCGGCCCCGAAACTGTCGGCCGTCGGCGGCGCGTACCGACTCGGCTCGATCACGTTCTCCGCGCCAACGATCTTGGCCACCATCACCGCCACGGCCACGGCGGCCAGGAACAGGTACGCGGTGCGGCGGAGTGCGGCGGTCGGGTCGGGGGCAGTCATGGGCGGCACGACGGAATGCGGACGGCGCGGCGGGTAAGTGGAGCGCTCGCGCGTCGGTCGCTAGCGCGCGGCCAGATACTGTTCCAGCAGCTCGAACTGCTTGCCGAGGTCGTGTTCCTTCACCCCCAGCGGCGACTTGAAGAAGCACGCGGCGGGGGTGAACGCGCCGCTGTCGCCGTGGCGGTGGGCCAGCGCCGCGAGGCGGGCGAGGTCGATCACCAGCGGGGCGGCGAGCAGGCTGTCGCACCCCTGCCAGGTGAATTGCAGCGTCATCTTGGTGCCGAGGAACCCCGAAAAGTGGATGTGGTCCCACGCCGTCTTCCAGTCGTCCAAGGACTCGATGTACTCGATGCTGACGTGCGACTGCGGGTGGTAGCCGAGCATCTCGCCGAGCAGCGCCTCCTTCGACTTCACCTTGCTGGACTTGTTCGCCGGGTCGTTCAGCACCAGCCCGTCGCGGTTGCCGAGGATGTTGTGCCCGACCCAGCTCAGCACCCGCAGATTCCGCTTGAGGAACATCGGGGCCAGCACCGACTTCAGCAGCGTCTCGCCGGTCTTGGCGTCCTGGCCGAGGTGCGGCACCTTGCGGAGCCTCGCCAGCTCGTCCGCCGCCGGGAAGGTCGCGCCCAGGCTCGGCGTCAGGTTCACATACGGGCAGCCGGCGTCCAGCGCGGCGACTGCGTAAAGCGCACTCGTGGGCAGCACGGAGCCACCGCGCGTCAGCGCGGCGCTCAACTTCGCCCAGGTGGAATGGTCGTCGCCGACGGCGAACGGCGGCTCGGTGCTCGCGACGTTCACCACCACCAGTTCGTCCAGTTTGCGCGCGGTGCGGAAGGCGACGAGGTCGGCCCGGATCAGCGCGACCGCTTGCGCGGCAGTCTCGGCACGGCGGACATCGGGCCGATCCGCGAGGGCGGCGATGACGGCGCTCGGCTGAAACACGACGCCCGGCTTCACGTTCGCCGACCACTCGTCGAGTTGCGGCTTACACGCGAGCAGAAGTGCGTCCGTGAACACGTTGCTGCGGGCGTGCAGCTCGGCGGCGGCACGGGTGAACGAGGTCTGGCGGATGTCGTGCCCGCCGACCACGAACGCATCCGGCGGATCGAAATCGACATCGGCGAAGGCCGGCAGTGCGGTGACCATGCCGGTGGTATCGGCCAGCTTCTGGCGGAGAGCGGCCAAGCCGAGGGCGGTGGTGCTGCCGACGCCGCCGAACGCGCCAACCAGCCACAACCCGACACGACGCGGAGACGACGACATGGGCGGACAACCGGAGAGGGCAGCGGGCGGGAGGCTACGGGAATTGTCGGTCTTCCCGCCGGCGGGTCAAGGACGCGCGACCCGCCTAGAAGGGAACCGTCGCCAACCGCGTGCCAAAACCGGAACGCGAGTCCATTCCCGTCACCTCACGAACCATACGGCTTGGACGATCGCCTTCTTGTCGTCCTCGATCACCTCGAACTCGACGCCGAGCGGCAGGTCGAATCCGACCCGGTGAACGGACGACTGCCGCGACTCGCCGAAACGGAGCGGGTCGTCGCCCAGTGTGTCGTCGAGGCGGTGCGCGGCCAACGCGACGGCCGTTCGATCCGGCGCGGCGAGCCAAACGGTGGCCAAGTCCTGTTCGGCCACCGCCAGCCAGGTGACGGTGTAGTTCATGAGCCGTGCTTCTCCTTCAAATCGCGGAGGATATCGGCCAGCGGCCGACCGTCGCGCTGCTTCCGCCGTTCCGTCATCTCCTCGTCGCTGAACGGCGACTTCACGCCCGGCGGCAGTTTGCCGGACGGGGCGGTGACGGTGGCCAGGAAGCGGCCGGTCGGGTCGGTCAGGTCCACGGTGCCGGTGGCGGCGTCCAGTTCGGCGATCAGCTTCGGGTCGGTGATGACGATGCTCATGGGGTCACTCCGGGTGAGACAGGGATGTCGGCATTTTACCGCGCGCCGCTCAGTCCCGCTCCTGCGGCTCCTCGAACCGCTGGTAGATGGGCAGGAAGCGGTACTCGACGGTCAGGGCAAGGACGGCCATGGCGGTGCAGTACGCCGTGCCGTGGGCGGCGTCGGCCATGCCGCGGCCCCACGACCCGTCGGCCTGCGGGCCGGCGGCGCGGAGGAGCAGACCGTGCAGCTTCTCGCGGTAGCCCTTCCAGTAGTTGTCGCCGAGCTGGAACATGGCCTGCGACGTGTAGTAGACGCCGTAGAAGAAGTACAGGCCGCCCGGCTGGAGGGGCGTCTTCAGCAGGTACGCGCCGGCGCGGAGGGCCTCCTCCGACCGGTGGTACTCCTTGCCGCACAGCTCCAGGGCGAGGACGCCGACGCCGGTGCAGGGGACGGTGACGCCGCCCGTCGCGGTGTACCGGTAGCCGCCGCTCAGCGGGTCGTGGCACCGCTTGACGTACTTGACGGCCGCGTCGATGCGGTCGTCGGGCACGTCGCAGCCGACGTTCTTGGCGGCGCGGAGGGCCATCAGTTGCCAGCCGGCGACGCTCAGGTCGGCGTCGAACCCCTGCACCTGATATCGCCACCCGCCGCTGTCGTTTCCGGCCCGCGTCCGCTGCGCGGCCAGGATCACCCGCACGGCCGCCTCGAGCCGTTTGCGAAGTTCCTCGGCGGTGCGGCCGTCGGTCATGCCGATCACCTCGGCCAGCATGAGGGTGCAGATGCCGTGCTGGTACATCTCGCGGCCGGGGTTAGCGGCGCTGAACAGGCCGTTCTCGCCGTTCTGCTTCTGGGCGACGAAGCGGACGCCGCGGGCGACGGCGTCGCCGAACGGCCCCTCGTTCGGGACGTGGCCCGAGGACAGGAAGGCCATGACGGCGAGGGCGGAAATGGCCGGGTCGCCGCCCCCGACCGCCGCGGGGCGGCCGAAGCCGGGCTGGAAGGCCATCCCGCCGCCGTTGCTCGACCAACTGCCGTCGGCGTTCTGCGCTTGCTCCAGGAAACGGAGGCCGCGGGCGACGGCCTCGTCCATCGGGTCGCGGTCGGCGGCGCGGGGCGCGGCGGCCGGCTGCGCCTCGGCCGGGCCGGACGGGGCCATCGCGAAGAGGGCGACGGCGAGCAGCGGCATTAGCAGGTGGCGCATGGGGAACCAGATGAAGCGAGCCACGTGTGAGCGGCATCTTCGGTTTCGGGTCGGCGGGGCCAACGCGCTCCGTTCTTCGGCGGAACAAAGTCGTTGTGGGCGATCCGGCTCCGCCCACCTCTCCCCAGCGGGGAGAGGTCGGAACGGCGACGCCGTTCCCACCTCTCCCCGCTGGGGAGAGGTGGGGCGCGGGTCGCCATTCCGCTGTGGTTTTCCAGGCGACATCTCATTCCCAATCCGTCACTTGCGGTCGGCCAACTGCTCGAAGTACAGCTTGATGGCCTTGGCGTAGTCCTCGCCGTACTTGGCGGACAGTTCCTGGAGCATCTTCGACTTTACCTCGCCGGGCAGGTCGCCCCACGACTTGCCGAGGTTCTCGGCGACGACGCTGGGGACGGTCGTCGCGGTCGGCCCGCCGCCCTGGCCGGTGTTGCCGCCGGGGTTCATCCCACCCTGGCCGTCGCCCGGTTCCCCGTCGCCCTGCCCCTGGCCCTTTGCCAGTTGGTCGGCGGCTTTCTTCAGTTGGTCGGCGGCGTTCTTCATGGCTTCGCCGGCGGCGGGCTTGCCGCTCTGTCCCTTGCCGAGTTCCCCCTGCGCCTGGGCCATCTTGTCGCCGGCCTGCTGCGCGGCCTTGCCCGCGCCGGGCTTGTCGCCCCCGGCCTTGTCGCCGGCCATCGGCATCGGCATGGGTTGCCCGGCCCCCTTGCCGGCGGCGTCGGCCGCCTGCTTCAGGTTCTCGCCGGCCTGCTTGCGGGCGTCGGCGGCGCGGTCGGGCTTGCCGTCCCTCGACTCCTGGCCGGCCTTCTCCATCTGCTGGCCGGCCTTGCGGGCCTGCTCGGCGGCCTGCTTGAGCGGGTCGCCCATCGGCTTCTCGCCGCCGGTGCCCGGCCGCTCGGCGGCGCGGTCGAGCTTGTCGGCCACGTCCTTGGCGTGGCGGGCCAACTCCTGCTGCCGTCGCTGCTGGCGGGAGGCGGCCGCGCCGGGGTCTTTCCCGGCCTCGGCGATCTTGCCGTTTAGCTCCTCCTGCTTCTTGGCGAGGTCGCCGGCTTCCTTCTTGCTCGCGGCGTTGTCGCCCTTCTCGCCGGCCTGCTTCAGTTGCTCGGCGGCGGTCTTGCCGGCCTTCTCGGCGGCCTGGGCATCCCCGGCGGTCAGCTTGTCGGCGGCCTCCTGCGTGGACCCGGCCGCGTCCTTGCTCGGCTGCGGGGCGTCGGTCTTCTTCGCCAGTTCGTCGGCCTTCTTGGCGATCTCGGCTTGCTCCTTGGCGAGGTCGCCGAGCGGGTCGCCGGCGGACGGCTTCGGCGGGTTCTTGGCGTTCTGCTCGGCCGCCTTGGACAGCTCGTCGCGGAGGTCGCGCTGCTGCTTGGCCAGGTCGCGGGCGGCCTTCGCCTGCTCCTCGGTGGCCAGCCCGTTGTCCGGGTCGGTCGGGTCGGCGGGGTCGAGCTTCGGCGCGGCTGCCTGGTCCGGCCCGGCCTTGCGGTCGCCGTTCTTCTTCACCTTGTCGGCCAGCTCGTTCATGGCGTCGGCGGCCTGCTTCTGAAGCTCCTTCTGCTTGTCCGGTTCGGCGGTTCGGTTCAGCCGTTCGAGGGCGTCGGCGGCCTTCTTCTTGGCGGCCTGGGCGTCCCCAGCGCGGGCGGCGTCGAGGTCGGCGATGTCGCGCTCGAGTTGCTGCTGCGCTTCGCGGCTACGGGCCGGGTCGGTGGCGCGGTCGGCCGCGTCGGTCGCCTTCTGCGCCTGCGCGGCGCGGTTCTTGGCCAGGCGGTCGAGCTTCTCCTCGTCGGACTCGCCGGCCATCTTGTCGGCCAACTTCCTGGCGGCGTCGGCGACGGCCTTCGACTTCTTCCGCAGTTCGTCCGCGTCCGGCTCGTTCTTCTGGAGCGCGGCCTCGGCCGCCTGACCGGCGTCGCGGGCGTCGGTCTTCTCGCCGGCGGCGTCCGGCGCGGCCAGCTTCGCCATTTCGCGGTTGATCTCCTTCTGCCGCCGCTGGAGCCGCTGCAACTCGTCGGCGTTCGGCTTCTCCAGCTTGGTCAGGTCGTCGGTGAGGTGCTGCTGCATTCGCGCCAGTTCGGCGGCCTTCTCGTCGGCCGGCGTCTCGCCGTTGAGGGCGTCGCGGAGGCGGTCCATCCGCCGCTTGGCGTCGGCCTGCGAGGCGGGGATGTCCTGCGGCAGCCCCCTGCGGAGGTCGTCGCCGGCCTGCTGCCCGGCGGCGGCGGTGCGGTCCCGTCGCTGTTCCTGGCCGGGGGTGTCGAGCGCCTTCAGCTTCTTGGCCAACTCGTCCTGCTTCTCGGCGGTGTCCTTGAGCTTCTTGGCCAACTCGTCGCGAGTGGCGGGGTCGTCGGGGTTCTTGCCCTCGGCCCCTTTCACGGCGTCGGCGGCTTCGCGGGCGACGGCGTCCTGCTCGCGGCGGAGCTTCTCCAGTTCCTCCTTCGCGGCGGCGCGGCGCTCGGCGGCGCTCGGCGTCTGCTCGGCCAGCTTCGCCAGCGCGTCGGCGGACTTCTTCATGGCCGCGTCGGTGTCCGGCTTGCCGACCGCGTCGGCGGCTTGCCCGGCCTTCTCGCCGGCGTCCCGTTTCGCCTGTTGAAGCGCGTCCGACGGCGGCAGATGCAGGCGATCCGTGGCCTTCTGGATGGCCTTCTGCTCGGCCTGCAACTTCTGCCGCGCGGCGGGCGGCAGGCCGGTCGGGTTCTGCTTGGCGGCGTCGGCGGCGCGGCGGCGGAGGTCTTCCTGCCACTTGGCGATCTGACTCGCGGCTTCCTTGGCGTCGCCCCGCTGCTTGGCTTGGTCGGCCAACTTCTCCGCCAGGCGGTCGAGTTCCCGCGCCGCCTTCTCCTGCTCGGTGAGCGCGTCGAGCGGCTTGTCGCCGGTCATCTTCTCGCCGGCCTCGTCGAACGGCTTCTTGTCCAGCGGGTCGGTCTGCCCGACGCGGGAGGCGGTGTCGGTCTTGTCCTTCAGCGCCGCCGCCTTCTTCGCCAGCTCGTCCTGCTTCTTCCGCAGTTCGTCGGTGGACTCGCGCTTGCCCCGGTCAACAGTGGCACGGGCGGCGGCGTCCAACTCCTCCTGCTTCCGCTTCAACCGCCGCAACTCCTCGGCGAGCGCGGCGTCCTCGTCCGCGTTCGCCTTCTCGGCTGCCTTCTTCAGCGAGTCGTTCTCCGCGAACAGCTTGTCCAGCCGGTCGCGGAGTTCCTTCTGCTTGGCGGCGAGGTCGGCGGCCTTGGCGGCATCCGCCTTCGCCGTCTCGTCGGCCAGCTTCCGCTGGTCCTCGGCGAGGTCGTTCAGTTTCTCGGTCGTGAGGCGGTCGCGGGCGGCGGCGACGTTCCGGTTCCGCAGGTCGTCCACGGCGGCGCGGGCCGTCTCCAGTTCGGCGGCGGCGGCGGCGGTGGCCTCGTCCCGCTTGTCGGCGTCCGGCTCGTT
>JAYTTN010000049.1:0-9998 GCA_043745295.1 Fimbriiglobus sp. | reverse complement strand
GCGAGCGGGGGGCGTCAGCCCCCTGTTGTGGTCGAAATCCCCAGGGAACAGGGGGCTGACGCCCCCCCGCTCGCCCGGAGCCGCCAAAATCAATTGCTACACCCAGTTTTGCGCGGGCGCGCCGCGTGTGTCGGGCAGTTCTCGGCGACCCCTTCCCACAATAGGGCGTGGGTGGTTTGGTGACCCGTCGGCACTTCACGATCCGCGCCCGCACGATAGCATTAGCATTGTTCCTGGCGACTGTTCCGGGGGGCGTCCGATGGCGACTCGATCACCTTCGACCACGTCCGGCACGATCCGAGCGGAAATCCTCCGCAAGTTGCAGGAGACGCCGCTCGACCGCGCCCTCGAGAGCAAGGCGTTCCGGGAGCTGTTGGAACAGGACGCCAAAGGCGACAAGCCGCTCTTCACGGCGGAGTCCATCCGCGGGCTGGACGAGGCGCGGGCGGTGCGGCACGCGAAGGCCGCCGCCCCGCCGACCGGCCTGTTCTTCAGCAACAAGAGCGTGCTGCTGGTGCCCGGCTTCATGGGCAGCCAGCTCCGCGACGACGGCCCGACCCGGAACGGGCTGATCTGGATCGACCCGACGCTGTACGTCACCTCGTCGAAGCAGTCGAGCGAGATTTCCGCCCTGCGGCTGGCCGGGTACGAGGCCGGCCGGCCGGAGCGGGACGGGACGGCGGGGGTGGCGATCCGCGAGGACGGGGCCGTGCCGATCATCTACGCCGGGCTGAAGTACTACCTGGAGAGCGGCCGGTGCGAGGTCCGCACGGCCGGGTTCGACTGGCGGAAGGACATCGACGAGTCGGCCGGGCTGGTGCGGCGGCGGATCGAGGCCTACGCCGCCGAGTTCCCCCGCCGGCCGCTGTTCGTCATCGCCCACTCGCAGGGCAGCCTGGTGGCCCGTCGCGCGCTTCAGATGATGGGGCGGGACGCCGCCCGGCGGCTGGTGAACCGCCTCATCCTGCTCGGCCCGGCGTCGTTCGGCACCTTCTCGGCCGCGTTCGCCCTCGGCGGCAACCACGAGTCCATCGCCGCCCTCGCCGATTACGGGTTCGAGTGGCCGGCCGACCTGCCCGACGTGCTGCGGTCGATGACCGCCCTGTACCAGATGCTGCCGTGGAAGGACGGGACCGTCGGCATGGCGAAGGCGGACATCGACGCGATGGGCGAGACGGAGACGTGGAAGGGGCACTGCGACGAGGCGCGGCTCAAGCAGTTCTTCGGGTGGGGCGAGGCGGTCGATACCGAGTTCTTCAACGACCGCACGTCGATCATCCTCGGCGACGACCCGACGACGCCGAACGCGGTGACGTTCGTGAACGGGGTGCCGACCGCGTCCGGCCACAGCCAGGGGGACGGCACGGTGCCGGACGCCTGCGCCCTGCTGCCGGGGGTGACGGACGTGGCGCGGGCGGCCGGCGCGTCGCACATGACGCTGCCGCTGAACCGCCGGGTGATGCAGTCGGTGTGGCGGATGATCGAGGCGAACCTGACGGTGCAGGCGATGCGGCCGACCGGCGGGCTGGCGGCGGCCCGCACCGCGTGGGCGACGGCGGGGCAAGGGCCGGACATCGCCCCGCTGCCGGAACCGGTGGACCTGATGCGGCTGGCCGGGATGACGGTCGCCCGGCCGGTCGCCGTGCGGGCACCGGCCGACCCGCCGCTGCCGTACCTCTTCGAGGCCCCGCCGCCGCCGGCCACCCGCCGCCTCCGCGTCTTCTCGTTCGACCCGCTGCTGGCCACCGACCCGGACGCGATGGGCACCGAGACGATCGTGCTGAAGCTGGACTGGGACGACGAGTCGGCGGACGGGGCGAAGCTCCAGCCGGGGCCGACCGGCGAGTACCTGGAGGTGGTCGATTACGACCCGTCCGGCGGCTGCTTCTACCCGCCGGTGGACCTGAACCACCCGAACCTGCTGGCCCAGGACGGCACGCCGGTGAGCGAGACCGAGCCGCAGTTCCACCAGCAGATGGTGTACGCCGTGGCCATGTCCGTCATCGCCGTGTTCGAGCGGGCGCTGGGGCGGACCGTCCAGTGGTCGCCCGACCTCCGCCGGGACGCGGACGGCCGCGTCATCCCGAACCCGAACGGCGAGTTCGTGCGGCGGCTGCGCATCTACCCGCACGCCATGCGGGCGGCGAACGCCTACTACGACCCGCGGCGGAAGGCGGTGCTGTTCGGCTACTTCCCGGCGCGGTCCAAGCCGGGCGGCCGGGTGCTGCCCAACGGCACCGTGTTCACCTGCCTGTCGTTCGACGTGATCGCGCACGAGATGACGCACGCCGTCCTGGACGGCCTGCACCGGTACTTCCTGGTCGCCACCAACCCGGACGTGCTGGCGTTCCACGAGGCGTTCGCCGACGTCGTCGCCCTGTTCCAGCACTTCTCCCACCCGGAAGTGCTGCGGACGCAGGTGGCGAAGGTGGCCGGCCGGCTGGAGAGCGAGGGCATGCTCGGCCAGCTGGCCCAGCAGTTCGGCGAGGCGATGGGGATGCACGGGTCGCTGCGGAGCTACCTGGGCGAGAAGGGCGCGAACGGGGTGTGGACGCCGAAGACGCCGGACCCATCGCTGCTGGCCCGCACCGCCGAGGTGCACGACCGCGGCGCGATCCTGGTGGCGGCCATGTTCACCGCCTTCCAGACCATCTACCGCAAGCGGACCCGCGACCTGATGCGGATCGCCACCCACGGCAGCGGCCTCCAACCGCCCGGCGACTTGCACCCCGACCTGGTGAACCGGCTGGCCGACGAGGCGGCCAAGACCGCCCGCCACCTGCTCGCCATGGCCATCCGCGCGCTCGACTACCTGCCGCCGGTGGACCTCACCTTCGGCGAGTACCTCCGCGCCCTCATCACCGCCGACTACGACGTGGTGCCGACCGACGGCCACCTGTACCGGGTGGCCCTGGTGGACGCCTTCCGGCAGTGGGGCATCTACCCGCAGCACGTCACCAACCTGTCGGTGGACAGCCTGCTGTGGAGCCCGCCGGAGACGGCCACGACGAAGCTGGACATGGACCTGTTCCGGGAGATCCTGGGCATCGGCAACGGCAACCTAAAGATCGACCGCGGGGACATGTACCAGCGGCAGCGGGAGATGCAGGCGCGGGTACACGAGTGGCTGCGGGGGTGCTTCGCCAACGACCCGGCGCTGGCGGCCGAGTGGGGCCTGGACGTGTCCCCGGCGGCCCCGCACTCGATCGATCGCGACGGCCGGACGCCCTCGCTGCCGAAGTTCGAGGTGCACTCCCTCCGCCGCTGCCGGCGGGCCGGGCCGGACCAGCCGGAGCGGATCGACCTGCTCGTCGAAGTGGTGCAGAAACGGCACGGGTACTTCGACCCGGCCGACCAGGCGAAGGCGGACGCCGGCACCCTCGACACCGACGCGGTCCGCGCCGACTTCGACTTCCTCGGCGGGGTGACGCTCGTCGTGGACCCCCGCGCCGGCCGCATCCGGTACGCCATCCGCAAGGCCATCCGGAACGACCGCGACACGCGGCTGGAGCAGGTCCGCCGGTTCGTCGCCGGCGGCGGCCACGCGCTCGGCCTCCGCGCCAACTACTTCCGCGGCGACGGCAACCCGTTCCCGCACCTGCACCTGTCGGACGAGTGACCCACCGCACTCCGAGGAGCCGACATGGCGAAGGCGAAACCGGCGACGCCGCCGAAACCGAAGGCACGCCCCGCGAAGAAAGCGACCCCCGCGAAGAAGGTGGCCGCGTTCGCCCCGCGCGTCACCGTCCGCATGTACTGCCAGGGGCTGGGCGACTGCTTCCTCCTGCGGTTCGAGCCGGCGGACGGCGACTTCTTCAACGTGCTGATCGACTGCGGCATCTACAAAGCCAGCCCCGACGCCGGCCGCCTCATGAACGAGGTGGTGGACGACGTGATCGCCGCCACGGCGACGGCGGACGAGCCGGCCGGCCACCTGCACCTGCTGGTGGTGACGCACGAACACTGGGACCACATCTCCGGGTTCGCCCAGGCGCTGGACAAGTTCGCCGCCCTGCGGATCGACGAGGTGTGGCAGGCGTGGACGGAGGACGAGGCCGACCCGGTCGCGGCCGAGTTGCTCCGCAAGTACAAGAAGGTGAAGGCGCGGCTGACGGCGGCCCTGCGGGCGGCGGACGCGGACCAGGCGCTGGGGGCCGCGGCGACGGCCCTCGGCGAGGCGTTCGAGGTGATGGGCTTCTTCGGCGTCAGCCGGGCCGACGGGGACGCCGGCGACAAGGCCAACGACGACGCCTACGCCAAGATCAAGAGGATGATCGCCGCCAAGCCGAAGCGGGCGTACCGCGCCCCCGGCGAGGTGCTGCCGCTGGGCGACACCGGGGTGACGGCGTTCGTCCTCGGCCCGCCGAAGGACGTGGCCGCCCTGGGCAAGGACGACCCCGGCGCGACGGACGGATACCACAAGCAGGCGGCCGCCTTCTTCGACGGCATGACGGCCCTGCTCGGCGCGGTGGACGGCGGCGCGGCCGGGGACGACGGCGAACCGGCCGGCCGGCCGTTCGCCGCCCGCCGCGGCATCCCCGTCGCGGTGGCCGCCCGCACCGACTACTTCCGCCACGCCTACGCCTTCGGCGACCCGGACCACCCGGAGGCGTTCCGCTCCATCGACGACCCGGCGGCCGAGTCCCTGAGCCAACTGGCGCTGCGACTGGACAGCCACATCAACAACACCAGTCTGGTGCTCGCCTTCCGCCTGCCGTCCGGCCGGGTGCTGCTGTTCCCCGGCGACGCGCAGGCCGGCAACTGGAAGTCGTGGGCCGCCCTGGACGCCCCCCTGACCTTCCCCGCCGCCAACACGGACGCCCACCAGTTGCTAAAGGAAACCGTCTTGTACAAGGTGGCGCACCACGGCAGCCACAACGCCACCCCGCGGACTTACGGGCTGGAGCTGATGACGCACCCGCACCTCCGCGCGATGGTGCCGGTCGATCACGAGGTGGCGTTCGCGGCCGGGTACGGCGAGATGCCGCTGGTCGAGATCATGGCCGGACTGACGACTCGCACCGGCGGGGCAGTGGTCCGCAGCGATACCGCTGCCGACGCGACGGGCGCGTTCGTCCGGTCGGAGAAGACGCTGACGTTGACGACCTCGAAGGGCGGCAAGTCGATCACCCGGCCACTGTACTGCGAGACGACGTTCGACCTGAACGGGTGACGCCCGTTCCGATTCCCCTGCCCCCGCCTGGAGTGCGACGCCATGAACGCCGATCCGGTCCCGTCGGGCGTGTCGTCGGCCACCGCCGTCGCGGATCGCCGGGTGCTCCACTTCCTCCTCGGTCTCGCCGTCTCGGCGGCCGCGCTGTGGGTCGCGTTCGGCGTGCAGCAGGCCCGGCCGAACCCGTTCGCCGCCCGCAGCTGGTGGAGCTGGTTCGCGCACCCGTCGGAGGTGAACGCCGAATCCGGGCTGCCCGCGTTCACTGGCGATTTGTACGGTCTGCACGTCAGCGACGACCGGCGGACGATCTGGCTCGTCGGCGCGCGGCGGACGGTCGCCGTCAGCCGCGACGCCGGACGAACCTGGAAGACGATCGCGCTGCCGACCTTCGACGATGAGGGGACGATTCCACCGAAGCCGCCGGAGGAGAAGAAAGCCGAGCCGCTCAAATCGGGTGCCTCGCTGATGACCCCGCACACCTACGGGATGCAGAGTGCCCAACCCAAGAAGGAGGTGCCACCCCCAACCCCTCGGGCCGACTTTTTGCCCCCAGAAGTCGGAACCGCGCTGACGGCCGTCAGCTTCACCGCGGATGGCAAGGAGGGGTGGATCGTCGGCACGCACGGGGTGCTGTTCCACACCGTTGATGCCGGCGAGAGCTGGACGGCGATCCGCCTCGCGTCCAAGGACAAATCGGGTCTCTCCAACGACCCGAATTCGTTCCACTTCCTGGCCGTCCGCGCGATGTCCGGCAGCGTCGCCGAGATCGCCGACAGCGGCGGCTGTCACATCACCTACTCGGCGATTCCGAATACCTGGGTCCACCCACTCTACGGCACACACCCGACGGGGGGGGCGTGGATCGAGCCGGACGGCCTCCCGTGGCTGGCGGGTGACAAGAAGGACGCCGGTCTGATCAAGCGGTTCACCGCGCCTGGTGCGGCCCCCGTTGATGTGGTCACTCCGCCGGTAACGCCCCACCCGCTGCGCGCCATCACCGTGACATCCGACGGAAAAGCGTGGGCGGCGGGCGACGACGGCACCATCGTCGAAGTAGCGGGGGGCAAGGCGAAAACCCAGCAGTTGCCGAACAGGGAAGGCATCGCCCTCCGCGCGGTCGCGTTCGCCGATGCGACGCACGGTGTCGTGGGGGGCGATGGCCGAACGCTCGCGTTCACCACCGACGGCGGGGCCACCTGGAAGGACTCCAACGTCGGCGGCAAGGCCGGGGACAAGCAGTCGGTTCGAGCCGTCTGGATCGCCGACACCGACGGCTGGGCGGTCGGCACCGGCGGCCTGCTCCTCCGTTCCGCCGATGCCGGGGCGACGTGGCACTCGTTCACCCGACCGGCCGACGCCGGCGGCAGCCCGCTCTTCCTGCCCGCGCCGTGGCTCCTCCTCGCGCTGCTGCTGGCCGGCTGGTGCTTCGTCCGCGCGACCGTCCCGCCGGTCCTGGCCCCGGTGGACGCCATCGACGACTCGCTGACGCCCGACCGGCCGCTGGAGCCGGGCGACCGGGATGTGATGGAGCTGGGCGGCATCGCCCGCGCCCTGTCCCGCTTCCTGCGGAACGAGAAGACGCTGCCGCCGCTGACGGCCGCCGTGCTGGGCAAGTGGGGCACCGGGAAAAGCTCGCTGATGAACCTGCTGAAGAAGGATCTGGAAGGCCTCGGCTTCAGCCCCGTCTGGTTCAACGCCTGGCACCACTCGACGAAGAAGGAGGACGAGCTGCTCGCCGGCCTGCTGGCGAACGTCATCCGCCAGGGCATTCCGCCGTGGTTCAGTTTGGCCGGCGTCTGCTTCCGCGCCCGCCTGGTCTGGTTCCGCTTGCGGAAGATTTGGCTGCGGCTGGTCCTGGGCGTGTCGCTGACGGCCGCCCCCGTCGCCCACTTCGGCCCACAAGCGACGCTGGACAGCGGGACGATTGTGAAGTGGGCCGGCGACCTCTCGAAACCGCCCGACGATCAGTCCACGGGCGCGCGAACGCAAGCGGAGCGGGCGGTGGCGTTCGGGCTGAGCGGGCTGGCCGGGCTGGTCCTCCTGCTCCAGGCCTGGCGGCGGGGGTTGCAGTCGTTCGGCATCGACGCCGGCGCGCTGCTGCCCGGCGTCACCTCGCAGACGAACCTGTCGGCGCTCGACGCGAAGGCCTGCTTCCGCCTCTCCTTCGCCACCCAGTTCCGCGAGGTGACGGCGGCACTGAACCCCCGCACCCTGGTGGTGTTCATCGACGACCTGGACCGGTGCCGGCCGGAGAACGTGCTGGAGGTGATGGAGGCGATCAACTTCCTGTCCAGCTCCGGCGACTGCTTCATCGTCCTCGGCATGGACTGGGAGTACGTCCACCGGTGCGTGGCGCTGGGGTTCGAGAAGGTGGCGGACGCGCTGACCGACGCCGTGCCGGGCACCGACGACGCGCGGGCCAAGCGGCTGACGTTCGCCCGGTCGTACCTGGAGAAGCTGATCAACTTCGACGTGCCGGTGCCGACGCCGGACGCGCGGAAGCGGGAGGAGTTCCTCTTGCCGAAGACGGACCCGGCGGCCCCCCCCGCGCCGCCCCGCCGCCGGTTCTCCTTCGCCGCCTGGAAGAGCGGGCTGACCACCGCCGCCATGATCCTCGGTTTGGTGGCCCTCCCGATGGCCGCCTACTGGTGGGCGCAACCGGTGCCCCCGTCAACGGTGGTGCTCAAGCCCGCGGCCGACGGCAAGCCGGGCAGCGTCGGTTCGGGGACCGGAGACAACGCGCCGAAGAAAGACTTGCCCGACCAGCCGCCGAACGACCCCAAGACGGCGTTCGCGGCGGCCGCACCCGCCGGCGGGCGGCACCTCCTCTGGGTCGCGGTCGCCGTCACCGTCGCCCTGGTCGCCGTCGGGGTGGTCGGCGTGCTGCGCGCGCCCGGCGTCGTCGTCCGCGACTCGAGCGCGTTCACGAAGGCGCTCGCCCTGTGGATCGGCCCCATCGCCGCCAAGCGGCACACGGCCCGGTCGCTCAAGCAGTTCATCAACCGGCTGCGATATTGCGCCGCGCGGATGCGGGTGTACCAGACGGAGCCGTCGCGGTGGGACCGCTTCTTGCGGGCGGTCGGCCTCCGCCGGCGACCGACCGCCGCGCCGCCGCTGTTCGCGCAAGAAGCCGACCTCGTGCAGTGGAGCGTGCTGTGCGAGGTGTGCCCGGCCGCGCTGGACGGCACCGCCGCAGTGCCCGACGACATCGCCGCCCTCAGAGCCAGACACGAGGACGCCTTCCCCCGCCAGCGCGACGAGCGGGACGCGGAGCAGCGGCGATTCCAGGAGTTGGCCGCCGGCTTCCAGACGGAACGGAGTCGATAGGAAGCGAGAAAGCAAATTCCCGTCGGCCTGATCTGGGTTGGGAGATTTTCCGTCTCCCCGTTGCCGCGCTTTTCGGCCATACTGTTCTTGCCCTCCCTGCCTGCCCCGGCCTCGCGCCGCGGTCCAATACCGAGCCTGTGCCATGCCCGCCAACTGGTTCCGGGAACGCCTCCATCGCCCCATGTGCCGTCGCGACGCGCTCCGCCTGTCGGCCGCCGGCGTCCTCGGACTGACTCTGCCGCAGTGCTTCGCCGTCGCCAAAGAGACCGGGCGGAAGGCCGCCGCGAAGAATGTCCTCGTCATCTACGAACAGGGCGGGCTGTCCCACATGGACACCTGGGATCCGAAGCCCGAAGCGGTGGCCGACAACCGCAGCCCGTTCAAGCCGATCCCGACGAACGTCACCGGCCTCCAGTTCACGGAGCTGCTGCCGCTGACCGCGAAGATCGCCGACAAGCTGTGCGTCGTGCGGTCGATGCACCACGCCCGCGGCGGGGCCGACGCGCACCCGAACGGCACGCAATACGCGCTGTCCGGGTCGCACCCCGCCGCCGGTTCGCTGACCATGCCGGACATCGGCTCGGTGGTGTCGCACACGCTCGGCAGCGACTGCCGCTACCTGCCGCCGTACATCATGGTGCCGGGCAACCACGAGCAGGCGGCGGAAACCCGCACGGGCTTCCTGCCGGCCGGGACCAAGGTGTTCAAGACCGGCGGCCGCGACCTCGCCGACCCGGCGTGGAAGTTGGACGGCATCGTCGCCCGGCCGGAGAACAAGGGCGAGCGGGTGGACGGCCGGCACGACCTCCGCGCCGCGCTCGATCAGCGGCAGGCGATGGCCCGGCCGGGGTTCGACGTGCAGGGGATGGACCGCTTCTACGACCAGGCGTTCGACATGCTCACCAGCCCGAAGGTGACGGACGCCTTCGACCTGAAGCGGGAGTCGCCGAAGGTGCGCGACGCCTACGGGGCGGGGCACCGCGGCGCGTGCTACCTCGTCGGCCGCAAGCTCATCGAAGCCGGGGTGCGGTTCGTGACGGTCGATGCCCGCTGGCCGCAGACGAAGGACACGCCGAAGGGCGGTAACTTGAACTGGGACCACCACGACCACATCTACGCGAAGGGGACGTGCGAGTTGCCCGGCGCGACCGGAGCGGGGGCGGGGCGGTATGGCATCGGCGACTGGGTGATGATGGGCAGCGTGGATCGCGCCTACTCGGCGCTGATCGCCGACCTTCACGAACGCGGCCTGCTGGCGGACACGCTGGTCTGCTTCGTCAGCGAGTTCGGGCGGACGCCGAAGATCAACAAGGCGCAGGGCCGCGACCACTGGACCCATGCGTACAGCATCGTGTTCGCCGGGGCCGGGGTGACGGGCGGGCAGGTGATCGGCCGCACCGACCGCGAGGGCGGGTTCGTCACCGACGCGCCGTACACGCCGGAGGACTACGCGCAGACCATTTACGCCAAGCTCGGCCTCGACCGCGACAAGCCGATC
>JAYTTN010000048.1:0-10015 GCA_043745295.1 Fimbriiglobus sp. | reverse complement strand
GTGGCTTGGAACGCCAAGCCACCCGCACCCGGCGGGCCGGGTTCGCCTGAATCGGTTGCCGCAACCGGGAAGAAGTGGGACGGACCGGCGGCGGGAATTCCGGTCCGCACTCACGACAGAGGGGTTTCCTTCGGGTAACGTGATATCGTCCCACCTGCCTCCACCCTTCGCCGGTACCTCCGCCATGCTTCGACGCCTCGCTCCTTCTGGTCTCGCCCTCCTGTTCGCCGCCGCCGCGCCGGCCGTGTCCGCGCCGGTGCCGAAGGGCAACCCCACCGCCACCGACTGGCCGCAGTTCCGCGGCCCCAACCGCGACGGCGTGAGCAAGGAAACCGGCCTCCTCCAGACGTGGCCGAAGGCCGGCCCGGAGAAGCTGTGGTCGGTGAAGAACCTGGGGCTGGGGTTCGGCACCCCGTCGGTGGCCGACGGCAAGATCTACGGCCTCGGCACCCGCGACGGCAAGGACGGCGTCTGGGCGCTGACCGAGAGCGACGGCCAGGAACTCTGGTTCACCCCATTTGACGAACCCCGGAAGACGAACCAGAACAACGGCCCCAGCGGCACGCCGACGATCGCTGGCGGCAAGGCCTACGCGGTCAGCAGCAACGGCAAGGTGGTGTGCCTGGACGCGAAGACCGGCAAGGCCGACTGGCAGGCCGATTTCGTCAAGGACTTCGGCGGGCGGGTGCCCAGTTGGGGGTTCTGCGAGTCGCCGCTGATCGACGGCGACAAGGTGATCGTCACGCCGGGCGGGAAGAACACCCTGGTCGCCTTGGACAAGGCCACCGGCAAGGCGGTGTGGAAGGCGGCGGTGCCGAAGGCGGACGGCGCGCACTACTCGTCGGTCATCGCGGTGGAGATGGGCGGCCAGCGGCAGTACGTCCAGTTCGTCAGCGGCGGGGTGGTGGCGGTCGCCGCGGCCGACGGGGCCTTCCTGTGGCGGTACAACAACCCGGCCAACGGCACGGCCAACTGCTCCACCCCGCTGTTCAGCGACGACAGCGTGTTCGCCGCGTCCGCCTACGGCACCGGCGGCGGCCTGGCCAAGGTGACGAAGTCCGGCGACACCTACGACGCCAAGCAGGTCTACTTCGACAAGCAGATGCAGAACCACCACGGCGGCATGGTGCTGGTGGACGGATTCGTCTACGGCACCGGCAACAGCCAGCTGCGGTGCCTGAACTTCAAGACCGGCGACGTGGCGTGGGAGTCCGGCAAGACCGGCAAGGGGTCCGTCACCGTCGCCGACGGCCACCTGTACTGCCGCAACGAGGGCGGCAAGGGGGCGGTGACGCTGGTGGAGGCGAACGCCAAGGAGTACGTCGAGACGGGGCGGTTCGACCAGCCGGAGCGGTCGGGCAAAAGCGCCTGGGCGTACCCGGTGATCGCCAACGGCCGGCTGTACCTCCGCGACCAGGACGTGCTGCTGGCGTACGACATCAAGAAGAAGTGACGCCGTGGTGATCGTCGCCGCGAGCTTGCGAGCGGACAGCCGGAGCCGCTCGCAAGCTCGCGGCGACGATTCGGTTCGAGATTCCCCATGACCCGCTACAAACTCGGCCTGGTCGCGGAAAGCACCGGCCTGCCCGTCCGCCAGGCGCTGCACGAGGCGGCGAAGCTGGGCGTGCAAGGCATCCAGTTCGACGCCGCCGGGCCGCTCGCGCCGGACGCCCTCGGCGACACCGCCCGCCGCGAACTCCGCACCCTGCTGAAGTCGTTCAGCCTCGACCTGGCGGCCGTCAACTGCCCCATCCGCGAAGGACTGGACGCCTTCGACCGCCAGCACCAGCGGATCGAGTTCGTGCAGAAAACGATGGCGTTCGCGCACGACCTCGGCTGCCGCAAGCTGATCGTGCCGATGCCGGCCATCCCGCCCGAACCGGCTGCCTCCGCCGAACCGAAAGTCGCGTTCACCTTCGGCACCCCGCCGGAGCGGTCGGTCACGCTCCGCGAGTCGCTGACCGCCCTGGCCGCGTTCGGCGACCGCATCGGCGTCGCGCTCTGCCTCGACGCCGGCCTCGATGCCGCCGAGAAGACCCGCGACTACCTGGCCGCGTTCGACACCGGCAGCCTGGCCGTGAACTTCGACCCGGCCAACTTCGTCGTCAACGGCCACGACCCGCTGACGAGCCTGTCCGCGCTGGCGAAGCAGCTCGGCCACGTCCACGCCCGCGACGCCCGCCGGGTGAGCGCGAGCAGCGGCCCGCAAGAGGTGTCGCTGGGGGCCGGCGACGTGGACTGGATGAGCTTCTGCGTGGCTCTTGACGTGCTGGAGTTCGGCGGCTTCGTCTGCGTCGAGCGGACCGCCGGCGACGACCGCCTCGGCGACCTCGCCGCCGCCGTCCGGCTGCTGCGGCGGTTCGTCCCGCAGCCGGTCGGTTGAACCCTTCGATCAGAGGGACGCTGATGACGCGGATTTCAGCGCGGATGAAGAGGATCAGAAGACCGTGTGCAAGAGATCGAAGACAAAAGGTTGTTCCCTGATATCAGACTTCTGAACAATCTCTTCTATTCTGATCCTGTCTTCATCCGCGCTGAAATCCGCGTCATCCGCGTTCCTCTGAATCGTATTCTCTCCCTCATCACCTGAAGCCCATGCCCGACAACCCGTTTCGCAGTCTGCCGCCGGTGTCGCGGGTGCTGGCGCATCCGGCGGTGGTCGCCGTGCGCGAGGCGCACGCCCCGGACGACATCGCGGCGGCGGTGCGGGCCGAACTGGACGCCGCCCGCGCGCGGCTGACGGCCGGTGACACCGACGTGTCACTGGAGGCCGTGGCCGCCGCCGTCGCCGCCCGGCTGGACGCCGACGGGCAACCCTTCCTGCGGCCCGTCATCAACGCCACCGGCATCGTGCTGCACACCAACCTCGGCCGGTCGCCGGTCCACGAGTCGGCCGCGGTCGCCGGGTATCGGGCGGCGCGCGGCTACCTGAATCTGGAAATGAGCCTGGACACCGGCAAGCGGTCGAGCCGGCAAGACCCGATCCGCGACGGCGTGACGCGCATCACCGGCGCGGAGGCGGCCACCGTCGTCAACAACTGCGCGGCGGCCACCGTCATCGTGCTGCGGGCGCTGGCGACGGGCAAGGAGGTCATCGTCTCGCGCGGGCAGCTCATCGAGATCGGCGGCAGCTTCCGCATCCCGGACATCATGGCCGTGAGCGGGGCGACCCTCCGCGAAGTGGGCACGACGAACATCACCCGCGCGGCCGACTACGAGACGGCGATCACGCCGAACACCGGCCTGCTGATGCGGATTCACACCAGCAACTACCGCATCCGCGGGTTCACCGAGACGCCCGGCATCGAGGAACTGGCCGCCCTCGGCGCGAAGCACGGCATCCCCGTGGTGGACGACGCCGGCAGCGGGGCGACGGTGGACCTGACGCCGTTCGGGTTGCCCGGCGAGCCGCTCGTCCGCGCCGGTATCCGCGACGGGGCCGACCTGGTGCTGTTCAGCGGCGACAAGCTGCTCGGCGGGCCGCAGGCCGGCATCATCGCCGGGAAAGCGGCCCTCATCCAGAGAATCGAACGCGACCCGCTGATGCGCGCCTTCCGCCTGGACAAGGTGACGCTGGCGGCGCTGGAGGCCACGCTGCGGCTGTACCGCGACCCGGCCAAGGCGCTCCGCGAAATCCCGACGCTGCGGATGCTGACGACCCCGCTGACGGAATTGCGGGAGCGGTGCCGGGCGTTCGCCGCGCGGCTGCTGGCACTGCCCGAACTGGCGTCGGTGGACGTGCGGGACGACGTGGCGTATGTCGGAGGCGGGTCGCTGCCGGACGAGGCCGTGCCGACGGCGGTGATCGCCGTGACCGTCGCCGGGATGAGCGAGGACACTTTCGCGGCGCGGCTGCGGCGCGGCACGCCCGCCGTCGTCGGCCGCATCCACGACGGCCGCTTCCTGATCGACCTGCGGACGGTGTTCGCCGCGCAGGAAGACGACTTGTTCGCGGCCGTGGCCGCGGCCGCGCGAGGGGCTTCGGCTTGAGTCGTAGGCACGCGACCGCCCGTTTCCCGCCGCGCGGTCGGGTGGTAGAATCTACCACAACGAATGAAACTGTCATCTCCACGGAGTCCCGCGCCATGGAAATCGCCGTCCTCGTCGAACCGTTCGCCTCCCACTTCCGCGCGACCACACAGTCCCCGTGCCCGCTGTCCGCCGACGGCCCGACGGAAGACGCCGCCGTCGAGGCGCTGGGCACATTGCTCGGCGACCGCCTCCGCGCCGGCGGCAAACTCCGCACGCTCACGGTGCCCGACCTCGATGGCCTCGCGGCGGCCGGCGAGCAGATCCGCACGAACCCGATGTTCGACCGCTACCTCGACGCCATCGACGAGTACCGCCGCACCCGCAACGCCGTGCCGGGCGACGAGTGATGGCACTTTTCCTTCTCGACACGACCACGATCACCCACCTTCAGCGGAATCACCCGAAGGTGACGGCGGCACTCGCGGCCCATGCCACCGAGGTCGTGGCGATCTGTTCGGTGAACGTCGAGGAATCGCTCGGCGGCTGGTTTCACCTACTCCGTCAGGCGCGAACGCCGGCGGAACAGGCCCACATCGCCCGACTACTGACGGATGCCGTGGCGTACTTGGCGCGATTTCCCCTCAAGCCCATTTCCGAGCCGGCGATCCACCGGTACGCCTCGCTCAAGAAACTGAAGCTCAACGTCGGCTCCGACGACCTGCGCCTCGGCGCGATGGCCTTGGAATCGGCCGCGACCGTCGTCACGAACAACGCCCGCGATTTCGGCCGCATCCCCGGACTGGCCTGGGTCGATTGGACTGCCTGACGGACGCGGAGCGAACGCCGACGACAGGCCAAACTGAGACACCACCCTCCCGCCACCGACCTTGCCTTGCGGCCGGCGATGCCGGAAGATGTCGGGGCTGCCCTCCTTCCCACGGAGTTCCCCATGCGATCCTGTCTGGTCCTGCTCCTGGCGCTGCCCGGCCTCGCCGCCGACCCGCCCGGTGTGGCGGACGCCCTGACGACCCTCCGCGCGGTGAAGAAGGAAGGCGACGGCAACGCCGAAGCCGCCAAGGCGTGGAAGGTCGTCGTCTCCGCCGGTGCCGACGCGCTGGTGCCGACGCTGGCCGCGTTCGACGGCGGCACCCCGACGGCCGCCAACTGGCTCCGCACCGCCGCCGACGCCATCGCCGAGGGCGAGCTGGCCGCCGGGCGGAAACTCGACGAGGCGGCGCTGACGGCGTTCGTCACCGACGCCAAGCGACACCCGGAGGCCCGCGAAATCGCCTTCGCCTGGCTGGGCAAGCAGAACGCCGCCGCCGCCGACGCCCTGCTGCCGAAGTTCGTCACCGACCCCAGTCTCGTCCTCCGCCGCAACGCCATCGACACGCTCTTCACCCGGCAGACGACGCGGAGCAGCCCGCCCGATGTGGCCGTACTGAAGGACCTGTTCGCCGCCGCCCGCGACAAGGATCAGGTCGAACAGATCGCCAAAGAGCTGAAGAACCAGAAGGCCGAGCCGGACATCGCCAAGCACTTCGGGTACGTCACCGAGTGGCACGCCGTCGGGCCGTTCGACAACAAGGCCGGGGCCGGTTACGCCGTCGCGCACCCGCCGGAGAAGGCCGTGGACCTGACCGCCAAGTACGGCGACGCCAAGCGCGGCTGGGTCCACACACAGTCCGACCAGAACTACGGCACCATCAACCTGAACGAAGCCCTCGGCAAGCACATGGACGCGGTGGGGTACGCCTACGCCGAGATCGTGGCCGACGCCGACACGCCGGCGCAACTGCGGGTGGCCAGCCAGAACGCCGTCAAGTTCGTCGTCGACGGCAAGGAGTTGCTCGCCCGCGAGGAGTACCACCACGGCCAGTCGATGGACCAGCACATCGCCGTCTTCACGTTGAAGAAGGGCACGAACGCGATCCTGCTGAAGGTGTGCCAGAACAACCAGAAGGACAGTTGGGCGCAGGCGTGGGGGTTCAGCGCCCGCCTGTGCGACGCCACCGGCGGCAAGCTGGCCGTCACGCAGCGGCTGGTGAAGGACGGGAAGGAGACCTTCGCCGAACTGGGTGCGCGCAAGCCGGCCGGCAAGAAGGAGGGCAAGGAATGAACACGTCTCTGGTCCCCCTCTCCCCTGGGGGAGAGGGGTTAGAGGTGAGGGGGACTCTTCGGAGCCAAATCCGATTCCCCCTCACCCCTGCCCCTCTCCCCCAGGGGAGAGGGGTTCTGACGGCAATCCTCCTCCTCTTCGCCGCCCCGGCCCTCGCCGACTGGCCGCAGTTCCGCGGGCCGAACGGGTCGGGCGTGTCGGGCGACAAGAACCTGCCGGAGAAGTTCGACTCCAGCACCCGGAAGTGGGCCGCCGACCTGCCCGGTCGGAGCGTCGCGTCGCCCATCGCGTTCGGCGGCACGGTGTACGTCGCGTGCAGCAGCGGCAGCCGCGAGGACCGGCTGCACGTCGTCGCCTTCGACGCCGCCACCGGCAAGAAGCTGTGGCACCGCCAACTCGCCGCCACCGGCAGCACTGCCTGCCACCCGAAATCGGCGATGGCCGCGATGACCCCCGTGGCCGACGAGAAGGGCGTGTACACGCTGTTCGCCACCGGCGACCTGGTCGCGTTCGACCACGCCGGCAAGCTGCTGTGGTACCGGTCCCTGGTGGGCGACTACCCGACCATCTCGAACCAGCTCGGCCTGGCGTCGTCGCCGGCGCTGGCGAAGGGCAAACTGATCGTGCCGATGGACAGCGCCGGCGAGTCGTTCCTCGCCGCGCTGGACACCGGCACCGGCAAGAACCTGTGGAAGACCGAGCGGCCGCGCGACATCAACTGGGCCACGCCCGTCGTCCGCGAACTCACCAGCTCGGACGCCGAGGTGCTGCAACAGGGGCCGAAGGACGTGGCCGCCTACGACCTGTCCACCGGCAAGAAGAAGTGGAGCCACAAGGCGACCGGCGGCGGGGCGACGACGCCGACGCTGGCCGACGGGCTGCTGGTGGTGCCGACCGGCGGGGTGAGCGTGTTCAAGCCGGGCGACGGCAAGCTGGAAGAAGTCTGGACCTCGCCGAAGTACCGCACCGGGTACGCCTCGCCGCTGTACTTCGACGGGCGGGTGTACGCCGTCGCCGCCGGCCGGGTGTTCAGCGCCGACGCCAAGACGGGTAAGGAAGTTTGGGCGTACACGCTGACGGGCAAGCAGGGGACGATGTACGCCTCGCCGGTGGCCGGCGACGGCAAGGTGTATGTGCTGGGCGACGCCGGCGTGCTGACCGTTCTGAAGGCCGGCGGAGACAGTGAGGAGGCGTTGAGCGTGACCGAGTTGAAGGCCGAGTGCATGGGCACCCCGGCCATCAGCGGCGGGGCCGTGTTCGTCCAGACGGCCAAGCAGCTGCTGTGCTTCAAGAAGGGTTAACCGCGAGGCAACGCCGAGCGCGTCGGGGCCAGTGCCCGCGCGCTCCGTGAACCGGTTCGACTACTTCTTCTCGACCGCCTTTTTGAGCGCCTCTTCGACGGCCTTCGCGTCGGTGCCGTTCACGCTCTCGTAGGCGAACGCCTTGGCCACCGTGCCGTCGGCCGACACCACCACCACCGTCAGGTGCGCGTCCGGGTTGACGCCCCACCCCTTCGGCCCGGACGTGTCGCCCAGCACCGCCAGCGCGGTGTTCTCGTACTTCACCGACATCTGCACCTTCGGCAGGAACTCCTTGCTCTTGTCGGCGTCGGCCGTCAGCCACACGGCCACCGCCGCCGCCGTCGCGTCGATCCCGGTCAGCTTGCCGTCGAGCGTCTTGATGAACTGGTTCATCGGCCGGCTGAACTTGTCGGCGTTCACGAACAGGTAGACCGTCGGCTGGCCCTTCCGCTCGGCGGCGAAGTCGGCCTCCTTCCCCTCCACCTTGCCGACGACGCCGAACGCCTTGAGTTCGCCGACCTTGTCGCCGACCTTCGGCCCGGACTCGACATCCGCCCGCGCGACCCCGACCGCCAGCACGGCTACCGCGAGACTGCGAAACATGGGAGAACCCTCCTGCGAACCGCGACCGCGAGGGAGCGGCATCGGGTGAAGAATCGGAATGCCACTCCCTCGCGGTCGCGGCTCGTCAGTAGGCCGGCGTCACATGCAGCGGGTACTCGGGGATGGCCAGCCGGAGCGTCGGGACGGCTTGCAGCCGCCGCCACCCGGCGGTCACGCGCGCGTCCTCGGCGCGGACGAAGTCCGGGTCGAGGGCCCGCTTGTCGAACGGCCCGGCGCACGCCACCGGCGGGAAGCCGGCATCGACGATGTACTGCGCCGCCGTCGGGTTGCAGCGGAGGTGCCGCTCCGGCAGCAGGTGGAGCTGCTCGAGCGGCACCTCGCCGAGGACGAACCGCAGGTACAGGTCGGAGTCGAGGACGCCGTCCACGTCCCCGCCGCACACTTCGCACGGATACCCCTCGTCGCACTTCGCCATACCGCCCTCGACTGAGACCCGCGAGTGGCGTAAGTTTATCGCTCCCGCACGCTTCCGGCGGGCCTCACTCACGGAGTTCTCATGCCCGGCAAGGCACTCCTCGACGGCATCCCGCCCACCGACATCCCGGACTTTGAAACGCTGATCGCGCGGGTGCCGGTGGCGGTGCTGCTCGGGTTCGTGGTGGCCGCCGTGTACCACGCCGCCCACGGGCGGACGGTCGGGTCCACCCTGCGCACCACGCTCGTGCTGCTGTGCGTGCTGGTGGCCATCGTCACCATCGTCATCGGGGACAACCTGGCGCGGGCGTTCGGACTGGCCGGGGCGCTGTCGATCATCCGCTTCCGCACAGTGGTGGCCGACACCCGCGACACGGCGTTCGTCATCTTCGCGGTCGTCGTGGGCATGGCGGCGGGCGCGGGCTACCTGGTCTTGGCGGCGGTGGCCATCCCGGCCATCTTCCTGGCCGCCATGGTGATGACCCTGTTCGACGGCCGGCCGAGCGGACTGGCCGCCACGCTGACGGTCAAGTTCGCCGTGGACGCGAAGGCCGACGAACTGATGGCGGCGGCGTTCGCCAAGCACGGCATCACCGGCGACGTGTGCGCCGCCGGCTCCGCCAAGCAGGGCGCGGCGGTCGAACGGAAGTACCGGGTGCGGCTGGCGACCGCCGCCGTCATCGCAGCCGTGGTGGCGGAGATGAACCGCACCGAAGGCATCCAGGGCGTCGAACTGAAGGCCAACGGCGACGACTGACGGGGGAAACCGCTTGCGATCACAGCCCGTCCGGGTGAAAATTCGCCAAGTTTCCATTTCGGCGAAAATGTCCGCCTTCGGCCGCCGAACCCCTGATAGCCCGTTCCCGGATCGCACGGAGTTCCCGCGATGCGCTCGTACCTGCTCCTCCTGCCGCTGGTGGTGTGCCTGATCGCCGTCGGCCCCGACGCTCCGGTCGCGGCCCAGGAGAAAGACCCGCCGGCGGACAGCATCACGCCTATCGCCTCCGGCATCACCGAGTTCCCGACCACCCTGGACATCGACGGCCAGAAGGTCGCCGTCGCGCTGGCCTACGCCAAACAGGAGAACACCGTGTTCGTCCTGCCGGCGTGGCACGTCCGGGCCGTCCGCCGCCTGACCGAGGATTCGCCGGCCGCGCCGCTGAAGCCGTCCGACCTGCTCGTCAGTTCCGAGGCGAAGGGGGACCAGCGGCTGGAATTCGACGTGGTGAACCTGTTGGAGAACGAACTCGCGGAGAAGGCGATTCAGGACAAGTTGAAGGCCCGCATCGCCCAGCAGTCGGGCCAACCGGCCGACAAGCTCGCCTTCGCCGTCCCACAGATCAAGGCGCAGTCGTACCGCTTCACCCTCATCGGCCCCGGCCGCGGCGACGACGTGCTGCCGGCCGAGGTGCCGATCTCGCCGGACTTCCAGCGGCTGCCGAGCGGCCTCGTCCGCCTGACGTTCAAGGCCGACGCGCTGAAGGCGGTGGAGAAGGAGAACGGCGGGCCGCTGAAGCTGGCCCAGGCGCACCTCCGCGCCGTCGGCCTCATGCGGGTGCGGTTCGAGCAGACGCAGGTGGTCGCC
>JAYTTN010000047.1:0-2717 GCA_043745295.1 Fimbriiglobus sp. | reverse complement strand
TTCTGACGACCGTCGCTCACGCTTCCGGCTCTGAACCGAGGTTTCGCCGCCCATGCGCCGACGGGTCGTCATTACCGGGATCGGCATGGTCACGCCGCTGGGCCTGACCGCCGCCGACACGTTCGCCGCGCTGCTGGAAGGCAGAAGCGGGGCCGGCCCGATCACGCACATCCCCGCCGCCACCTACCCGACCAACTTCGCCTGCCAGGTGAAGGGGTTCGACCTCGGCCAGTACGTCGCGGACGCGGACCGCTTCCGCGTCGCCGGGCCGAACATCACGTTCGCGCTGGCCGCCGCCCGCCAGGCCCTGGACGACGCCAACTTGCGGCCGCACCGCCTCGACCCGGCCCGGATCGGCGTCTACTTGGGGGCCGGCGAGGGCGGGGACGACGTGACCGCGCTCGTCACCAGCGCCGCCGGCGCGGCCGACGAGTCCGGCTTCCGGGCCGACCACGGCAAGTTCTGCGAGATCGCCCGCCGCCTGCACGACCCCCGCCGCGAGGAGCTGGTCGAGATGCACCAGCCGTCGGCGCATGTGGCCGACGAGTTCGACCTGGGCGGGCCGAACCTGACCACGCTGACCGCGTGCGCCGCCAGCGCCCAGGCCGTCGGCGAGGCGGCCGAACTGATCCGCTACGGCGACGCCGACGTGATGGTGACGGGCGGTTCGCACAGCATGATCCACACCCTCGGCGTCACCGGGTTCACGCTGCTCACCGCCCTGTCCCGCCGCAACGACGCGCCGACCAAGGCCAGCCGGCCGTTCGACGCCACCCGCGACGGGTTCGTCCTCGGCGAAGGCGGCGGCATGGTCATCCTGGAAGAACTGGAACACGCCAAGAAGCGCGGCGCGACCATCTACGCCGAGCTGTCCGGCTACGGCACCACCGGCGACGCCTACCGCATGACCGACCCGCACCCGGAAGGCCGCGGCGCGGTGAAAGCCATGAAAGACGCCCTCCGCGACGCCGGAATAACGGGCGGGGACATCGGCTACATCAACGCCCACGGCACCAGCACGCCGGCCAACGACGAGTCCGAGACGGCCGCCATCAAGGGGTCGCTCGGCGAAGCCGCATACCGCGTGCCGGTGTCCAGCACGAAGAGCATGATGGGCCACCTGATCGCCGCCGGCGGGGTGGTCGAACTGATCGTTTCGGTGCTGGCCATGCGCAAGGGTGTGGTCCCGCCGACGATCAATTACGAACACCCCGACCCGCTGTGCGATCTGGACTACGTGCCGAACGCCGCCCGCGAGGTCGCCGGCATCCGCCATGTGCTGAGCAACAGCTTCGGCTTCGGCGGCCAGAACATCACGCTGGTGGCGAGCAAGATGTAGTTTCCCGCCCGCCGGCTTTTCCGAATGTGACGGCCCCGCCGCCTGCGGACGGACGGTTTTCCGAAAATCGAGTATCTGCTTGCAGTTCGCCGGCCGTCCGGTCGAACAGACTTATTATCTCAGGATTCGGACCTCGGGGTGAACGACGTGCCCGCGTGGATGTGGTGGACTCTCGGCTCCCTTTTCGCCGCCGGCTTGTTGCTGGCGCTGGCGCTCGCCGCCGCGTGCCTCTACTACCGCCGCAAATTCGTCGGCCAAGTGGTCCGCATTTTCGAGGAAAAGCCCCTCTTCATCATCCCCCGTGGCCAGCCCATCCCCGGCGCGGAGGACGTGACCGTCCGCACGCCCGACGGCCTCGCGCTCCGCGCCTGCTACCTGCGCGGTCGCGGCCCCCGCCGCGGCGTCATCCTGTTCGGCCTGGAGTTCGGCTCGAACCGGTGGACCTGCGGCGCGTACTGCGAGCGGCTCCGCGACGCCGGGTACGACGTGTTCGCCTACGAACCCCGCAACCAGGGCGACAGCGAGAAGGACCCGACTTACGACCCGCTCCAGTGGGTGACGGGCAAGGATCTCGACGACGCCCGCGCCGCCGTCCGCTACCTGAAAGCCCGGCCGGACGCCGACCCGCGCGGCCTGGGCGTCTTCGGCGTCAGCAAGGGCGGCAGCCTCGGCCTGCTGCTCGCCGCCGAGGACGCCGCCGTCCGCTGCGTCGTCACCGACGGGGCCTACGCCACCTACACCACGGTGGTGCCGTTCATGCGGCGGTTCGTGACCATCTACTCGCGGCACAAGCGGCTTCAGAAGTGGCTGCCGGACGTGTTCTACGGGTTCATCGGCTGGTCGGGCATCCGGCGGGTGGCGGCCAAGCGGAAGGTGACGTTCCCGTGGCTGGAGCGGGCCGCCAAACGGGTGACGCAGCCGGTGCTGATGATCCACGGCGGCGGCGACACCTACATCAAGCCGGAGATGGCCCGCACCGTGTTCCTGAAGCTGGCCACGCCGCTGGAAGACAAGGACTTCTGGCTGGTGTCCAAGGCCAAGCACAACCAGGCCCCGCTGCTCGCGCCGCACGAGTACCCCCGCCGGCTGGTGCAGTTCTTCGACACCTATCTGGGCGACGAACCGTATCCGTTCCGGCGGCCGGGCGTTCGGATCGACGACGCCACTCCGATGCCCGTCTCCCGCTCGAGCGCCGCCGTGCCGGACTCCTCCGTCGCCGCGATGGAAGTCGCCCCGGCCCCGCGGCTGGCGTGAGCGCGGAGGTCGGCACGGGGAAACCTCAAACATTTCTGATCGCCTCATACCGAATCCGATCAAATAGTGGCTTTGTCTTGTTAGCCCGCCGCGCCAGCAAGGGGCGAACCGCCGGAGGGGTTGG
>JAYTTN010000046.1:0-10064 GCA_043745295.1 Fimbriiglobus sp. | reverse complement strand
CCCGGCCGCCACATCCTTCTCGTGCAGCTGCCGCACGTTTTCCAGTTGGTCCAGCAGGTCGGGTTCGAGGGAATCGGGCAGCATCGTCACGCGGTCCTTGTCCCCCTTGCCCTCGCGGACGATCAGCTCGCGGCGGGCGAAGTCGAGGTCCTTCACCCGCAAGCGTAGGCTTTCGAGCAGCCGCAGGCCGGACCCGTACATCAGGCGGGCCATGAGGCGGTACGGGTCGTCCAGGTGGCCGAGGACGAGTCGCACCTCGGGCTTGGTGAGGACGACGGGCAAGCGCTTCGGTTGTTTGGCGCGGACGACGCCGGCGATGACGCCGGGGTCGATGTCCAGCACGCGGCGGTAGAGGAATAGGAGGGCACTGAAAGCCTGGTTCCGAGTGGACGCGGCGACGTTCCCCTCGACGGCCAGGTGCGTCAGGAAGGCGTTGATCTCGGCCGCGCCCATGTCGGCCGGGTGGCGCTTGTCGTGGAACAGGATGAACCGCCGGCACCAGTCGTGGTAGGCGTCCTCGGTGCGGATGCTGTAGTGGCGGGTCGCCCGTCACGCTCCCTTCGGTCGCGGCGAAGACGGTTCCGCTTGTCCCCGTGATGCCGATCCCACGACACGCTCCGCCGGCCGGTCGCTTGCGCCGGAAATCCGGCACTTCGTCACAAACTTTTCCCGTCTCCCGGCGTTGGGTAATTGACAGCCCGACCGGGTGTCGAATACGATGCCCGAGTGCAAGCTCGCGCACGGCAACGACTAACCGCGACCGGCCGGCGCGGATCGTGGGGTTCCTTCCCCCCGACCGGCGGCCGGCGTATGATTCCCCCACAGTCTTCTGGGTGAGTACGAACCATGTCCAAAACCGCCGGCGTGTGGGGCATCGACATCGGCCAGTGCGCCCTGAAGGCGCTGCGGCTCGAACTGATCGACGGCAAGCCCACGGCGACCGCCTTCGACTACATCGAGCACGCCAAAATCCTGTCCCAGCCGGACGCCGACCCGGACGCCCTCACCCGCGAGGCGCTGGAGAAGTTCCTGTCGCGCAACCCCATCGGCAAGGACCTGGTGGCCATCGGCATCCCCGGCCAGAGCGGGCTGGCGCGGTTCGTCAAGCTGCCGCCGGTGGAAGAGAAGAAGATCCCGGACATCGTCAAGTTCGAGGCCAAGCAGCAGATCCCGTTCCCCCTCGACGAGGTGGTGTGGGACTACCAGAAGATCGGCGGCGGGGAGACCGTCGGCGGGTTCGCCATGGAGACGGAGATCGGCCTGTTCGCCATGAAGCGGGACCTCATCAGCAAGACCCTGGGGCACTACCAGGGGGTGAAGGCGGAGGTCCACGTCGTCCAGATGACGCCGCTGGCACTGTGCAACTACGCCACCTACGAAATCCTGGGGCGGGGCGGGCCGGACGGTCTGGCCGACGGCGCGGCGGCCCCGGAGAACGAGGACACCCCGCGCGGCAAGAAGCGGTGCGCGGTGGTGCTGGACATCGGCACCGACAGCTCGAACCTGATCATCACCGACGGCGGCAAGATCATCTGGCAGCGGCCGGTGCCGCTCGGCGGGAACAGCTTCACCAAGGCGCTGGTGAAGGAGATGAAGCTGACGTTCGCCAAGGCCGAACACCTGAAGCGGAACGCCGCCAAGTCGCCGGAGCTGGCGCAGATCCTGAAGGCGCTGCGGCCGGTGCTGCAAGACTTCGTCGGCGAGGTGCAGCGGTCGCTCGGGTACTTCACCAACACGCACCGGGACGCGCACGTGGCGTTCCTGGTCGGCCTGGGCAGCGCGTTCAAGCTGCCCGGCTTGCAGAAGTACCTGGCCGAGAAGCTGTCCCTGGAGGTGAAGAAGCCGGCCAAGATGACCCGGCTGACCGGCGACACGGTGCTGAACGACCCGACGTTCAACGAGAACGTGCTGACCTTCCCGGTGGCCTACGGGCTGGCGTTGCAGGGGCTGGAACTGGCCCGCCTGCGGACGAACCTGCTGCCGAGCGAGATCCGCATCGACCGCATCATCCGCGCCAAGAAGCCGTGGGCGGCGCTGGCCGCGTCGCTGCTGGTGGGCGGGCTGGCCGCCGCCTGCGTCGGCCCGGCGAGCGAGTACGCGGCCGTGTCCGACCCGAAGCTGAAGCCGGCCATGGCCGCCGCCAAGACGGAGGTCGGCAACGCCAAGAAGCAGAACGACGAGACGGCCGCCAAGGAGAAGGCGGTGGACGGCGGCGTCACCCAGGTGAAGGCCATCGTGGCCGGCAACGACGAGCGGCTGAACTGGGTGCGGCTGAACGAGGTGATCGGGGCCGCCCTGCCCCGCCACGGGTTCTACTTCGACAAGGACGCCGCCGGCAACCCGGACACCGTGGCCCTGCTCCAGCAACTCGGCTCCGTCACCGCCGCCCAGGCGAAGGCGGTGGCCGAGCAGAAGCTGTCGCCGTTCGAGGCGGCCAAGTCGAACCTGCTGCTGGAGCCGAAGGACGGCCCGCCGGCGGTGAACCAGCCGGTGTACTGGAACACGGTGGACGGCAAGCGGGCGTACATCGCCTACGCCAAGCGGATCGCCAAGGGGGTGCCGGACACCGACATCTACCTGCCCGACCTGTCCGAACACCTGGCCCAGGTGAACGTCGAGGCCGTCACCGCCAGGTACACCGCCGACCCGACCGGCTTCCTCAAGGCGGCGCAGGTCGAGGCGAACAAGCACGGCATCGACGACGTGGCCGTCACGTCCATGATGGGCGACAAGGATCGGCCGGTGAAGCTGACCGGGCCGGACGGCAAACCGGGCAAGTTCAAGGTGGGGGCGGACGGCAAGCCGGAGAAGTTCAAGGTGGGGTCGGACGCCAAGCCGGTGCTCGACCCCGAGGGCAAACTGGTGCCCGACGCGGCCGGCCAATACCTGCCCGACCCGACCGGCCTGGAGGTGGTGCTGGAGACCGTCCCGCCGGAGAAGAAGACCGCCGACGGCAAGTGGGTCATCGAGCCGCCGGTGGACGCGAAGGCCAAGACGCCGGCCCCGGTGTGGGTGGTCGAGGTCCGCGGGTACACCTACTACAGCGCGGGCAACCCGTCGGTCGCCCGCAAGTTCCTCCAGGACTGCTTCGTCCGCAACCTCCAGCGGTTCGACGAGTTCGCGGCGCTGACCGACCGCGGCCAGGAGAAGGTGGCCAAGCTGCTGCCCGGCGCGGCCGACCCGATCCGCGCCCGCGTCAGCCACGCCTTCCTGTGCATTGCCCCGCCCAAGCCGTCCACCGTGGCCGGGTTCGAGATCGTCCTGACCAGCCACATCGACCGACTGATGGCCGCCGGAGCGTCGGCGGGCGCGGCCGTGCCGGGAGGCGACGGGGAATCCGGCCGCAGTGGCCTGGGACCGCCCGCCATGCCCGGCCCCGGCATGCCCGGCCCTGGCAGTCCGGACGGCGGTCTTGCCGGTGCGGCGGGCACCGCCGGCAGCAAGTGGCGGGATCTGCTCGGCGGTGCGGCCGCCCCCGCCGGCGGCGGGTTCGGCGAAGGGTCCGGCCCGCTCGGCGGCGGGCCGACTATGCCCGGCGCAACTGGTCCCGGCGTGGCTGGCGGCGGCGCGGCCAACAGCCCGCTCGTCGTCGGCGGCCGCAAGAAGCCGTTCGAGTTCGTCGTCTACTTCCTCTGGCAAGAGCCGTCCTCCACCGACACCCCGGCGGCCGAGGCCCCGAAGTAACGCGGCCCGCCACACCCTCCGCACACCTACCCCCGGACCCGAACCGGCAACGCCATGAAAACCAGCTTCGTCAAAAAGCACGCCTTCTGGCTCCTGTTCGGGGCCGTCCCGCTCCTGGTCGGGCTGGGCGTCCTCATGATCCTGTCGTCCGTCGGCGGGGCCACCGCCGTGCGGAAGAAGGAGTACGACGCCCAGAAGACCGAGATCGGCGGGGCCAAGCCGAAGGGCAAGGGCGTCGGCGTGGAACTGTCCAAACAGAAGGGGCAGCTCGACACCAAAGTGACCGCCCTGTGGGGCGAGAACTTCCAGCAGCAGAAGAACGCCGGGCTGTTCAAGTGGCCGAACACCCTCAAAAACAACACCGAACTGGCCATTCTGGAGAAGCGGAACCTGCCGTTCGGCGACGACCTCCTCGTGCCGGGCGAGAAGGATCCCGCCGCGCTGAAGCAATCCTATCTGGACGCCAACCAGACGGAGCTGGCCGAATTCGCCACCGCCAACGTCTACCTGAAAGCGTACAGGGACATGGCCGACCGGGTGTTCCCTACCCGCTTCGGCAAAGGCGGTCCTGGGGCGGCGGCCGGCGGCGGCGAAGCGGGACCGCCCGGCATCGGCGGCGGCCCCCGTGGTGGCCCCCGTGGTCCCGGTATGCCCGGTCCTGGCCTTCCCGGCCTTCCCGGCCCCGGTGGGGCGGGGGGCGGCGGCTTGCAAAACAACACGGGCGAGGGCTGGCAAGCCGTCCTCCGCCACGTCACCGACTGGGGCACCACGGCCAAGCCGACCGTGCCGGAACTGTGGCTGGCGCTGGAGGACTTCTGGGTGCAGCGGGAGCTCCTCGCCGTCGTCGAGCGGACCAACAAGGCGCTCACCCAGTTCGAGCCCGAGTTCGCGTTCTGGAACTACAACCCGCTGAAGCGGACGTTCGTCAGCCGCCTGTGGCACCTCGACCTGGAGGTCGTCGCCGAGGCCAGCCGGAAGTACCTGAAGGCGACCGTCCGCAACCCGAACGACCGCCTCCAGATGCTCGGCGCGAGCAAGGTGATGCGGCTGAAGGTGTGGCTGGACAACCCGGCCGAGAAGGAGCCGAGCCTGCCCGATTACGTGATCGGCGGCGAGTTGGTCCCCGGCCGCAGCACGATGGAAGTCGCGCTCCAGAAGATCGACCCGCGGAACAGGGCTTTGCCCGGCAGCCACGCCATTCCGCTCGACCGCCTCATCACCCGCATCGCCAAGGTGGAACAGATCCTCGACGAGGTGAGCGTGCCGGTGAAGCTGATCCA
This sequence comes from Fimbriiglobus sp., assembly GCA_043745295.1. Classification (GTDB taxonomy): domain Bacteria; phylum Planctomycetota; class Planctomycetia; order Gemmatales; family Gemmataceae; genus JALHQU01. The sequence continues at coordinate 5,100 of JAYTTN010000046.1, read as the reverse complement.
GGCCCTCGAACTGGGCGTCACCGACCACCGCCGCGGGGCGGCCACGTTCGTCGCCCCGAAACTGAAGGGGCTGCCCGAGGACGCCGCCGCCGCCGATCCGGCGGCCCCGCCCCCCATGCAGGGCGAGGGTGGCCCCGGCCCGGGTAGTCCCGGCGGCATCGGCGGCATCGGCGGCGGGCTTGCCCTGGCCGGCGCGAAGTCCGGCCCGAAGGAGGCGGTCCTGCTCGGCAACAAGCTCCGCTATGTCGAGGCGACCGACCAGGTCCGCCGCATGCCGGTCGCCCTGTCGGTGGTGCTGGACCTGGCCTTCGAGCAGGACCTGCTCGTCCAGTTCACCAACTCGCCGATGCGGTTCCACGTCACCCAAACCGGGTGGCAGCGGTTCCGCGGGGCGCTCCCGCGCTCCGCCCCGGCGGGCGGCGGTCTGCCCGGACAGCCCGGCCTCCCCGGTCCGGGGCAGCCCGGCCTGCCCGGTGGTCCCGGCCTCGGCGGCCCCGACGGGGAAGGGGGCTTCGGCGGATTCGGCGGGCCGACCTCCGCCGCCGTCACCGCCCAGGCGAACGCCGGCCTCGTCACCCTCGCCGTCTACGGCGTCGTGTCGCTATACAACGAGATGCCGCTGACCGAAGTCCGACTGGACGCCTCCGAGACCTTCGAGGCCGGGTCCAACTGGAAGGAGCCGACGAAGGTGAGCACCAACGAGGAGCTGGCCAAGCTGTTCCCCGACGCGGCGACCCAGGCCAGAGTCCGCGCCGCCTTCGACCTCCGCTCCCACGACCTGCTGGCGTTCGCGTGGGAGGGGCCGGCCGGCGACAAGGTGACGTTCACCGTCGCCGACATGGCCGCCAAATTCGGCCTCGCGCCGGGCGAGGCCAAGGACGAAGACAAAGTGCAACACCGGAAACTGTTCGCCGTCCGCCGAACCGTCAAGTGGTCCGTCGAGTGACCCCCCGACTCGTAAACCCCGACCCGTCCGGTCGCCCCTCGCGGGCGACGCCCCGCGACCCGAACGAGAGGTGCGAACCATGGCCGCCAAAGCCGGATTCAAGGATCTGCTGTTGAAGAAGGGGGAGAAGATCGCGCTGGCCGCGTGCGCCGCCGCCTTCGCCCTTCTGCTGTTCATGGGCCTCGCCTCGGGCGGGCCGGAGAAGTCCACCGCCCAGATGATCAAGGATCTGGAGTCCGCCACCAGCTCGGTGAAGACGCAGATCGGCAGCGAGGCCACCGCCGGGGTGAATAAGCTGCCCCCGTGGGTCGATCAGACCGGCGGCCTCGTCGCGGTGCCGTCCAAGGATTTCCTGGTCTCCGCCAGCGCGTTCGAGCCGATCTCCTGGCCGAGCCTGCGGAAGGACAACCCGAAGGTTCTCAAGCCGGTCGAGGGGCAGGTGGACGTGTTCCTACTGGCCCTCGGGGCCAGGGACCGCCGGTTCGAACTCGACAAGGACGGCGTCGAGCGGCTGAAGTTGATGGGCGTGATCAAAACGTTGCCGGTAAAACCCGACGACGCGAAGACCAACAAGGCCAACTACGACAAGTCCACGAAGTCGGACAAGAAGGGCGGGAAAAAGGGCGGCAACTCGCCACCGCCAGCAATCCCCGGCGGCGGCCGGTTCGGCGGCATGCCCGGCGGTATGCCCGGAGCCGGCATGCCAGGCACGGGCGAGGGCGGCATGCCCGGTATGCCCGGTATGCCCGGCGGGACCGGCACCCGCACCACCGAAACGATCATCGAGTATGTAACGCCCACGGAGTGGGAGGTGGGCAAGTGGAAGGAGGCCGAGACCGTCCATCCGACCCGCCTGGCCGTCGTCCAGATGGCGTTCCCGCTGAAGGCCCAACTCCAAGAAGTCCAGCGGGCGCTCCGCTTGCCGACCCTGGCCGATGCCATCCGCGCCTGCGCCCCGGTCGCCGGCGGGAGTACCGGGCCCGGTGGACCTGGCGTACCCGCTCCCGGAATGCCGCCCGGCCCCGGTAGTGCGGACGGGGAAGGCCCCCCCGCCGGGCCGGGTCGCCCCGGCGCGGGAACCTCCGCCTCCGGCCCCGGCACCCTGTACACCACGTCCCCCGAGTTCCTCCGCCTGGAAGTGCAGCGGCGGCGGGTCGGGTTCGACGGCAAGCCGCTCCAGGTGCTGGGCAAGACCGGCAAGGCCGAGGACGCCGCCTGGGAGACGTTCGAACACTCGGGAACGTTCATCGACGCCTTCCTCCGGTACGAGACGCCGATGTACGAGGAGAAACCGAAGAAGGTCAAGTACGTCGAGCGGGTGCGGGAGAAGGACGGCGACAAGTTCGTCGAGCGGGATGTGGAAGTAGAGTACGAGATCGACCCGCAACTGTTCCTGCGGACGGAGCAGGGGCTGTCCGCCCCGCTACCCCGCGTGGCCGACAACATGGCCCTCGACTACCCGCCGGCGATCAACTTGTGGACGATCCACGACAACGCCCGCCGGCTGGCCAAGTTGCTCGAGAACCCGGACGTGAAGAAGAAGTTCGGGTCGCAGTTCGAGCGGCGGAACGGCACTAACCCGTATTCGCGGGGCAGCCAGATCGGCACCCAGGGCAACAACGGCATCGGGTTCGGGTCGGGCAGCGACGAGGGCCGCGGCGGCCTGTCCGTCCCGCCCTCGGGGCCGGGCGAAGGGATGGGCGGCTACCCCGGCATGCCCGGCCCCGGCGGGCGGCCGGGCATGTCTGGCCCCGGCATGTCTGGCCCCGGCATGTCCGGCCCCGGCATGCCCGGCGGCAACCCGAACGCCCTGACCGACCCGAACGCCATTGGCGCGGAGTTCATCCTGATCCGCTTCCTCGACCCGACCCTGCTGCCGGGCGAGAGCTACAAGTACCGCGCCCGGCTGGTCATGCGGAACCCGAACTTCGGCAAGAAGGACCAGATGGCCACCGAAGCCGACGCCGACAAGCTCGAGATCGAGTCGCCGGACGACTGGTTCGAGTGCCCGCAGACGGCCTCCCTGCCGGCCGAGTTCCACCTGTTCGCCGGCACCGCCAAGACTTACGAGACGGCCCACACCGACGAGATCGCCAAGCAACTGGAGACCCTGAAGGACTCGGCCCGCAAGCCGGAGGCCCAGCGGGCGTATCTGGCGTTCACCGAGATCAAGGACGTGGCGGCCGGGAAGAAAGCCGTGGTGCAGGTGCAGTGGTGGCTGCCGCAGCTCATCCTGCCGGGGACGAACTCCCAGGAGCCGATCGGCGCGTGGGTGACGGCCGACCTGCCGGTCGGGCCGGGCGAGTTCATCGGCCGCAAGGCGCTCGTCCCGCTGCCCCTCTGGTCGGCCAAGACCGAGACCTACGTGATGTCCTCTCGCAAGCTCCAGAAGGCGGGCATCGCCGGGCTGAAGGCGGAGGAGATCCCGCCGGGGCAGATCGTCAACTTCACCACCCCCAACCTGCTCGTCGATTTCGACGGGCGGAAGACGCCGGTGGCCGCGAAGGACAAGGACAAGGAGGACAACGAGGTGGCCAACGAGCTGCTCGTCCTGCGGTCGGACGGCACCGTCGAGGTGCTGAGCGAAGTGCAGGCGACCGCCGACAAGGAGCGGGGCAAGCGGTTCGACCTGTGGACGAAGTGGGTGGCGGATGTGATGAAGCGGAAGGAGTTAGGAGTGACGCCGCCGCCGGGCACCGGCCCCGGCCCCGGTGGTCGGGGCGACGACCGCTGAGTCTGCGGACGGAGGGATAACACCGCGACACGGGAGGGGCCAATCCCCTTCCGTGTCTTCGTTTGGCGGCCGGCGAGCCGCGACCGCGAGGGAGCGGCATCTTCCTGGTGGCACCGGCTTCCAAGCCGGTGTGCCCAATGCGTATAATCTGGCACCCCGCGAGACCGCGCCCATGACCCTCGACGAAGCGAACGCCGAAGCGATCCGCCGCATCCGCGCCGCGAAGGACTGCGGCCAGTGGTGGCTCGACCTCGGCGACCTGCCCATCGAGCGCGTGCCCGACGAGATCGCCGTGTTGAGCAAGCAACTCCGGGTGCTGGGGTTGGGGAAGTGTGAATTCCTTGCCGAGGAAGGCGTCTGGGAATGGCATGAGGATCGTCCAGGAGACATTTGGCGCATCGAGGCGTTAGCCACCCTCACCGCCCTCACGCACTTAGACCTGACCGAATGCTGGGATTTGAACAGCGTGGAACCACTGCGACATCTCACGACCCTTACCTCCTTGGAAATGCACGGATGCAAGAAACTGAGCAGCGTAGAGCCGCTACGGAATCTCACCGCCCTCACCACCTTGCACCTATCCGTGTGTAAGAGTCTGACGAACTTGGAGGTGCTACAGGTTCTCACTGCCATTAAGAAATTGGGCTTGGCCTGGTTCAAGAGCTTGACATGCCTTGAGCCACTTCGGAACCTCTCTGCTCTCACCACGCTCGACCTCTCCGTCTGTAGCCAACTCAAGAGCATCGAACCGCTTCGGGGCTTAACGACTCTGACCTCCCTTGACTTGTCGGTATGCACCCAACTCGCCGTCGTGGAACCGCTTCGGAACCTCACCGCTCTTAACGCACTATACCTGTCCGGGTGCGATCAGCTCAATTGCGTCGAGCCGCTGCGGAACCTCACCGCCCTCACGGAGTTACATCTGAATGGGTGCGCCCAACTGGCGAGTGTGGAACCGCTGCGGAACTTCACCGCCCTCACCAGCTTGGATCTGTCTGGATGCAGGGCCGAATCGTTCGAGTCGCTCCACGAACTTCCGAGCCTCAAACAACTCAAAGTTTACCGTTCCCGATTTCCCGATTTGCACTCAGCTGTGTGTGGCCGAGACCATGATGACGACAACCTCGCCTCCGTACGCGCGTACTTCGCAGCCCTCGGCCCGGATGCCAAGCCGGACGCGGAGATCAAGGTGTTCGTGCTGGGGAACGGGCGGTGCGGGAAGTCGTACCTCATCCGCCGGCTGACCGGTATGACGTGGGAGCAGATCGAAGCCGCGAAGATCGTCACCACCCACGGCGTCACCATCGTGAGCTGCCCGGCACCGGCCGAGTGGGGCCTGCCGCACCCGGTCACGCTGAGCATCTGGGACTTCGGCGGGCAGGACATCTACCACGGCACGCACGCCCTGTTCCTCCGCGAG
>JAYTTN010000045.1:0-10075 GCA_043745295.1 Fimbriiglobus sp. | reverse complement strand
ACGAGGTGCTGACGAGGGCCCTCATCGGCGGCGTCATCGGGGCCGTCGTCGGCGTCGCCATCTGGGCGTTCAAGAAGGCCACCGGGACGGGCGTGAAGGCGGCGGACGCCGAGCCGAAACGGGCGCGGCGTGCCAGCCGCGTGGACGAAGACGAGGACGAACTGAGGCGGAAACGCCGCGACCGCGACGACGAGGACGACCGCGACGACGAACCGAGGCGGAAACGCCGCGACCGCTGACGGCCACTACCTAACGGCTGGCGTTTTCATTCGTCTCTCATTGCGAGTCCGCGAAACTCGCGTCGCGTCATCGGGTTTAGTGCGTACCGGTTCCGGAGGTTCGCCCATGCGTCTCGTTCGTGCCCTCGCCCTGTTCGGGTTCGTCGCCGCCGCCGTCGTGCTGCTGGCGTCCTCCGATTCCCTCGCGCAGGTGGCCGACACCAAGGCCGAGAAGAAAGCCGCCAAAATGAAAGCGAAGCTGGAGAAGCAGAAGGCGGTCGAGGACGCGGCCAAGAAGTCCGAGGACGAGACCAAGAAGGCGGACGAGGAGCGGAAGGCCGCCGAGGCGAAACGGGCCGCCGCGAAAGCCACCCGAGCGACACAGGTCAGCACCTTCGACGCGGCCGCCGCCGCCAAGCTGATCGACACGCACATCGACAAGAAGCTGGCCGACAAGAAAATCGCCCCGTCGCCGATCTGCTCGGACGAGGAGTTTCTCCGTCGGGCGCACCTGGACATCACCGGCGTCATCCCGACCGCCGACAAGGCCAAGGCGTTCCTCGACGACAAGGCGACCGACAAGCGGGCCAAGCTGGTGGACGAACTGCTCGCCGACGCCAACTACGGCCGCAAGCAGGCCGACATTTGGACGGCCAAGCTGTTCACCAAGGACTCCGGCAACCGGTTCGTCCAGCGCGCGCCGTTCTACAAGTGGATCGAGGCCGAGTTCAACGCGAACCGGCCGTGGAACCAGTTCGTCACCAGCGTCGTCACCGCCACCGGCACCGTGGACGAACACCCGGAAGTGACGTACTTCCTGTCGAACCGCTCCATCGACAAACTGACTGACACCACCAGCCAGCACTTCCTCGGCGTCCGGCTGTCGTGCGCCCAGTGCCACAATCACCCGTTCACCACCACCAAGCAGACCGAGTATTGGGGCCTCGCCGCCTTCTACTCGAAGGTGAACCCGGAGCGGCCCAAGAACGCCAACCAGGGCGGGGACAACTCGAAACTCGGCGTGCAGGAAGGGAACACGAAGACGAAGTTGAAGGACTTCTTCCCCGAATCCGCGAAGACCGTCCCGCCCAAATTCCTGGAAGGGGAGTCGCCGAAACTGGGGTCGTCGGTGCCGTACCGCCCGGCCCTGGCCGAGTGGCTGACGGACGCGAAGAACCCGTTCTTCGCCAAGGCGATGGTGAACCGCACCTGGGCCGCGCTGTTCGGCCGGGGGATCGTCAACCCGATCGACGACATGATCGACACGAACGAGCCGAGCCACCCGGAGTTGCTGGCCGAACTGAGCGCGAAGTTCGCCGCCGGCGGGTTCGACGTGAAGCTGCTGGTGAAGGGCGTCGTCCTCAGCCGGGCCTACCAGCGGACCAGCAAGCCGACGGCCGCGAACAAGGCGGACGCCGACCACTACAGCCACCAGCAGATCAAGGTGCTGTCGCCGGAGATGCTGTACGACAGCCTGACGCGGGTGGTCGGCACGCCGCCCGCCGCCAAGGGGCCGGCCGGCGGCGGGGCGGCCAACCGGGCCGGGGCCGTCACCCCCCGCGACCGGTTCGTCGAGTTCTTCCTGGCCGGGTCCGACGAGCCGAAGGCGGCCGAGTACGAGGCCGGCATCCCGCAGGCCCTGCGGCTCATCAACGGCCGCAACACCCAGCCGGCCACGCTGAAGCTCCTCGGCGGCAGCAAGGGCGCGGAGGCGTTCGAGAAGATCTACCTGGCCGCCCTGTCCCGCCGGCCGACCGCCGACGAGGTGAAGCGGCTGACCGACTATGTGGCCAAGGCGTCCACCCCCGGCGAAGGGTACGGCGACGTGCTGTGGGCCGTGCTGAACAGCAGCGAGTTCGCGATGGTCCGCTGACGCCGTCTACGGGCGAGCGGGGGGCGTAAGCCCCCTGTTTCTTCGCCAGCCAAATCAAACAGGGGGCTTACGCCCTCCGCTCGCCAAGATCAAACCCGCCGCCACCCGCGAACAGGTGTCCCATGAACCTCGAACAACTGCCGACCGCCACCCGCCGCCGGTTCCTGCAACTGTCCGCCGCCGGCGTCGGCACCGCCGCCGCGTCCGGCTGGATGGGCGTGCTGGCCGACCGCGCCGCCGCCGCCACCCCGACCGGCAAGCCGAAGCACAAGAGCTGCATCCTGCTGTGGATGGACGGCGGCCCCAGCCACAAGGACACGTTCGACCTGAAGCCGGACAGCAAGGGCGCGGGCGAGTTCAAGCCGATCAAGACCAGCGCCCCCGGCGTCGAGATTTCGGAACACCTGGCGAAGCTGGCCGCGCACATGCACGAGGGCGTGGTCGTCCGCGGCATGAACACGCCGGAAGGGGCGCACCCCCGCGCCAAGTACCACCTTCACACCGGCTACCGCGAGGGCCAGGGCGGGCTTGTCTACCCCAGCCTCGGGGCGCTGGTCGCCAAGGAGATCGGCTCGGCGTCGGCGTCCATGCCGAACTTCGTCAGCATCGGCAACCGCAGCTTCGGGTCCGGGTTCATCGGGCCGAAGTACCAGCCGCTCGTCGTGCAAGACCCGGCGCGGGGCGTCGAGGATCTGAAGGCCATCGTCGCCGACAAGCAGTTCGAGAACCGCACCGGCCTGCTGGAGCAGATGGAGTCGGCCTTCTACCACGACTACCAGTCCGGCCTCGTGACCGACCACAAGACGACTTACGAGCGGGCCGTCAAGCTGATGAAGTCGGCCGAGGCGAAGGCGTTCGACATCTCGGCCGAGCCGTCGGCGTCGAAGGCCGCCTACGGCAGTGGCAAGTTCGGCGAGGCGGTGCTGATGGCCCGCCGGCTGGTCGAGGTCGGCGTGCCGTTCGTCGAATGCACCCTGGGCGGGTGGGACACCCACCAGGACAACTTCACCCGCGTGAAGAACCTGTCCGGGCAGGTCGATTCCGCCGTCAGCGCCCTGCTGACCGACCTGAAGGACCGCGGCCTGCTGGACAGCACGCTGGTGGTCTGGATGGGCGAGTTCGGCCGCACCCCGAACATCAACACCCGCGGCGCGAAGCCGGGCCGCGACCACTACCCGAAGGCGTGGAGCCTGGCCCTGTTCGGGGGCGGCATCAAGGGCGGGCAGGTGATCGGCAAGACGGACAAGGACGGGGCCACGGTGGTGGACCGGCCGGTGAAGACGGGCGACTTCCTGGCCACCGTGTGCGAAGTCCTCGGCGTGGACCACACGAAGGAGAACGAGGCCGTCTCCGGCCGCCCGATCCGGGTCGTGGACAAGGGGAACAAGCCGTTCACGAAAGAGATCGTGTGACGACCCGCGACGGTCGGCTACCTACCGGCCGTCAGTCCTCTTCGACGCCGTGGAACAGTCCCAGGTAGCTCTGGTAGCGGCGGTCGGCGATCAGCTTGCGGGCGACGGCGGCCCGCACCGCGCAGTTGCCTTCGTGGGTGTGCGAGCAGTCCGGGAAGCCGCACGCGGGGGCGAACGGGCGGAAGTCGCGGAAGTACTCCCACACCTCGGCCGCCGCCGTGTCCCACAGTTGCAGTTGCCGCACGCCCGGCGTGTCCGCCACCCACCCGCCGGTGGCCAGCCGGATGAGCGACGAGTTGGTCGTCGTGTGCTGACCCTTCTGCGTGTTCTCCGAAACTTCCTTCACGCGCAAGGCCAAATCCGGCTGGATGGCGTTCAGCAGCGACGACTTGCCGACGCCGCTCTGCCCGGAAAACACCGTCGCCCGGCCTCCCAGCAGTTCCCGCAGGCGGGGGATGCCGACGCCGGTGCGGGCGCTGGTCAGCAGCGTCGGCACGCCGAGCTGCGAGTACGCGCCGACGAGCGATTGCAACTCCACCGGGTCGGCGAGGTCGGCCTTGTTCAGGCACACGATCGGGGCGAGTTCGCCCTTCTCGGCCAGGGCCAGATAGCGGTCGATCAGGTTCGGCTTCAGGTCCGGCTGCACCAGCGACAGGACGATGACGAGCTGGTCCACGTTGGCGACGATGACGTGTTCCCGCCGCCGGCTGCCGCGCGTGAGGACGCCCCGCCGCGGTTCGACCCGCTCGATGACGCCTTCTTTCACAGGAGTCAGGAGGCAGGAGGCAGGGGGCAAAAGACCGGAGTCAGACGCTCCTTCGTGGTTCGGCTCCGGGTCAACGTTTCCTGCTTCCTGACTCCTGCTTCCTGACTCCTGTCCCCTGTCCTCTGCTTCCTGCTCCCTCTCCGCTGTCACCTGCACCTTGTCCCCCGTCGTCACCACGCTCCGCTCGTCGGTGGACAGCGACTTCAGCAGCCGGCGGACGGTGCAGCGGACCACTCGGCCGTCGGCCAGCTCGACGAAGCTGTACAGGCCGTGGACCCGCAGCACCCGGCCGGCGACGGTGCCGGCCTCGGCCGCCGGCATGGCGGCCCCGGTCGCGTTCTCCTGCATGATGGTGCGGTGGCGGGACAGGTTGCCCTTCGCGCGGACCCGTTCGCCGGAGCAGACATCCCCGACCAGCCCGGCGTCCTGCTTGAACTGCTCGGTCAGGTCGTTCCCGCGCGGCGGCTTGGTGCGATTCTTCCGCAGCGCCACCCGCACTTTCTTCTTCTTGCTCATGACCGGCCCGCCGGGGAAGACGATATAACCGTGTTGGATGGTAGGCCGCCCCACGGCTGCCCGCAACCGGAGACCCGATGCGATGAGCGACCGACTGTCCCGAGGGTTCGTCTACGCGGTCACTGCGGCGCTCGCGGTCGCCGGCGGGTGGTACGTGTTCACCCAGGGGTCGCCGCTGCCGATCATGGACGAGTGGGACCTGCTGGCGAACACCCGGGACGGGCACCTCGCGTTCGGGTGGATGATCCAGCACCACGGGGAACACCGCTTCCCGCTGCCGAAGCTGCTGTGGCTGACCGCCCTTCGGGTCACCGGGTACGACTTCCGCGCGGTCATGTTCGTCACGCTCGCACTCCTCACCTCGACCGGCATTCTGCTGATGTGGACGGCGCGACGGGTGCGCGGCAGCCAGCACCCGGCCGACGCCCTGTTCCCGGCCCTGCTGCTCCACTGGGGGCACGGGTTCAACCTCGTCATGTCCTTCCAGCTCGGGTTCGCGCTGGTCGCCTACGCGCTGGCCGGCTGGCTGTGGTGTGCGGGCCGGGCGGCGGCCGGGTCGCGGCTGTGGTTGCTGGCGGCTGTCGGGTACGCCCTGCTGGTCATCCCGTGCGGCGGGTTCGGCATCACCTTCGCCCCCGCCGTCGTCGGATGGTGCGGGTGGGCGGCGCGGCGGGAGTGGCGGGCCGGGCGGATCGCGGCCGCGGCCGTGCCGTTCCTGGCAGGGGTCGCGGCGGCCGCTTACACCGCCTGGGTGGTGGCGACGATGCCGACCGGGTTGAACCCGACGACCAGCCCGGTCGCCGACCCGCTCGCTTTCGGTGCCGCGTTCGTCGGCTTCCTGAGCGTGGCGGTCGGGGTGTGGCCGGCCGAAGAGCCAGTCGCCCGCTGGCTGGTGGGGGTCGCGGCGGCCGGCCTGTACGCCGCCGCCCTGGTTCGCGGGTGCCGGACGTTCCGGGCGAACCCGACGCCCCTCCGCGCCGCGCTCCTCGCGGTGATCGCCGGCACCCTGCTGACGGCCGCCGCCACCGCCTACGCGCGGGGGATGGGGTACGCCGAGCGGATGGCCGCCGCCAGCGCGGTCGGGCTGGCCGCCGCGTGGCTCACCCTCTTCGGAGGTTGGACCGGCGGGCGGCGGGTGTCCGTCGCGGCCGTCCTCGCCGTCGCCGGCGGCCTCTTCTGGGCGAACTGGACGACCGGCCTGAACCACGCCATCCAGACCCGGCACCAGACGTGGCACCTCCGCAACGACCTGCTCGCCGGCGTGCCGCCGATGGTGCTGGCCAGCCGGTACGGGCACGCCGACGCCGTCCTCGTCGGCCCCCGCACGGCCGACTTCGCCCGGCTGTTCCGCGACCTGGGACTGAGCGATTTTCGGAACGTGCCGGACGACCCGCCGGACGTCGCCGTGCCGCTGTCCGCGTTCCCGCGGGTGCTGACGGCCGAGGTCGCGGCGGCGTTGCCCGACCCGCCGCCGGGGGCGTGGGCCGTCCGCCTGCACACCCGCACGCCGAAGGACATGGGCCGCGACCGCGTCCGCCTCTACTGGACCGACGCGGCCACGGGCACCGACCGCGACGCCGACGCGCGGCCGACGCCGCTGGTCGGGAATTCGACCCTCGTCTTCCCGCTGACCGGCCGGCCGGCCCGCCTCCGACTCGTTCCGGGCGAACATGTGACGGAGTTGCGGCTGACCGGGGCCGAGTGGCTGGTACTCCCGGAGGGCGACCGATGAACGATTGGCGGACGATGCCACCGGAGACGCGCATGTTCGGCACCCCGGCGGCCACCGCCACGGTCGCGTTCACCGCCGCGCTGAGCGTGGCGGCGACGGCGTTCGTCCTCGCCTTCGGGTCGGACATGCCGCACGCCGACGAGTGGGACGTGATCGCGTCCACGATCCCGCATTGGCCGGCCGCGGAGTGGTTCTTCGGCCATCACAACGAACACCGGTTCCCGCTCGGCCGGCTCGTGTGGACGGCCGGCATGTGGGCGAGCGGGAACGACTTTCGGACGGGGATGCTGCTGTCCGTGGCCGCGCTGACCGGGGCGAGCCTGCTGCTGCTCTCGGCCGCCCGGCTCGCCCGCGGCCGCGCGGCGGTGGCCGACGCGGTGATCCCGGCGCTGCTGCTCAACCCCGGCCATGCGTTCAACTTGCTCATGGGGTACCAGGTCGTTTTCACCCTGTACGTCCTCGGCGTGGCCGGGTGCGTCCGGGCCGCCGCCGGCTTCCGCCCGACCTCGGTCGGGTGGGCCGCGTCGGCGGCGGGGTGGGCCGCCGTGGCCGCGACGTGCGGGGCGTTCGGCACCGTGTCCGCGCCGCCGGCGGCGGCCTGGCTGGCCTACGCCGGCGTCGTCGGATGGCGAACCGGCGGCCGCGCTTCGGCGGTGGTGCTGCTCGGCGGAGCCGCCGCCGTCGCCGCGTACACCGCCTGGGTGGTGGCCACGGCCCCGTCCGGCGACCCCGCGAACTTCCGCCGGGCCGGGCGGGACATCCTGGCGGCCGCCGCCGGCTACTACGGCATCGGCCTGGGGTCGTGGGCGGACACCGCGTCCTCGGCGCGCCGCGCGACCGCCGCCGCCGTCGGCTGCGGGTGCTATCTGGTGGCCACGGCGTTGCTCATCCGGGCGATGCTGGGCCGCCCGGCCGTGCGGCCGTTCGCCCTCGCCTGCTGGCTCGCGCTCGTCGGGCAGACGGTGGCGGCCGTCGCCATCGCCGTGTCGCGCGGGGCCGGGCTGCAAGACCGCTACGTGTCGCCGGGGGCGGTGGGGCTGGCCGTCTGCTGGCTGGCGATCACGACTCTCCTACCGCGAATCCCGCGCGCGCTGACCGCCGTCGCGCTGGCCGCCGCCGTCGCGCTGCTGGCAGCGAACGGCCGCGACGGGTGGGCGACCGGCACCCGACTGCGAACGGCGGCTCGGCGGATCGAAGCGGACATCGCCGCGGGCGTTCCCCTGTCCGTGGTCGCCGGGCGGCACGGCGGATCGGCGATGGTCGTCGTCGGCGAGCGGGTGGCCGACCGGCTGAAGCTCCTCCGCGCGGCGCGGGTCGGGGTCTTCGCGGACTTGGCGGACGACCCGCCGTTCGGCGTCCTCTCGATTCCGATCGCGCCGTTCGTGTTGACGGCCCGGCACCCGCCATACCCGACCGTCCCGCTGCCGCCCCCCGGCCGCCGCGTGGTCGCCCTCCGCGTCGTCGGCGCGCAGACGCACTTCCGCCCCGATCAGCGGCTGGTCCTGCGGTGGCGCGGGGCGACCGGCGCGGAGCGGGAGGCGGACGCCTGGGCACCCGCCGTGCCGTCCCGGATGTCCGCCTGTCTCCTCGTGGATGACGTGCCGACCGACATCCGGCTGGAGGCGGCGGGGCCGTTGCCCGGTCTGATTATCGAGCGGCTAGAATGGCTGACCCGCGACGACACGCCGTGAGTCTTCGCGCACCCGCTGTACCGAAGGGGCGATCATGTCCGATCACGACGCGCTGCTGGCCGGGGTGCTGGCGAACCCGGACGCCGACCTGCCGCGGCTGGTGTACGCCGACTTCATCGAGGAGGCCGGCGACGCCGCGCGGGCCGAGTTCATCCGCGTCCAGTGCGCGCAGGCAGCCGGGCAGTACGAGGACGACAATTGGAAGGCGGCACTGGAACTGCGCGAGCGCTACCTGCGGGAGAAACACGGCCCCGAATGGCTCGCGCCGTTGAAGGCGAAGGGCGAGCCGCTGTTCACGCCCCGCAGCCACGGGCTGTTCCGCCGCGGCTTCGTGGAGTGCGTGTGGATGCCGGCCGCATGGTTCGTGGCGAAGGCCGAGAAGCTGTTCGCCCGCTGCCCGGTGAACGAACTCCGGGTGACGATGGGGGCACGAGGTGATTATGCCGGACTTTTCCAGTCAGCTCGCTTCGGCGAACTCCAGGTTCTGGACATCGCGGATCGCAGGTTCAGCGACGAGGGGATTTCGGAACTCAACCAAGTGAGGTTGATCGGCCGACTCCAGAACCTGAAGAGGCTTCGGCTCCGATCCTGCAACTTCGACTGCGAATACGCATACGATGTGATCATCGGCTGGCCGAGCATCGACTTCGCACCGACCGAGTTGGACCTGTCGGGCAACCCTTTCACACGAACACAAATCGAGTGGCTTCGGTGGAGATACGGCGCTGCCCTGCTCTGCAACGAACCGACGTAGCCAACCACCCCCTCTTCGCCGCGACTTCAGGAGCGGGTCACGTCTGCCGCTCCTGAAGTCGCGACGACAACACGGGGCGCGACGACATCACTCGAACGCCACCCCCACTTCACCCGCGATCTTCAGCACTCGTTCCCGCGCGGTGGTCGCGGCCACGTCCGGATTCTCGTGGTAGGTGTACAGCTCGATCGTCACCCAGCCGTCGTACTTCACCTCCTTCAGCGCTTTCAACGTGGCGTGGAAGTCGATGACGCCCTCGCCGGGCACGAGGTGATGATGCACCCGCGTGGCGGCGATGTCTTCGAGGTGGACGTGTTTGATGAGGGGGGCCAGCTTCCGCACCGAGTCGGCCGGGTCGTCCTTCACGCAGTAGAAGTGCCCGATGTCGAAGTTCAGCCCCAGGTACGGCGACTGGATGTGCCTGGCGAACTCCAGGTACTGGTCGGCCGTCTCGATGAGCAGGTCCGGTTCCGGCTCCACCAAGAGCGGCACCTTCACCTTCTCGGCGTGTTCGACGACCGGCTTCAACTCTTCGACGAACAGCTTCAGGCACTCGTTCCACGACCGGCCTTCGAGCGGCCCGCCCGGCTCGGTGGTGACGCACGGCGCGCCGAGTTCCGCCGCCAGGCTCAGCGCCCGCTTGGTGTGTTCGATGCGGACGCGGCGGTAGTGCGGGTCGGGTTCGATCCAACTCGGGTGCCAGTATTTCTGCCGCTTGTCATCGACCGCGTGCATCATGAAGGCGTTCACGTTGCTGAACTGCAACCGGTTCGCGGTCATGGCGTCGCGGATGGCCTGCTTCTGCTCGGCGAGCAGGTACGCCGGCCAGGCGTGCGGCACGTCGGCCATCAACTCCAGCCCGGCGTAGCCGATGCCGGCCAAGCGGCGGGCCGTCTCGGGGAACGAGAAGTTGAGGTAGGCGTTGGTACTGAACGCGAGGCGCATGACGGGAGTCCGATTCGAGTACACTCGACAGGAGTCGAACCTGTAACCCTCGGTTCCGAAGCGGAACGCTCGGTTTTCCGGGTGCTCGACGCAAACCGTTAGCGGATGATGGTTTCGGGAATGGCGGCTCCTCCGGTGGAAGGCCGCGAGTTGTCACAGTTTACGCTG
>JAYTTN010000044.1:0-10086 GCA_043745295.1 Fimbriiglobus sp. | reverse complement strand
GCGACCGCCCGGCCCCGCTGTTCGTCCGGAGCGACTTCTGGGTGCAGGGCCTGTCGCTCGGCCTGGAGTGGCGGTATTGATGGCGGGGCCGGATTCGCCTCCTCTCGCGCCGAGTTCCTCCCACGACCGCGATTCGCCTCGCCGCACTCCTGCTTCTCGTCGCCACCGCGCCCTCGCCGGACTGTGGATGGGCGGCGGGCAGGCGCTCAACTTCGGCCTCGGCCACACCGGCACGTTCGCCTGGGTGGGCGGCTTCTCGTCAGCCCCGAACACCCGCGTCGGCGACAAACTGCTGGCCAAACCGGACGACGCCAAGAAGGCGCTCAAGCTGCTGTGGGTGTCGTGCGGCGACAAGGACGGGCTGATGACCGTCAGTCAGCGGACGCACGCCCGCTTGAAGGAGAAGGGCGTGGACCACGTCTGGCACGTCAGTTCGGGCGCTCACACATTCGCCGTGTGGAAGGAAGACCTGAACCAGTTCGCGCAGAAGCTGTTCCGGTAATTCCGGTTTTGTTAGCCCGCCGCGCCAGCAAGGGCCGTGGAATCAGGCGGAGGGGACCAACACCCACACCGCCCCGGCAGGTGGTTGGCCCCTTGCTGGCGCGGCGGGCAAATAAGACAGACACGCACCCGCCCATTCACCCTCACTCCTTGGCGTTCAGGAACACGTCCATCTGCTGGCCGACGTACAGCGGTTGCCCCCGCGTGTCGAGGGCGTAGATGACCTGCAACACCCGCGTGTCCACCCTCTCGGTGCCGGACCCGGTGAGGGACTTCTTCGGCACCACATACGGTTCGACGCGGACGAACGCCAGCAGGTAGGAGGCGTCCGGGTTGCCGCGCGGCTTGGCCACGCCGGTGAAGCGGGTGTCGAACCGGGCGATGTCGTTCTCGTCCAAGTCCACCCGCACGTGCAGCTTGCCGACGCAGCCGAGGACGACGAGGGCCTGGTTCGGCGTGTTGCCGACGAATTCGCCCGGCCGCACGTTCACCTGAAGCACCTTGTACTCGACCCCGGCGTCGTCCGGCACGTCGCGGCCGTCGGACGAGGTCTTCCAGCGGAAGCGCGGGGCGGCGACGGTCAGCCGCTCCAGTTCGATGTTCGTCTGCCGCAGTTGCGCGTCGGTCTGGGCCACCGTCGCGGCGGCGATCTTGCGATCCGGTGCCCACGTTCCGGCCTTCCACAACTGGTAGTCGGCCTTCACCTTGGCCACCTGGGCGTCGGCCACCTCCACGGCCAGCCGCCGGCGAGACACCTCGTCGGCCGACACCGCGCCGGCGGCGCTGGCCAGCCGGTCGTACGTCTGTTTCAAGTCCTTGCGATTCGCCTCGGCCTCGAGAATCTTCGCCTCGAACGCCGGCCGCTCCTCGTCGCGCGGCGGCAGCAGCAGCTTGTCGAGTGTGGCTTGCGCACTGCCCTTGAGAGCGTCGCGCACCGCGAGTTCGGCCCGTAGGCTGCGGTCATCCAGTTGGAACAGCCGGTCGCCCGGCTTGACCGTCTGGCCGACCGTCACCGTCACCCGCTGCACCACGCCGGACACGTTCGACCCGACGGCGATGTTCTCCGTCTCCGGCTCGACGATGCCCGCGCCGGCGAGCTGCTTCGTGTACGGCGACTTGCCCGGCTCGATGGGCGGCGACACCGGCGGCGGCTTCTGCTGCGCCTTGCTCAGTTGCACGGCGGCGAAGCCGAGGGCGACGACGGCGACGGCCGGCAACAAATAGCGGGTGAACATGGGGATACCTAGAAGGAAGACAAGACTAACCACAGAGGCACAGGGACACGGAGAAGACAAGAGAGAAATCACCTTAAACTCTCCTCTCTCTCGTTTTCTCCGTGTCCCTGTGCCTCTGTGGCTAGTCTTCTTGATCGATCTCGAATCAGTGGTCGGGGGTCAGCTTCGCGCCCGGTTCCGGCACGCGGACGCTCTCGATCTTGCCGTCGCTCATGGTCACGATGCGGTCGCCGAAGTCGTACACCCGACTGTCGTGGGTGACGACCACCACAGCCCGGTCGGGCTGCACCGCCACCTGCCGGATGAGGCCCATTACCGTCCGCCCGCTGACCGCGTCTAGGGCCGCCGTCGGCTCGTCGCACACCAGCAGCTTCGGCTCGTGGACGAGCGCCCGCGCGATCGCCACCCGCTGCTGCTGGCCCCCTGACAACTGATTCGGATAACTCTTCACCCGATTTCCCATTCCGACGGAATTCAGGACGTGTGCCGCCTTTTCGACGGCTTTTTTCCGGTTCCACCCGGCGATCAGCAGCGGCACGGCGGCGTTCTCCATCGCGTTCAGTGCCGGCAGCAGGTTGTACTGCTGGAACACGAAGCCGATGTTCTCGCCGCGGAAGTTCACCTTCCGCGTGCCGCCCATGCAGGTCAGGTTCTGGCCGAGGACGAGTACCTCGCCGGCGGTCGGGTCGAGCAGCCCGGCGACAACCGAGATCATCGTCGTCTTGCCGCACCCGGACGGCCCGACCAGCAGCACGAGCTCGCCGTAGGGCAACTCCACGCTCACGTCGTCGAGCGCTTTGGTCTGGGTGTCGCCGGTGCCGAACGTCTTGGTGACATTGCGCAAGGCAATCGCCGGAGAGCGGGTATCGGGTGTCAGGTGCCGGGTCTCGGCGTCGAGTTCGATCACGGCGGCGGACATTGAGTGGACCTCCGAGTTCCCGTTCACGGGTGATGTAGCCACGTCATCGGTCTTCGCCCCGAAGGGGCCGGCGTCCTCAGCCCAGGGCGGAAGCCCTGGGAGTCAGGCGTTTTTCATCTCGCCCCGACGTTCCCAGGGCTTCCGCCCTAGGCTGGAAACGCCGGCCCCTTCGGGGCGAAGATTCAGCCCCCATTATCTGAACACCACGCCGGCCTCCAGGAACAGCACCCGCTTCATACTGATGAGCGCCGCGGCGGTGATGATCAGGAACACGGCCACGGCGGTGATGAGCGGGATCTGCCAGCCGAAGTAGAAGGCCGGCGGCGTGCCCTTGACGAACTTCTCGAACACCAGCCCGAACCCGGCCGCCCCGCCGATGCCGATGCCGTACCCGATGACGCCGACCACCAGCGCTTGCAGCAGGATCATGCGGACGAGCCGCAGGTTGCTCACGCCCATCGCCTTCAGGCTGCCGAACTGCTTGATGTTCTCAATGGTGAACAAATAAAACGTCTGCCCGGCGATGGCGCACCCGACCACGAACCCCAGCAATACCGTGATGCCGAAGTTGATGGGGATGCCCGTCCGCTTCATGTAGTAGTCGATGGTGGACCAGAAGAACTGGTCGTTCGTCTTGGCCACGAGGCCGGTTCGCTCCTCGATGGCCTGGCACACTTGCTCCGGGGGCACGCCGTCCTGCGCCTTCACCAGGATGAAGCTCAGCTGCTTCGACTCCGGCGGGTTGTAGTTCAGTGCCTGCTTGTACTGCGTATACAGAATCGGGAACGTCTGGAACGTCGGGTTGCACTTCACCAGGCCGACGATCTCGGCCCGCTTGTTGTTGATCTCCAGCGTCTTGCCGCGGACGAACGGCGCGTCGAGGCCGTACATGTAACTCCAGCCGAACTCGTCCAGGAACACCGTGTCCGGGCGGCTCAGGTCGTTCCAGTCGCCGACGACGATCCGCTCGTCGCGGGGCTGGCCCACCACCCGCCCCTGGGCGTCCTTGTTGTCGTAATCCAGGCCGAGCAGGATGACCTGCTGGTAGTTGCCGTCGGCCAGCTTCGCGCGGCCGATGCCCTTGTACAGCTTCACCGCCCACGCCACCCCGTCCACGCCGCGCACCCGCGACAGCTTGTTCTCATTCATCGGCTTCACGTCGTCCACGAACTGCACGCTCTTGTCCATCACCCACAGGTCGGCCCCTTCCAGGTCGCGGATCTGGCTGGTGGTGTTCCGCATCAGCCCGCAGAAGATGGCCATTTGCTGGCCCATCAGCAGCGCGGCGAAGCTGACCCCGAACACGATGCCCAGGTACTTCGTCCGGTCGCCCGTCAACATCCGTAGCGCGACCCAATTCATGACGTGACCCCCTTGCGGCGGATGCCCAAAGCCCGGAACGTGAACGCGACGACGTGATCGGCCACCATTTCGGCCGTCAGCCGCTCGACGTGGTCCTTGCCGAAGATCAGTTCCGAAATCGGCTTGTTCTGGCGGTAATACAGGATCTGCCCGATGACGCTGAACCCGGTCATCAGCAGTTTCGGTTCCGGCAGGTAGGGCAGCAACTCCCGGAGGATGTCGCGGAGGCGGAACGCCATCGGGCGGATAAACTCTTCGACCACGACGTGGGCCGCTTTGCCGGGGTCGGCCATCTCCCGCATCATCAGCTTCATGGACGCCACCGACGCCGGCGCGTGCATCCCCGCCACCATGCCGCGGATGAAGTGGCTCAGCTTGTCGGTCGGGTGCATGTCCGGTGGGAACTCGCGCCGCATGGCCTCGCTGGTGCCGCACGCATGGGCGTTCTTCACCGCCTCGATGTAGAGCTGCTCCTTGTCGCCGAAGTAGTAGTTGATGCCGGCCACGTTCACCCCGGCCTGCTGCGTGATCTGCCGGACGGACGCGCCTTCGTACCCGCAGTCGGCGAAGATCTCGGTCGCCGCCTCCAGCAGCCGCTGGCGGGCGTCGGGCGGGGATGTCGGGCGTGGGAGGGCAGGGGACATCGACGGAGTCCAACCAAACGTTTGTTTCAATCGAACGCTCGAAAGATATCAAACGTTTGTTTCGTGTCAACCGGAAAATGACCTTTCGCCCGGAGTCCACCCGTCACTCGCGGATCACCTCGCCGCCATCGGCCGTGATGAGCGCCCGGACGGTCGCCTCCGGCAGGTCGTAGGGGAGTGCCTGAACGCTTCCGTCGGCCATCAGGGCGTAAGTGACATTCCTGAAGTGACCGCCAATTTTCGGGAGCGGTCGATTCGCGGCGTACTCCAGTTCGTCCGGCTTCGTCCACGGCACGGGCTCCCGCGACTCAACGACGAGAATGGTGTTGGAGGAACCGTCGGTGATGCTCGTAATACTTGGGCCAGGCATCCCATCGCGGAAGACCGCCGAGGGCCCACGGACGGTTCGAGGGGTGACGAACACACGGAAATGCGTGTGGCCGGGTGGCGCGCCCACTGCGGACACGTGTCGATAAGCCTTCGGCATCCGTTCGATCAGTTTGCGGTTGTGGTCGCTGTACCACGGCTCGTCCTGACGGTACTCGTCGTAGAGTTGTTGTTCCTGGATGTACGGCAGGAGGCGGACACGCCAACTGACGGCTGGCCCGTTCGGGCGGGTGGGGCCGTTGGCCGAGGGTAGGTGGCCATTCGCGTCGAGGTATTTGTGTATCGCAATCCCGATCTGCCACAGGTCGTTTGAGACCTTCATGCGTGCGGCCGCAACGCGGACGTTCTGGACGGCGGGGAGCACTACTAAGATAAGAGGGGCGGATGCGAGTGCGAGGCCGAAAGTCATTGTGATGAGAGCACGCTCTCGCATGCGGCCGCACTCCACGAGGTATCGGATGAAGTGCCAGAAATAGACAAGAGCATAGACCAGCGAAACCAAGATGACGAGCATGCGAACTGTTCCCAGCCCGGCCACGAAGCGGAACATGTAGTTGAGAACGCCGCTGACAACGATGGCGATTGCCAACTCCACCCAGATGTGATCGCTCGGGTAGGCCCCGGATTCGTCGAAATCGCTGGCACGGAGGGCGAGTTCGCTCCCGGCCGGGTGCAGGCCGCGCGGGGCTGTCGGCAGCGCCGCCGCGAACTCCCGCAGAGTGGCCCGGAAACAGGCTCTCCGCCCTCCGCTCTGCCCCCACACCGCCAGGCGGATCGGCGCGTCGGCCGGCAGTTCCAGCACGCCGGACACGAATTCCCGTAGTTCCTCCACGGTCTTCGAGGCGTCCCCGATGAACAGAATTCGTTCCAGTCCCATTGTTCGCAGGCACAACTGCATTTCCGCGATCACGTGGCGAGTCGGATCGGAGACATCGATCACGACGCCGCGCGCCTGACCGAGCGTTCGCCACAGCCGCGCCTTCCAGTCATCGCCGGCTTCGAGGTTGAGGTACTTCGGGGTAGAGTACCGTAGCGCGAACAGGGCCGAATTCATGTATCGGAGCAGCAGAGGCCACCGCCGACGGGGGTCGCGGATACCGGACACTCGAACCCCGCCGCCGACCGCCCGTTGGATGTCGACCCGTACCCGCCCGGTACCTGCGTCGTTCCCGAACGAGCGAAGGTAGATAATCGCTGCCGGCCCACGAGGGAGCAATCGCCAGAAAGAGAAGAGGAGGAAGACGCCCCAGCAGTAGAGAACGACGACGGACATTCGATCAGCGGCCTCCCAGCGGTCGGCGGACTGGTGGAGCGTTGCCCGCTCGTAGACCGCCAGGCTCGCGGTGAAAATCATCGCCAGCAGGAAGAATGTCCGTAGCACGCGCATCGGGTCGGCGAGCGGTCGTGGCAGCATCGCCGGTAGTTCGGTCGCGGGCGGCGGAAGCGGCGGCGGAGCGAGGACCAGTTCCACGTCATCGGGGTGGTCATCCCCCATCGGGGGGGCCATCGGGGTGTGGTGAGTCGCGTAAAACGGACAATAGACGCACGGACCACCATTGGCTGGCATGTCTTCGCCGCACTTCGGGCAGATGACTGGTATGACGCACCGGGGGGACATGGGATGTGGGCCGCCACTGCTAGTGGCGGACGGGTGCCCATTCCCGTTGTACGACTCTCGGCTTTCCGAATGACACCCACGGCCCTTGCGGGTCGGGTTCGCCCGGAAACTTTGCCGCACCCACGTTCGCGCCGAAACGTCCGCGTGTTTCGCCGCCCCACACTCACCGCCAGGAAATCTGGAAGAATCCTACTCCCAACCATTGACTACATCAAGCCACTTGTGTACATTTGAATCGTCCCGCGTTGGAGATGGCCCCGTGCCGCCCCGGTTGCATTTCGCCGGCGGCTCCGGATAATCCCCTTCTCCCGCCGCCACCGCCTTTCCCGAGGCCCCGTCGATGACCCGGCTCCTCCTCGCCTTCGCCGCCGTCGGCCCGACGGTCGCCTTCGCCCAAGAGGTGAAGCGCGGCGACCTCAAGCCCGGCCTGCTGTTCACCGCCACCGACGCCACCAACCCCGCCGGCACCACGACGCGGCTCGAACCGGCCGTGGCTCTCTCCCTAAAGGCCGGCGAGACGGCGCACCCGCGCATGGCGTCTGCCGACACCTTCACCTGGACCGGCTACGTGCAAGTCATCACGCCGGGGAAGTACACGTTCGAGGCGAATCTGCTCGGCAAACTGGCCGTCACCCTCGACGGCAAACCGGTGCTGACCGGCGAGGTGAAGGGCGACGAGGCGAAGCGACTGAGCGGCGCGGCAATCGAACTGGAGCCGGGCATCCGCCCGTTCGTGGCGACGCTGACTCGCACCGACAAGGCCGTGCGGGTGGAGTTGCGGTGGGAAGGCCCCGGCTTCCGCAAGGAGCCGGTGCCGTACTTCTTCTACGGGCACACCGTCAAGCAGCGGCCGGCCGTGTACGCGGCCACGCTCCAGAAGGACCACGGCCGGTTCCTGTTCGAGGAGATGGCGTGCGTGAAGTGCCACCAGGCCGGCCCCGCCACCGCGAATCTGGCTAAGACCTTTGCCGAGCGCACCGGCCCGAACCTGAGCGAGATCGGCAAGCGGGCGTACCCCGGCTGGCTCGACGCCTGGCTGGCCGACCCCGCGAAGTTGCGACCGCACACGGCCATGCCGAAGATGTTCGCCGACGACGAGAAGGGCACCGCCGAGCGGTACGCGGTCACGGCGTACCTGACTTCGCTGGGCGGGCCGCTGCCGCCGTTCGCCCCGAAACTAGTGCCGAGCAACCCGGACAAGCAGAGCATCGACCGCGGCGGCAAGCTGTACCTGACGGCCGGCTGCGCCACCTGCCACGGGGCGACGCTGACCGGCGCGCCGGTGAAGGGCAAGAACGACGACCCGGACCTGGACAAGGAGCCGATCAAGCCGGAGGACACGTTCCACTCGTTCGGCGCGGCGTCCGGCCCGCAGTCGCACTACCAGCTCAACCACGTCGGCAGCAAGTTCCGTCCAGAATCGCTGGCGAAGTACCTCGAAGACCCGCTGGCGACGAACCCGCACGGGCGAATGCCGAAGATGATGCTGACCGGCGCGGAGGCGCTGGACATCGCACGGTTCCTGTGCCGCGTGACCGACGAGAAGATTTCCCCCGCCCTGCCGCCCGCGCCGACGCTCAACCCACTCGCCCTCGTCGATGAGAAGACGGCCGGGCCGATGTTCAACGAGAAGCCGGAGGCGCAGTGGAGGCTCGTCGGTGCGGCCGTATTCAACGCCAAAGGCTGCGCCAACTGCCACGCCATGAAGCCCGACGCCAAGCCGGTCTCCACCGCGCCGAAGTTGGATGCGCTGGACGGGGCCGTCGGCAAGGGCTGCGTCAGCGACAAGCCTGACGCCGCCAAGGTGCCCGTGTACAACCTGGCCGCCGACCAGAAGGCCGCGCTGAATGCGTTCCTGAAAACCGAACTCGGCGGGGCGGGGTCGTCGTCGCCGGTGTTCGCCGCCCGCGCCTCGCTGAAGCGGTTGAACTGCCTGAACTGTCACGCGCGGGAAGGCGAGGGCGGCATCGACGAGGTCTTGGCCAACAAGATGAAGCAACTGGAGAACGCCCAAAACGCCGATGACATTCAACCGCCGAAGCTGTCCGGCGTCGGCAGCAAACTCCGCACCACATGGATGACGGACGTGCTGCTGAACGGCGGTCGCGCGCGGCCGTGGATGACGCTGCGGATGCCGCAGTACGGCCCCGGCAACGTCGGCCACCTGCCGGCGGCGCTGCCCGCGCTGGAGGGCAACGGCACCGACGACGCCATCGGCAAGGCCGAGTTCACGCAGGACAAGGTGACGAATGGTCGGCTGCTGGCGGGCAAGAACGGCCACGGCTGCATCAGTTGCCACGACATTTCGGGCGTGCAGGGCGGCGGCACGCGGGGGCCGGACCTGGCCACCACCAACAAGCGGGTGCGGTACGAGTGGTACGAACGCTGGATGCACCAGCCGCAGCGGATGATCCCCGGCACGCGGATGCCGCAGGTGCTGATCGACGGCAAGTCGCTGCTGAAGACCGTGTACGACGGCGACGGCGACAAACAGATCGAAGCGCTGTGGGCGTACTTCAGCCTGGGGCCTGGCCTGCCGCTGCCGGTCGGCATCGAGCCGCCGAAGGGCCGCGTCATCGCCGTCACCGACCGGCCGGAAGTGCTGCGGACGTTCATGCCCGACGGGGCCGGGGCGAAGGCCATCGCCGTCGGCTATCCGGGCGGCGTGTCGCTGTCCTTCGACGCCGCGCAAGCTCGCATCAGTTACGCATGGTCGGGCAACTTCCTGGACGCCTCGCCGGTGTGGGACAACCGCGGCGGCGCGCCGGCGAAACTGCTCGGGTCGAAGTTCTGGTCCCCGCCCGCCGGCCCGACGTGGGCGCTCGGCGACACCGCTCCGCCGGACTTCGACAAGCTGGCGAAGGATCCCGCCTACGGGGCCGGCACGCCCGACGGCGTGATGTACCAGGGGCCGCGCGCCGTGCGGTTCGACGGCTACGGCCTGGACGCGAAGGGCCAGCCGGAGTTCCGCTACACCGTCACGCCGGACGACGGCAAGACGCTGCTCGGCGTGACCGACACGCCCGGCCCGGCCCCCGGCGCGCTGGCCAACGGCGTGGCGCGGAAGTTCGCTCTGGATGTGCCATCGGGCAAGTCCGCGTGGCTGAACGCCGGCACGTCGCCGAAGGACATCCGCGCGATGGGGCCGGACGGCTGGCTGCCGGGCATCGCGGGCGACGGCACGATTGCGGCCGACAAGGTAAAACTGGTGCTGAACCAGGACGGCGACAAAGTGCTGGTGCTGATGGCCGTCGGCGCGCCCGCCGACGCCCGGTGGGTGACGGCGAAGGGCCGCGCGTACCTTCAGGTGCCCGCCGGTAAGGCCGACTTCGCCGTCACCGCCTGGATGCTGCCGAAGGACGACGCCGGGCTAATCAAGGCGCTGAAGTGAAAAGTCCGAGCCGGAAGCGTGAGCGACGG
>JAYTTN010000043.1:0-10094 GCA_043745295.1 Fimbriiglobus sp. | reverse complement strand
CAGGGGGCTGACGCCCCCCGCTCGCCAAGACCGCGGAAATCCCGGCCGCCGACCGGCGAATATCCGAGTAGTCGCCCTTCCTCCGAGGTTCCCGTCATGCCTCTCCTCCGCCTCGCGCCACTGGCGCTGCTCGCCGTCGCCGTGTCGTTCGCCGGCGACCCGCCGAAGAAAGTCGAGCCGAAGTTCAAACTCGGCAAGGACACCACCGTCATCACCGCCCCGCTGACCGCCGACGGCTACCTCGACTATGAGACCGCCCTGAACGACCGCCTGCGCGGGAACACCACGCCTGCCACGAACGCCGTCGTCGGGCTGGTGGCGGCGCTGGGGCCGAAGCCGGAGGGCGGCGATCTGCCCGCCGACTTCTGGAAGGCACTCGGCATCGCCGTGCCGCCGGAGGAGGGGGTGTACCTGGTCAAGCACTTCAAGTTCTTTCAGGACGAGCTTCGCGGCGACGACGTGCAAGCCTTCCACGACCGCGAGACGCACCTCCGGGCCAACCCGTGGAAGGCGACCGACGAGCCGAAGTTCGCCGAGTGGCTGACGGCGAACGAGAAGCCGCTGGCGGCGGCGGCGGAGACGAGCAAGCGGAAGGACTACTTCCACCCGTACATCTCGCGGCCGAAGGACGGGTCGCCCGGCACGCTATTGGGTGCGCTGCTGCCATTGCCGCAAAAGGTCCGCGAGTTCGCCAGCGCCTTGAGCCTCCGCGCCATGCTGCGGTGCGGGCACGGCAAGTTCGACGACGCCTGGGCCGATGTCCTCGCCATCCACCGCCTCGGCCGGCTGGTGGCGCGCGGCGGGTCGGGCATCGAGATGCTGGTCGGCATCGCACTCGGGGCCATCGCGCACCAGTCGGAGCAGGCATTCATTGCGGCGGCAAAGCTGGACGCGAAGGCGGCGCTGAAGTGTCAGGCCGACCTGCTCGCGCTGCCGAAGTGGCCCACCTACGCCGACAAATTGGCGCTGGGCGAGCGGTACACCACCCTGGATGCACTCCAGAGCTTGCGGCGGGGCGGCACCGGGCCGCTGATCGGCGGCAAGCCGAAGGAGACGCCCGCCGAGCTCGAGGCGGCCATGAGCAAGCTGGACTGGGACGCCATGTTCCGCCTGAACACAGCGTGGTACGACAAGTTCGAGGCGGCGGCCCGCAAGCCGACCCGCGCGGAGCGGTTGACAGCCGGGGCCGAGATCGACGACGGGCTGAGGAAACTGCTCGACGGGGCCAGGGAACTCGGCGAGATTCCGAACCTCGTGCAGCAAGGGGCGGACGCGAAAGTGCGGACGGCCGTCAGCGAGAAGATCGCCCTCGTGCTGCTGGGGCTAATGGCCCCGGCGATCCAGAAGATCGGCGACGCCGGCGACCGGGCCGAGCAGGTGGCGCGGAATGGGGTGCTGGCGTTCGCGCTGGCGGCGCACCACGCGGACCACAAGGCGTACCCAGCGAAGCTGGCCGACCTCGCGCCGAAGTACGTGGCGAAGCTGCCGGACGACCTGTTCAGCGGAAAGCCGTTGATCTACAAGCCGACCGACGCCGGCTACCTGCTGTACAGCGTGGGGGCGAACGGGGCGGACGACGGCGGGCAGTCGTTCATGGACGACCCGAAGGGCGACGACCTGGTGGTGCGGATGCCGCGGAAGTGAGGGGCAATTTCACGAGCCGCGACCGCGAGGGAGCGTCTCCTTCTCGGTCTTTCCGAGCCGGAAGCGTGAGCGACGGAGTTCAAAAAAAACCGTCGCACTTTCCGAGAAGCGTGAGCGACGGAGTTCAAAAAAGAACCGTCGCTCACGCTTCCGGCTCGGACAAGAAGACGCTCCCCGGCGGTCGCGGCTCGTGAAGGCCATTCCGGTTTCCCCTTGCCCGGCCCGCCGCGCGGGGCGATAACGGAGGGAGTCCCCCTCGGCCGACCCCACGGTGCGCCATGCCGTTCGACCTCCGCTGCCCGTCGTGCCAAGCCAAACTCCGCCTGGCCGAGGCCCCGAAGCCGCGGGCGTCGGTGGAGTGCCCGAAGTGCGGCGAGTCGTTCGCCGCGCCGGCCCGCGTGGCGGCTCCGAAGCCGGCCCCGGCGGCGGAGGAGCCGACGCCGAAGGCGGGGGCCGAGGACACCAAGCCGGCCACCGGCTTGAAGGTGGTGGGCAAGAATCGCGTCCACAGGAACGAGTTCGCCCTGCTCGGCATCGTCGGCGGCATCGTCCTCGTCTTCGGCCTGCTCCTGGCCACCCTCATGTGGTACCTGGGCAAGGCGGCGCGGGTCGAGGACATGCTGGCCATGATGCCGACCGACTGCAACATCGTCCGCGGGGTGAGTTACGCGCAGATGAAGAAGTACCCCGGCTACAAGTCCGAACTGACCAAGCACTACGGCGGCGACCTGCAGGGGGCGTTCGAGGAGATCGACAAGGCGGCGGGCGGCGGCGGGGCCGACGAGTGGCTGAACTTCTTCCTCCTCGGCCGGCAGTACTTCCCGGCCGGCGGGGAGAACCGCGTGCTGCTGTTCAGCGTGAAGAAGAAGTGCGACCCGGCGGCGGTGGCGGCGGCCATGAAAGGGGAGCCGCTGGAGGCGGACGGGAAGAAGTTCTGGCTGCTGCCGGCCTCGTCGGGCAACAGCTACCTGAAGAACGGCCTGCTCTACTTCCCGAACGACACCACCGTCATGCTGTTCAAGAATCAGGTGCAGACGGCCGGCGGCCGGCGGGTGCTGTCCTCCCAGGTGCTGCTCAAGTCGGCCATGGCCTACGGCGTCGAGAAGCGGGAGGAGCGGCTGCACACCAAGTTCGGGGCGGCCGGCAAGCTGGCCATCCGCGGGCACATCTGGCAACTGCTCCGGCCGACCGGCGAGCTGAAGAACTACCTGGCGGACTTGGCCACGCCCATCGCCAAGGACACCGGTCTGAGCAAGGTGGCCGAGACGAGCAAGAACGCCGGCGCGATGGGCATTTGGGTGACCGTCGGCGGCCGGGGGGTGCGGATGGCCGTCGCCCTGGAGTGCCCCACCGCCGAGGCGGCGAGCGGGCTGGTGAAGGCCATGTATGAGGGGCCGCTGGGAAAGGGGGACGACTCCGAGATCCCCAACGGCATGAAGGCCGCCGTCTCGAACAGCATGTCCCCGGAGTTCAAGGAGTTCCTCCAGAACCTGGCCTTCAAGTCGAAGAACGAGGCGGCGTACCTGATCTCGAAGATGGAAACAGGGCCGCAGAAGGCGCAGTCCATCCTCCAGATGTTCAACAAGGAGTTACTGGACGGCAACCAGGGCGGGGGATTCCCCGGCGGCGGGCCGGGCGGTCCTGGCGGCCCTGGAATGCCCGGCCCCGGCGGTCCGGGCGGTCCCGGCCGCTGAGTGGACACCCCCGCCACGCCCGCACCTACACTGTGGCCATGACCCGCCCCGCCCCGTGGCCGCCCCGCGCCGCCGACACCCCGCTCGCCGTACTCGTGTCCGGCGGGCTGGACAGCGCCATCCTCTTGGCCGAGGCAAGTCGCGCGTACCCGGCCGTCCACCCGCTCTACATCGAGACCGGCCTCCACTGGGAACCGACCGAGAAAGTGTACCTCCGCCGGTTCCTCGATGCCGTCCGCACGCCGGCGTTGAAGCCGCTCGTCACACTGTCGCTGCCCGTCACCGACCTGTACGGCGACCACTGGAGCGTGACCGCCGAGGGGGTGCCGGCCGCGCACACCGCCGACGAGTTGTGTTACCTGCCCGGCCGCAACGTCATCCTGCTCGCCAAGGCGCTGCTCTGGTGCCATCTGAACGGCGTGCCGGACGTGGCCACCGCGCCGCTCGGCGCGAACCCGTTCCCGGACGCCACCGACGAGTTTTACGACGGCTTCGCCGGCATCGTGAGCAAGGCCGTGGCCGGTGCGGTGCGGGTGTTGCGCCCCTACGCGGCGCTCGGTTTGCACAAGGCGGACGTGCTGCGGCGGGGCGTCGGCCTGCCGCTCGAACACACGTTCTCGTGCATCCGTCCGGTGGCCGGCCTGCACTGCCGGACGTGCAGCAAATGCTCCGAACGCTTCGTCGGCTTCGCCGCCGCGGGTATAATGGACCCGACCGTGTACGCCGAGTAGGGCCGGACATGCTGCTGCTCACCGAATTCACCGTCGAGAACTTCCGGGGCATCCGCCAGGGCACCGTCAGCGGCCTGACGGACGTGAACGTCCTCATCGGCCGCAACAACAGTGGCAAGACAACGCTGCTGGAGGCGATGCATCGGACAGTCGCCAGATGTGCCTCCTCCGATTTCATGAAAGCGGTTGGAGTGTATTGGGCAACGGTTCGGCAGGAGACTTGGAATGAAAGCGGCTCGCGGACCCCGGCACCGAAAGGTGGCGGTGTCTTCGCTGGGGAAATCGAAACGAGGCATGGGAAGTTCAAGTCGTTAGGGACTTTACATCCCAACGTGATGCTGAAGTCAATTCGCGAAGGTGATATCGATATCTTCCCGATGATCGCCCAAGAGCAATTCCCTGGAGTGATGCAGGCGTTTGCCACTTCCGCATCGGTCTTCCGTCCACCCGACGGGACTAACACCACCATCGAAGCCAAACTCTGGCCGCAGCTCCTCACGGATCGCTCGGACAAGCGGTTGGCGGCGGCGCTAAACGACGTGTTCGGCCTACAAGCCGAGTCGTTCCAACTGCTGCCCTCCGGTAAGCTGATCGTCCTCTTCGAGAACCACAGCGTGCCACTGGACGCGCAGGGTGACGGCACCCGCGCGGCGATGCGGTGCCTGATGCTGCTCACCGCCCTCAAGCAGACGATGTTCATCCTGGAGGAGCCGGAGTGCCACCAGCACCCCGGTTCGCTGGAGAAGTTCGCGCTCGCCGTCTGCAAGCTGGCCAAGCAGAACGAGGTGCAGTTGATGATCTCGACGCACAGTGGCGAGTGCGTGAAAGCGTTCCTGAAGGCCGCCGAAACCGCGGCGTCCGACTCCGCCGTTTTCCACCTGAGCCTGACCGACGGCATCCAGACCGCCCGCCGCCTCGACGCGGAGGCGGTGGAAACGCTGCAAAACACCGGCATCGATGTCCGCTTCCTCGACTTGTACTCGTGAGTGGCCATGAGCAAAACCATCCGCCTGTACTTCGAGGGCGACGACGACAAGGCCGTGCTGGAAGGACTGAGCGAGGCGAAGCGGTTGCCGGCGGGGATCGAGTTGGCCAAGCGGGACAAGCAGAACCCCGGCAAGGACGGGCTGGTGAACGAACTGTGGCCGTTCGTCGATCCGACGATAGTCGGCGGTCGCGCCGTCGTGCTGGTGGACTACGACGAGTTCACGGCCGAGCAACTCGGGGTCTGGTTCGGGAAACTGCTGGCGGAAAAGGGACAGAACCGCGTGGCGGTCGAATCGGTCCCAGCCGGCCCGACGAATGTTCGGCAGTACCGGCTGTCCGCCGACGGCCGCACCGGCGGGGTGGTGCTGTGTCCGGTCGGACTGCCGGAGGACGCCGAACTGAAAGACTTGTACGGGTTGCGGAAGTTCGCGATGGACGAGTACGCACTGCGGCTGGTGCGAAATGAGGTGGCGTATACTGCGACGGGGGACTTCCGGGCACTGCCTCACGCGACGGCCCTGCTCAAGATGATCGAGGTCGGCGACCTGTTCCGAAAGAACGGCCTCGATGTCACGAAGTCGAAGACGCACCTACAGATCGTTCGGGCCGCCGCCCAAATCCGCCCGGCCACGGCGACGCTGTACAAACGGCTGGTCGCCAAGGCGGGCGGAGTGTTGCCCCCGGACGAGTTCCGCCGGCTGATGTCCCCGCTGCTCGACGACATCCACGAGGCCGTTCGACTGCTGACCACACCGTAGCGAGTACCCCGCATGTTCCGCGTGACCAAAGAGCTGGCGTTCTGCTTCGGCCACCGGCTGATGCACTACAACGGCAAGTGCCGGCAACTGCACGGGCACAACGCCAAGGCCGTCGTCACCGTGCAGGGCGAGGCGCTGGACGACCAGGGCATGGTGTCCGACTTCAGCGCCCTGCGGCGGCACGTCGGCGACTGGGTGGACCGCACCCTCGACCACAAAATGCTGCTGCACAAGGACGACCCGCTGGTGCCGCTGCTGCGGCAGGCCGGCGACCCGGTGGTGGCGATGGACGACCACCCGACCACCGAGACCATCGCCAAGTTCATCTTCGACTTCGTCGAGCGGGAAGGGTACGCGGTCGTGGAGGTGACGCTGTGGGAGACGCCCACCAGCTACGCCACCTACTCGCCGACCGGCGTGACGGCGGTGGTGGGGGGGTGAATTCTGGCGGCACCGGCCTCTGAACCGGTGCCACCAGGAAAGTCGAGTCAGTGCCCGCCGCCGGGGGCGTGCGGGGCGTGTTCGATGCCGGGGATCGCCATCAGCAGCAGGAACCCGTTTGCGGTCAGCAGCACGGCGATCACGGCCAGGACGATGCCGGCCAGGAACGCCCACCACTTCTTGCCGAGCATCGCCACCGACGCCATCACGATGGCCAACTGGAACGCCATCTCGGCGAAGTCGAAGTACGGGTCCTGGCGCAGGAGTTTGACGAGTTCCTCCCGCAGGTGTTTCACCTTCTCCGCCCCTTCGGCCTTCAGGTCGCCGGCCTTCTTCGCCAACTCCTCCTTGTCGTCCTTCATCCGCTTCTCGTCGGCGGCCAACTTCTTCAGCAGCGCGTCCTTGTACGCCGGGAACGCCGCGCCGGTGCCGTCCTTCTCGGCCTGGAGCAACTCCTTCTGGATGCGGTAGCCGGCCTCGCGGGTGGACTTCGACTGGAACTGCTGCCACTCGGCGGCTTCCTTCTGGAGGGCCAGGTTCTCGACCCGCGCCTCCTCCTGCTTCGTCTGCAGCGTTTCCTTGCCGACGTTGTGCCCGCCGAAACTGGCGAAGGCCAGGCCGACGGCGAACACGGCCACGCTCAGGGCGACGGCCTTGGTGAACGGGTCGTCGGCTTCGTGTGGGACTTCGGCTCCGTGACCGGACATGGGGGCGACTCCAGAAACAGGGGACAGGGAAAGGATCGAGGTTCCGCGGATGGCGGTTGTTCCACCTCTCCCCGCTGGGGAGAGGTCGATTGCGAAGCAACCGCGCGAGGGGTCTTGGTTTGGAAACCAACCCCTCACCCGCCTCGTGCTTCGCACGATTCGACCTCTCCCCAACGGGGAGAGGTGGGGCGTGAGTGCGGCATCCCACTGCTCCACGTTCTTGCTATTCGACCTCACTTCTCCGGCGGGTCGGCCGGCGCGTCCTCATCCTTCTTACGGGCTGTCAGGCGGGACAGCGCGTACCCGAAGCCGACGGCCAGCAGAACGCCGACCGCCCCCAAGCCGAGCATGACGAAGTCCCGCCGCCCGAGTTCGAGCGGCGACTTCTCCTCCGCCTCGTCGTCCTCTTCGACTCGCCGGGGCTTGGCCGGCAGTGGCAGCGGTGCGGCCGGGGCCGGCCACGACACCAACTCCACGTTGATCATCGGCTCCGGCGCGGCGACAGCGGCGGCCAAGGTCGGCGCGGTGCCGGTGCCGGGCTTGGCGGGAGGGGCCGGTTTCGCCATCGGCGGCGCGGGCTTGGCCACCGGCGGGGCGGGCGGAACGGTGCCCGACGGTTTCGCCGGCGCGGGCGGTGCGGCCGCGACCCGGACATCCATCGGCAACTCGAACGCCGACTCCGATTCCAGCCACTGCTTGTACGCCGGCAGCACCGCCGCCTTCTCCGGCTGGCGCGCCCGCTCCGGCAGGTACGGGGCGAGTGCCAGGGCCGCGTCGTCGGGCGTCTGCGGGCGGTTCTCCGGCTTCTTGTCCAGCAGCCTGTCGATCACCGCCTGCAACCCGCTCGGCACCGGCACCCCGCACTCGCCGAGCGACTTCGGCTTGGCCGTGGCGTGCTTCACCATCTGAGCCATCACGTTCTTGTCCTGGAATGGCGGGTGGCCGGCGATCAGTTGGTACAGGACGCAGCCGAGGCTGTACAGGTCGGCGCGGATGTCGGCGGTGCGGGCGTCGCGGGCCTGTTCCGGGGCCAGGTAGTCGGGCGTGCCGAGGAGCGCCCCCTCGCCGGTCAGTTGCAAGTCCTGGGTGGACGGGGCGGCGTCGTCGAACAGTTCGCGGCCGAGGCCGATGTCGAGAATTTGCAGGGTGGCGTCGGCCGTGTCCGGTTTGCCGGCCGGGGTCAGCATCAGGTTCGACGGCTTCAGGTCGCGGTGGACCATCCGCCGCTCGTGCAGGTGTTGCAGCCCGTGGAACGCCTGCTGCACCAGCCGCACCGCCTCGGCCGGCGGCAGCTTCTTCCGCCGGTCCAGCACCTCGTCCAGCGTCTCCCCTTCCACGTGTTCCATGACGATGAAGTGGACGCCGCCGGCCTGCCCGACCTGATACGCCCGCACCACGTTCGGGTGGTCCAGTTGCGTCA
This sequence comes from Fimbriiglobus sp., assembly GCA_043745295.1. Classification (GTDB taxonomy): domain Bacteria; phylum Planctomycetota; class Planctomycetia; order Gemmatales; family Gemmataceae; genus JALHQU01. The sequence goes on along the minus strand of JAYTTN010000043.1, from coordinate 1,712 downwards.
GCAGCCGGCCCTCGCGGAGGAACCGGTTGAGGAGGTGCTGGTCGCGGGCCTTGCTGGCGGCCAGGACTTTCAGCGCCACCACCTGGCCGGACTTGTGACGGGCCTTGTACACGCCGGCCGTCTGCCCGCGCCCGATGCGATCCAGGATGACGTACTCGCCGATCACGAACCCGTCGGCCCGTCCCCGCTGAATGAGGGCGGCTTGGTACTCGGTCAGGCTCTTCTCGCGGACGAGGAACTTGCGGAAGCCGTCCACGTCGGCGTCCGTCCCGCCGTCGGTCTGCCACCGCTTCCGGAGCGGGGCGAGGTCGTCGTCCGCCAGCAGCTTGCTCCGCAGCACGGCCGCGCAGTAGTCGGGAACGGTGGCGTTCGGGGTGGCCATCGGCGGGCGGCTCCAACACGCGAATCGGCGAGTCATGGCTTGCCGGGAGTATACGGGCGGGCGCGGCGGGCGGGCGCGCTTTTTGCCGACCGCCGGCGGCGTGAGCCGTCCAGGTGAACAACCCAGTCGGCCCACGCCGCCGGTTTGCCAAGGCGCGTCTTGGCCCCCTCGCTATAATTTCGTCATACCTGTCCCTCCCGGAGTTGCCCGACATGGCCGCCGCGCCCGCCAAGCCGAAAGTGCCCGTCACCGTCCTCACCGGGTTCCTCGGGTCGGGGAAGACGACCCTGCTCAACCACATCCTGACCGCGAACCACGGCAAGCGGATCGCCGTCATCGAGAACGAGTTCGGCGAGGTCGGCGTGGACCAGGAGTTGGTCATCAACGGCGAAGAGGAAATCTTCGAGATGAACAACGGCTGCCTGTGCTGTACCGTGCGGGGCGACCTCATCCGGATTCTGGGCAACCTGATGAAGCGGCGGGACAAGTTCGACTACATCCTCATCGAGACGACCGGCCTGGCCGACCCCGGCCCGGTGGCGCAGACGTTCTTCATGGACGAGGAAGTGCAGGCCAAAACCGCCATCGACGGCATCGTCACGCTGGTGGACGCCAAGCACGTCCTGCTGCACTGGGACACGCACGAGGTGCAGGAGCAGATCGCCTTCGCGGACGTGATCCTGCTGAACAAGACCGACCTCGCCACCGACGCCGAGTTGGATAGCCTGGAGCGGCGCATCCGCAAGATGAACGCCGCCGCGCGGGTGTACCGCACCACGAACAGCCGGATCGACATGGACAAGGTGCTGAACGTCGGCGGGTTCAGCCTGGACCGCGTGCTGGAACACGAGCCGGAGTTCCTGAAGGGCACGCTCGCGGAGCCGAGGAAGCCCAAGTCGCTGAGCCTGGCGTGCGCGGACGACCCCGGCCACGTCCACGGGCCGGACTGCGATCACGATCACGAGCACCCCGAGCATGACCACGAGCACGACTCGTCGGTCACGTCGGTGGGCATCGTGTTGCCCGGCGACGTGGACGGCAAGCGGCTGAACGCCTGGATGAGCGAGCTGCTCCAGTCGAAGGGCGAGGACATCTTCCGCATGAAGGGCGTGCTGAGTCTGAAGGGCGACGCGCAGCGGTTCGTCTTCCAGGGCGTCCACATGATGTTCGACGGCAAGGCGGATCGGGCGTGGAAGCCGGGCGAGGCGCGGACGAACAAGCTGGTGTTCATCGGCCGCAACCTGGACCGCGCCGCCCTGACCGCCGGGTTCACCAAGTGTCTGGCGTAAGGGTGTCCGAGCCGGAAGCGTGAGCGACGGTCCGGAAGCAT
>JAYTTN010000042.1:0-2731 GCA_043745295.1 Fimbriiglobus sp. | reverse complement strand
CCGTCGCTCACGCTTCCGGCTCGGTCAGAGGATCAGACCCGTCGCTCTCGCTTCCGGCTCGGACAACGCTCGCCGCTCACTCCGTCAGGGCGAACTCGCCCCGCATTTCGCTCAGGCGGTCGCGGGCCTCGCCCCGCACGAACTGGCCGACGCGGGGGTCGGGGCAGGTCGCCAGGCCGGCCGGCGGGCCGTCGTAGATGACCTGCGGTTCGCCCGCTTGCAGCCGGGGGAACGGGTACAGCATGACCACCCGGTCGGCCACCTTGTACACCGTCCGCATCTCGTGCGTGACCACCACGCCCGTGATCGCCCGCCGCGTCCGGGTCTTCAGGATCAACTCGTTGATCACGTCCGTCATGATCGGGTCGAGGCCGGTCGTCGGCTCGTCGTACAGCATCACGTCCGGGTCGAGGGCCATCGCCCGCGCCAGGCCGACCCGCTTCCGCATCCCGCCGGACAGCTCGGCCGGCATCTTGCCGACCGCCGCCGTCGTCAGCCCGACCTCCTGCAACCGGTCGCGGACCACCTTCTCGACCTCCGGCTCCCGCACCCCGCCCTTCGCCCGCAGCCCGAAGGCGACGTTCTCGAACACCGTCAGGCTGTCGAACAGGGCCGCCGCCTGGAACAGGAAGCCGACCCGCCGCCGCATGGCCGTCAGTTGCCGCTCGGTCATGCGGTGCAGCGGCTGGCCCTCGAACGTCACCTCGCCGGCGGTCGGCTTCAGCAGGCCGACGATCAGCTTGAGCGTGACCGACTTGCCGCACCCGCTCTCGCCGATGAGCGCGAGCGTCTCGTTCGGGTACACGTCCAGGTGGACGTTCGCCAGCACCTGCTGCCGGCCGAACTGGACCGACACGCCGATCAGCCGGATGAGCGGTTCGGACATGTTTGGGTCGCTCCATGTGGGCGGACTCGGACCTGGGGCTTCCGCCCCAGGCTACGGCCGACGGCCCCTCCGGGGCGAAGAATCAGACTGCCCACTGCCTTCTGCACCCAGACTCCTGCTTCCTGGCTCCCGCTACCCTACCAGCCGGCCGGCCCCGTTCGGCCAGATGAGCGTGTGGATGGCGTTCGACAGCACGGCCATGAGGAAGTCCAGCACCATGATGGCGACGAACGACAGCACGAACCCCTCGGTGGCGGCGCGGCCGACGCCCTCCGCCCCGGCCCGCGAGTGGAACCCGCGGTGGCAGCAGACGAGGCTGAGGACCGCCCCGAACACGACCGCCTTCGCCAGCCCGACGAACAGGTCGAACCGCTTGACGAACCCCATCGTCTTTTCCCAGTAGTGGGTCGGCTCGGCCCCGTACAGTTGCAGGCAGATGAGGGAACTGCCGACGACGCCCATCAGGTCGGCGAGGACGGTCAGCAGCGGCGTCATCAGCACGCAGGCGAGGAAGCGGGGGCCGACGAGGTAGCGGACCGGATCGACGCCGAGGCAGGCGAGCGCGTCGATCTGCTCGGTGACGCGCATGGTGCCGAGCTGGGCGGCCATCGCCGTGCCGACCCGCCCGGCCAGCATGACCGCCGCCAGCACCGGGCCGAGCTCCCGCACCACCGACATGTGGATGAGCGCGCCGGACGACGACCCGAACCCCAGCTTGCTGAGCGTCGGGTACGTCTGCACGGCCAGCACCATGCCGATGAACGAGCCGGTGATGACGACGACGCCGACGCTGCCGACGCCGACCTGCACGCAGACGCGGAGCAGCTCCCGCCCCCGGCTCTCGCCGGTGAGGACGCCGGCCATCGCCCGCAGCGAGAAGATGGCCCAGTCGCCCAGCGCCGCGAACCAGTCGCCGACGAGCGCGCGGAAGCCCGGCGTCGGCGGCAGCTCGGCCGGCGTCGGGTCCGGCGACAGGGCCGGGATTTCGACGGTGCGCATCAGGTCGGCGGACACGACGCAATCCTTGCGGGTGAAACGGGGCGGACTCCCTCACATCCTATCATCGGCCGGGCGTGCGGACCGCCTCTTCCGATTCCGGGCGGCGACTCGATTTGTCGCCGTTGTGGAACGTGACCGACAAATCGGAATGTCGGCCAATTCGTGACAACTTGCTTGACAGCGGTTCGCCGATCGGGTCAAATACTCTCGTCGAGTCACCGGGGATCGATCTCATGTGGCTCTTCTCCTGGTCGGTCGGCACAATTCGCGAGCGCCCGTCGCACGGCGTACTCGTCGCCGATTGTCGCTTCTCACCCTGGAGAACCGCGACGTTCCCGCCGCGTGGTACACCGTCCACCTCGACAGCCCGCCACAGGGCACCCTGGGCGAATCGGCCGCGCACATCGCGTCGGGCGGGTTGACCGTCGATTCCAGCTACGATCCGGACGGCGACGGCACCGCGCTGGTGTACGCCGCCAGCGGGTCCGAGGCGATCCGGCTGGCGCTGACCGGCTCCGTGACGGTGGACCTCACCGTCATCAACCTGCCGCAGACGGAGTACGCCTTTACCGAAGGCACGTCCTCGCCATCGACCTCGAACCACGCAGCGTTCGCGGTCACTCCGACGGCCGCGTCGAGTACGTGGAAGGTGTACCTGGAAGACCTGGCCGCGACCCCGACCGTCTCCGACTGGGACTGCAACGACTTCTTCTGGACCATCTCGGTGGGGGTCGGGACCGATCCATATGCGAACGTGCCGAAGATCAGTGTCGCGGCTTCATCCCCCTGGATCAGCGCGACTTCGGGACAGCCGACGACGGCCACGATCGCGACCCCGGCACCGGG
>JAYTTN010000041.1:0-10162 GCA_043745295.1 Fimbriiglobus sp. | reverse complement strand
CCTGGCTACCGGCAGCCACGCCTCCGGCGTGAAGAAAAGACCCCCAACGCCCGCCCGAACTCCAAAAATCACGTGCACGGCACTGGCCTCACCCTCCCGAAAAACCAGGAAGACGCCCCGCCCTCGCGGACGCGGCCCGCCCGACGCCGGCCCGATTTCGCGCCTTTTTCGCGCAGTTCAACTTGGCGGGGGCGCGGTTTTTTGCTTTAATGCCGTTTCCCAATTTCGGGCGGACGGTGGTGGCGTGTCCCCGCACGGGCGAACGAGGTCCGGAATGCCGACGATCAATCAGCTGGTGAAGAAGCCCCGGCAGGTGCAGCGGTCCAAGCCGAAGCACCCGGCCATGCAGGGCTGCCCGCAGAAGCGGGGCGTGTGTACCGTCGTCAAGACGATGACCCCGAAGAAGCCGAACTCGGCCCTGCGGAAGGTGGCCCGCGTGCGGCTGTCGAACGGCATCGAGGTGACGGCGTACATCGGCGGGGAAGGGCACAACCTCCAGGAACACAGCATCGTGCTGGTCCGCGGCGGTCGCGTCCGCGACTTGCCCGGCGTGCGGTACCACATCGTCCGCGGCGTGCTGGACTGCCAGGCCGTCCAGGACCGCAAGCAGGCCCGCTCCAAGTACGGGGCGAAGAAGGACGGCAAGTGAGAAGTTTCGGGTTTCCAGTTTCGGAGTTTCAAGGCGACACGACACCGTCGCACGAACTCGGAAGCTCGATCCGACTCTGCCATTGCGTCTCTTTTTTTGAAACCTGAAACTCCGAAACTCGAAACCAGCTTATGGCAACCAAGACTCGTACCGCCGGTCACACCACCCTGATGCCGGACATCCGGTTCAACTCGCTGCTGGTCAGCAAGTTCGTGAACTGCCTGATGCACGACGGCAAGAAGGCGACGGCCATCCGCGTCTTCTACGCCGCGATGGAACTGATCCGCAAGCGGCTGCCGGAGATCGACCCGCTGGTGGTGTTCACCGACGCCATCAACAACGTCAAGCCGGCCCTCGAAGTCCGCTCCCGGCGGGTCGGCGGGGCGAACTACCAGGTGCCCATGCAGGTGAAGCCGCAGCGGCAGCAGTCGCTGGCCATCCGCTGGCTGATCATCGCCATCCGCAGCAAGTCCGGCCGCCCCACCCACGAGCGGCTGGCCGACGAGCTGATGGCCGCCGCCCGCCGCGAGGGGGAGGCGATGGCCAAGCGCGAGCAGACGGTCAAGATGGCCGAGGCCAACAAGGCGTTCAGCCACTTCGCGTGGTGAGCCGGCCGAGAGCGAACAGCCGTCAGCTATCAGCTTGCCGAACCCGCGTGGTTCCGGCGGGCTGGTAGCTGATACCATTTCCGGAGAGACTGTTCGGCGGACTTGCGGCTCACCCCGGAGGAGGAGTGCCCGTGACGACCCTGACCCCGACGCCAACGGAGACGCGGTTCCGGCAGTTGGTCCACCGGTGGAAGGACGAGTCGCGGTACCTGTCGAACACCGCGCAGATGGCCATGCTCCGCTCGTACCAGAGCATCATCGGGATGGGGCGGCCGGCCGTCCCGCTCCTGCTGGCCGAACTCCGCCGCGAGCCGGACCACTGGTTCTGGGCACTGGAAGCGATCACCTCGGAGAACCCCGTCTCGCCGCAGGACGCCGGACACCTCGACAGGATGTCCCACGCCTGGATCGAATGGGGCCTCCGCGAGGGGGTCATCACCTGATGTCGCCCTCCCCGACGTTTCCCAATCTGACGCCCGCCAACCACACCGAGACCAGTCCCGCCACCTCTCGCTACAATTGCGTGGCGTGGGCGGCGCAAGACACCTCGCGCTGGTGGCAGCCGGGGACGTTCTGGCTCCCGACCGACTGGCCGAGCAACGATTACGGCCTCGCGGCACTGGAGACGGCCTTTCTCGAACTCGGGTACGAGGACGCCGGCGGCGACGACTCCCTCGATCCCGGTTACCTTAAAGTCGCACTGTACGGCTCCGGCTTCCTGTACACCCATGCCGCCCGACAACTGCCGTCCAGCAGGTGGACCAGCAAACTCGGCAAGGGCGTGGACATCGAGCATGACACCCCGGCCGTGGTGGCGGGCGGCCTGTACGGCGACGTGGTGCAGGTCCTGAAACGCCGCACCGCCTGAACCTCGAACGCACTGGCATTCTCCGTCCGTTCCCACCCCGTAAAATGGCCCCGCTCTCGGCGTAGCGTTTCGCTGTCCGCTGACGGGCCGGCGAGCGATTCCCATGGCCAAATCCAGCCCCACCGACGACCTCAAGCGGATCCGCAACCTCGGGGTCATCGCGCACATCGACGCCGGCAAGACGACCACCACCGAACACCTGCTCTTCTACGCCGGCGTCAAGCACAAGCTCGGCGGCGTGGACCAGGGGAACACCGAGACCGACTACGACCCGGAAGAGCAGGAACGCGGCATCACCATCTACTCGGCCTGCATCCCGTTCCAGTGGCGGGGGTTCACGGTCAACCTGATCGACACGCCCGGCCACGTGGACTTCACCGCCGAGGTGGAGCGGAGCCTGCGGGTGCTGGACGGCGCGGTGTGCGTGTTCGACGGCCAGAAGGGGGTCGAGGCGCAGTCCGAGACGGTCTGGCGGCAGGCCAACAAGTACCGCGTCCCTCGACTGGTGTTCATCAACAAGATGGACGTGGTCGGGGCCAACTTCGCCAAGACGCTGGACACCATCCGCGACCGCCTGACCCGCGACTTCGCCGCCGACGGCCGGCCGGTGCCGGTCGTCATCCCCATCGGCTCCGGGTCGGTGAAGGACAGCGGCAAGCCGTTCGTCGGCGTCATCGACCTGATCGAGCGGACGGCCCTGTACTTCGACGCCGGCGACCTCGGCAAGACCGTCCGCGTCGAGCCGATCCCGGAGGAGGAGCAGGACACCGCCGCCGAGTACCGCGAGGCGCTGTTCGACGCGCTGACGCGGCACGACGACAAGGACTTGATCACGTCCGCCGTGCTGGACGGCCAGGAGCCGGACATCGGGAAGGTGCGGCAGCTCATCCGCGAGCAGACCCTGGCGCGGACCATTTACCCCGTGCTGTGCGGGTCCGGCCGCGAACACATCGGCATCCAGCCGCTGCTCGACGCCGCCACGTACTACCTGCCGAGTCCGCTCGACCGCCCGCCGGTGGCGGGCACGAACCCGAAGTCGGGCAAGGCGGAGACGCGGAACCCGGACCCGAAGGAGCCGTTCTGCGGGCTGGTGTTCAAGGCCGCCTGGCACCCCAGCGGGCACCGCTTCTTCATCCGCGTCTACAGCGGCGTCCTGCGGCCGAACTCGCGGGCGTTCAACACCGGCAAGGACACGAAGGAGAACATCGCCAAGCTGTTCCACGTCCACGCCGACCCGAACCGCGGACTGGAGGAGGTGGACAGCGGCCCGGCCGGGGACATCGTCGCCGTCGTCGGCCTGAAGGAGTCGATCACCGGCGACACCCTGTGCGACACCCAGCACCCGATCCTGCTGGAGAGCATCAGCTTCGCCGAGGCCGTCGTCCGTCAGAGCATCGAGCCGGAGAGCGGCAACGACAAGGACAAGCTGGCGGGTGCCCTGGAGATGCTGCAACTGGAGGACCCGACGTTCAAGGTGACGGACAGCAAGGAGACCGGCCAGACGCTGATGAGCGGCATGGGCACGCTGCACCTGGAAGTGAAGAAGCACCGCCTCGAACGCGACTTCAAACTGAAGGTGCGGGTCGGGCAGCCGCGCGTCAGCTACCGCGAGATGCTGCGGAGCGGCAAGACGGTGGAGGTGACGGTCACGCAACTCGGCCCGAAGCCGACGTATGCCTACCTGCGGGTGTCGTTCACCACGTTCAAGGTGGAGAAGCCGGTGACGGTGAATTACTCCGCGCCGGGGGAGGCGCTGCCGGCCCTGTTCGCCGCCGCCGCCGAGCGCGGGCTGATCGACGCCTGCCAGACGGGCGAACTCGGCTACCCGATGATGAACCTGCAGGCGAACGTCGTGGACGCCAAAATGGACCCGGCCTTGAGCACCGAGGACGCCTTCGCGGTGGCCGCCGCGCGGGCGTACCGGCAGGCGTGCGAGGACAACATCGACCTGCTGGAGCCGATCATGAAGGTGACGGTGACGACGCCGAACGAGTTCCTCGGCAACGTCACCGGCGACCTGGCCAAGCGGGGCGGGATCGTGAAGGACATCAGCGGCGACGCGACGGCCGAGGTGGTGGCGTTCGTGCCGCTGGAGAAGCTGTTCACCTACGCGAACGAGGTGCGGAGCCTGAGCCAGGGGCGGGCGAACGCGGCCATCGAGCCGTTCAGCTACCAGGTGGCCCCGCCGGACGTGGTGCGGCGGGTGCGGGGGGATTGAACCGTGTTCGCCGAAACCGATGTCTTCTGGAAGTGGCCGACGGTGTATGATGCCATCAGCGTCGTCGGGCTTGGCTTCGGCCTCGCGTCCATCTGGTACGCGTGGTACTTGGCCCGCCGACAACTCCGCGCCGACTTCAAGAAGGCAGCGACGGAAGCCGTGGACGTGCTGACGCGGTTCGCTCTGAGCGGAGATCTGGCCGAAGCGGTGCGGTTCCTCCGCGAGGCCGAGCGCGCACTGGCCGAGAAGGACTGGCCACTGGGACTCGTTCGCCTGGACGACGCGGCTTCGACCGTGGCGCGTTTCTGCGAGCACAGTCGGCTCACCGAGGGGGAGAGGGACCGACTGATCAAACTCGTGGACCGCATACGAGCGACGAATCAGCAAACGCGCTCCCACTCGCGCTCGACAGCGAACCGGGGCCACCTGCCGGACACCATGAGTGGCAATTTCGGCGGAATGATCACGGAGTTGGAGCGGTTGCGTGGCCGGCTCGTGACCGACATCATCCGCCCCATTGCGGGAGGGAAGTAGGGATGGATGAGAAACTCTCGAAGGTCGTGGACCGCCTGACCGAGCAAACCCGCAAGGGTTCTGTGGCATGGGAAGACGTTTCCAGCCTGTCACTCGGGGACCAATTCCAAGCCACATTCGGCGACGTGCTCGTCGAGGTGCGCAAGGGGGATATCCAGCGGGAGAACGACGAAGTGGGCGAGCACTGGGTGGAATACTGCCAAGTCCAAGTCCGCAACCACCGTGGCTTCGTCGTCGCCACAAACCGCGCGGAGGCGGGCGAACACCGTTACGGACGCCTGTTGATACTGTTCGACGTTGCCCTCGCCTCCGCCCGCAACCAGGAAGGCGTCCTCGACAAGCTCTTGCAAAAGCTCGGCGCGTGACTCGCCTATTCCGGCCGCCGCCATCGAGCCGTTCAGCTACCAGGTGGCCCCGCCGGACGTGGTGCGGCGGGCTAACAAGATCAGGCCACGGATCGATCGGATTCCAGCACTTTCAAGTTCGATGGCGGTCGGGCGGGTGCGCGGATTCCTTGGTCGAGCCTGGGTTTTGCCGTCGGTGGTGGTCGGCCAGGATGTCGGCGAGCAAGAGCAGGCACGCCGCGCCGTGCGTCCACCCGGTGCCGCGGGCCGTGCCGAACCGCACCCGAGCGTTCCGCAGCAGCAACCCGACCGCCACCCACAACAGGCGACCCGCCCCCGCTCCGCATCCCGATCATCGCCTCGCGCCGGCCGCACGTCCAGCGCTCGCCGCGCACTTTGCTCCGCTCTGCCGCTGCCGCCGAACGATCAAGCTCACCTGCCCGGCCGCGACACCAGATCGCAGCAGAGGCGCGCAGGGAGCCGCGGGAAACAAACCCGATGGCCGGGTCGGGTGCAGCGCTTGGTTCGGCCTAATGGACCGACTACTTTTTCTTCTTGGCAAACGTCAACGTCACGGTTCCTGCCACTTTGCCGTCCTTGCCGGTGTTCAGTTCCATCACGCCGTCCTTGATGGTCCCCCAGTGCGGGTCGCCGAGCGCGCCGCGATCCGCGTAGAGTGGCACCCACTCGACCTTCCCGTCCCGGATGTTCCCCTCGATGACGCGGGCCGATTGGGACGCGATGTCCGTATCCACCCCGGTGAAGTAGGTGCCGATACAGTCGGCGACGAGCAGCATTCGCTTATCGCCCCGCCAACTCCCGCCGGCCACCGTGAGCGCGAGCTTCTTGGGCGAGATCGGCGGCTGGGTCCACGGCGTTTTCGTGTCGTATTTCCCGGTGAAGGCCTTGCCGGGAACCAGCCCGAACATCGACCCGCCCACCTTCTTCATGTCGAACGGGACGCCTTCGACGTGAGATTGATCCGAGTAGACCGAACACTTCAGCACGTCGGCCCCCGCGGTGTAACTCTTCCCATCCCAGCGGCCGTTGACGAGCCAGGCGGGAAACCCCACCCACTCGCCCGGCTCGATCCGCTCGAAGAAGAGGACGTGCGTCGGGCCTTGCCCCAGTTCTTCCACCCACGAATTCGACTCGATGGCCACCGTGACGTTGGTGAGCGTGTCCTGGGACGTGTTGTGGAGGTAGCTCACGCCGAGCCGGAGCGGAAAATCGGTCCCCTTCGGGCCGGCGATCTTTCGGGCGATTGGCAGGACGCTTTTCCAGTCCTCGCCGTGGATCGCGTTGATCACGAACCCGTAGGCGGACGCCTTCCGATACTTCTTCTGCTCGTCGCGGGCTTCCAGCAACTCGTTCACGAACCCCAGGTCGCCGCCGTCCATCACGGCCTTCCACGTCTTGACCCCCCGTTCGAAACTCGCCCACTCCAGCCGCTTGTTCTTCTTGTACTCCCAGACCGCGAAGTACCCTTTGGCCAGCGGCTGGAACTGTTCGACCGCCTTCCGGAGGGTTGGGTCGGCGAACCCCTCGGCCTGTAGCATCTCGGCGCGCTTGGGGGCTCCTCGCATTCGGACGTCGAGGAGAATCGAGGATCCCCAGTCCATCGAGTAGAGCTGTGCGAATCGGACGTAGTCCTGTTTGAGCTTGTCGCGATCCTGAGCGTGCGCCTGAGTTGTTGCCGCCACGGCAAGACAGGCGAAAGCGAACACCGCAGTCTTGAACGAGATCATCTCTTCTCCTCCGCCGCCGAACGGCCAAGCTCAGCCGCGGCGGGGGCGACGGAGCCGATGAACCCAGTGAAACCTTCCCGCCCCCGGCGTCGGCTGCAGCGCCTGGTTCGGCGTGCTCACGGTAACCGCTTGACGCGAATATCCTTGAAGTACCAGACGCTCTTCGCGTCGTGAGCCTGGAGAGCAAATGCCCCGCCCTCGGCTCGGAGGAGACGACCCGCTCGCTCCTTCGGACGCTTGACATCCGCCGGTTCCGTGTAATCGACCACCTCTTTGCCGTCTACCGCGACGGTGATCCGCTTGTCTTTCACGACGACCCGGACGGTGAACCACTTGGTCTCATCGATGGGGGACGTGTCGAGGTCTTTGACGGCGTACAAGCTGCCCGTCTTCCGCTTCTCCTTCGCGGTGCTGTTGAGCTGGATTTCGTACCCGTTGGCGAGGTGCTTGGCGGCATTCGAGACGGCCGTGTCGGTGTGAACAAAGATTCCGCTGTTGGCCTCCTTCTCGGCCCGGGCCGTGACCTCCAGCTCGAAGTTCTTGAACCTCTCGACCCCGTCCTTGAGTTCGCCGACGTAGAACAGGTGGGCGGCCGTCTTGCCGGACGCCTGGACGCGGAGAACCCCGTCCTTGACCGCGAACGAGTCCGGGTCGTTGTTCGCCCGCCAACCGGACAGGTCTTTGCCGTTGAACAGTGGTTTCCACTCGTCCGCCCGACAGGTGGCGGGGGCGAGGGTGATTCCAACCAAACAGACCAATGCGCGCATCAAGTGCATCTCCTTTTCCGCCGCCGAACGACCCAGCTCAGCAGCGGCGGGGGCTACTGAAGCTACGAACCTGGAAAAGCCGACATGCCCCCGCCGTCTGCTGCAGCGCCTGGTTCGGCCTGCCTTGCTCGCACCCATGCGCGATGCAGTTCGCCGTCCTCCACATCCTCGATCACAAGGTGCGTGTCGCTCGTGTAGTAGCGCCAGAACTGATCCGACAACTCAGCGACTAGGAAAGGGCGAATGCGGTCGGCGAAGATGGCCCCGAACTCGGCTCCACGGATTTCGTCGCGTTCCAGGTCTTGGGTTCCACTCCCGCGAGGACCGAACTCCCGCAAGGCTGCCAGTCGCTCCACGTAAAGGTCGAACGAGCGGTGCTGGCCGTGGGCGGCGAACACGCCGTCCTGGTCAAGTTGGTAGCTATAAGTTGGATGCCCCTCCGCGCACCAGATGGACCACACCGGCCCATCCTGCTCGCAGCACGGCTTGTTGGGCGTCCACCAGTGGGTGTCCCGGTGGACGAGCCCCAGGACAAAGCCGTCTTGGTAGTATATCTCCACGTAACCGGCGTACCGTTCGTGGAAGGCAAGCCATGGGTCGAAACACGGGCACCCGGACGCGGTGATGGTCGCTTCGACCTCTTCGGTCGGGACGGCCGGGCGGCGCTTCCACGTGCCGAGGAGGCGTTGTGCGCGGGGGCTGAGTTCCGCAGAGACGCCTTCCCTCATCCGTGCGCCCTCCGCGGCCGAACGACCCAGCTCAGCGGCACCCGCCCCGAGCGACCATGAACGCAGACTATCCGCCGGCGGGGCGGGTGTCCGCTGCAGCGCCTGGTTCGGCCTGCCCTCAGTCCTGCGGCTCACCCAGCGATGCCCGCCACTCCCGCAGCACCGCCCGCACCCGCTCGACGACCTGCTCGGTGGTGAACCGCTCGCGGTCGGCCATTGCGGACAGCAACTCCAGCCCGAGCCGTGCTCGCGGCAGCCCGTGGGCCGGCCAGAACTCACCAGCGTGGCGGTCCAGGCACTCCAGCACCGGCTCCGACCGCCGGCCGTACTCGCCGACCGCCCACAGGACACCGATCAGTTGGTCCTCGGTCAGGTCGGCGGCCCAGCCGGTGTACTTGCCGAGCGCGATCTTGCGGCGGAACGCCTCGGAGAACGCCGGCGGGTCGTCAGCGGCTGGCGCCGGCTCGGCCATTGGTCTGTCCTCTGTCCCGCCCCGCCGAACGACACAGCTCACCTGCCCGGCCGGGATCGCAACCAGCCTACCAGAAGCGCAGTGAGCAGCGGAAATCAGACTACGTGGCCGGGTCAGGTGCAGCGCCTGGTTCGGCCTCTGGAGCGCTACCCCGAGCGCTGGCCCACGCGGCGCGGGCACGCCGACGCCACTCCCGCTGCGACGATACCACCCCGACACGGCCGACCGGCTCGAACTGGAGCTGCGAGTCGGCGACGTGCAGCAGGGCCAGCAGGCGATCCCCGTACACCAGGCGGAACCGGGACGCGCAGGCGATGATGTCCAGAACTGCCCACGCCCGATCGCCGGCCAGCCGTGCGAACGCCTCCCAGTGGGAGAACACCAGCACCAGCCCACGGCACCCGCCCGACTCGGTGGACGACAGGCAGTCGTTGAATGCGTCCAGGTTGCGGCCGTAGTAGCCCGGGAAGTCGAGGGCGGACGCCACGGCGGTGTGGAAGCCCTCCTCGCCATCCCACCCCGAGCAGTCGAGCGGGACGCACCGATAGCCGTCCGCCTCCAACGCGCGGACCTCGTCGGCCATCACCGCGGAGTCCGCGAAGCGGGTCAACGGGCTGAGGCGCAGAAGCTCGAAACCCGCATCGCCCATCGGTTGGCTCTGCTTGCCGAACGACCCAGCTCAGCCGCGGCGGGGGCTGAGTGAACTACGAATCTCGAAAAGCCTACATGCCCCCGCCGTCGGCTGCAGCGCCTGGTTCGGCGTGCCTTACTTGCCGGGGCGGTCAGTCCGCCGCCGGTCCTCTCCAAAGACCTCGACCCGCCGCCACTCCTGGCCCGGCTCCCAGCCGTCCGAGAACACATCGAACGTGGTGCCCGACCGCACGCCGATGCGGACCAGGAACGGCTTGAGCCGATCCGCCCAAGCGTGCGGGTCTTCGTCGTCCTCAAACTCGAAGTCCAGGTTGAACCCGGCCTTGCCGCCGCCCGCCCCGCAGTCCTCGGCCGCGTCGCCGAAGAACTCCTCCAGCGCCTCCTCCAGGTCGGCGCGACCGAGGCCGTTCTTCCCGGCCGGGCAGTAGACGTAGATGTTCGCAGGCACCTCGCACCTCCGCCGCCGAATGGGGAGCTCAGTTGCGCGCGAACCGTGGAGGTTCGACACCCCGGAGGCGTCGGGCGAGCGCGCAACTGCAACGGAAAGTTCGGCCGCGTGCGTCCTTTCGGTTCGC